>NZ_FNOE01000045.1 GCF_900106555.1 Nitrosomonas oligotropha | reverse complement strand
GTGCTGGAAAAAATGAAAGCCCGCATCGAGCACGATCTCTATTACCTCAAAAACTGGTCCATCTGGCTCGACCTCTGGATCATCTTCAAAACCGTATGGATCGTGCTCAAAAAAGATAATGCTTACTAGCTTCAACCGCTAGGAGAATCACTAACCAATGATATGCCGCAACCAGCGGCTGATATCTGTAATTTCCGCTTCGCATACACTATGCGCCATGGGGTATTCATGCCATTCCAGCGGATAATCGGCTGCCAGCAATTTATCGCGAGACGCCGCAGCATGCGAGAGCGGTATTACCGGATCGTAAATACCATGCGCCATGAATACCGGTGTCGTTGCATTTGCCACGTGGGCTTCCACTGCGAGAGTCTCCGCGAGCGGCGAATAACATGACAAGGCGATAATGCCGCCCAGCGGATTGTTTTGACGCAACCCAGTCTGCAACGCCATTGCGCCGCCTTGCGAGAACCCGGCGAGAAAGATATGACCGGAAGGAATACCGCGCTGCGTCTCGCTTTCAACCAAAGCATCCAATGCTTCTTGTGAATCCCGGATACCAGATTGATCCTCAGGATCGTTAAAGTCTGCGCGATAAATATCGTACCAGGCACGCATGACATAACCATTATTAATCGTGACCGGACGCTCCGGCGCATGCGGAAAAACAAATCGAATCGATGCGCCGGGCGGCAGCGTCAGTTCATTGATGATCGGTACGAAATCATTACCGTCAGCTCCCAGACCGTGCAGCCACACAATGGTATGCGTCGGTGAGCCGCCGGTTTCAATTTCCACAGCAGGTAATAAATCAATTGCTTTCTTCATCGATAGAAAAATACCCATTCACATTGCATTGACATAAAAAATCGATCAGATAAAATTCCGCAACTCAACGAATTCACCATAAAGGAAGTTATGAAACGCAGGGATTTTATAAAACTAATCGGCACAAGTGTACTCTCTTTCCCTGCTTCATCCTTAATGGCCAAGCAATTGCTCTCATCGGATTTCAGCAACTGGACCAGTTACCGCTTGAGTTATCAAGTCGATCTTCCGGCTAAAGGTAATTCAGCCCGTTTATGGCTCCCGCTTCCTGACACCAATGATTCCTCTTTTCAATTCACACAAGGCAGTAACTGGAGCGGTAATGCGAGCAAGGCATCATTCTCCACTCTCGGTGCGAGTCCCTTCCCGGCATTCAAGGCGGAATGGCATGGCAAACCCAAAAGCGGCCAACGCCATGTCAGCGTCAGTTGCATTGTAAAAACATCTCATCATTCCTTTGATCTGGCGCATTATCCCGCTATCAAGAATTCAGCGTTGCCCAATAGCATCAAGCATTATATTAACCCGACGCATTTGAAACCGACCAATGGCATTGTGCGTGAAACCGCTCATGCCATTTTGAAAGAAAAGCATGCCGAAACGACAGTACAACAAGCAAAAGCAATCTATGATTGGGTAATCGATAATGCGCAATACGATGAAAACACACGCGGACGCGGTCAAGGCGATGTCAGAGCCATGCTCGAGAAAAATGAACTCAACGGAAAGTGCGTTGACCTGAATTCATTATTTGTCGCGCTGGCCAGAGCGGCCAATATCCCCGCGCGTAACCAATACGGGATTCGTGTCAATGAATCAAGCCTGCACGATTCCATCGGACAATATGGCGACATCAGTCAATCGCAACACTGCCGCGCGGAATTCTTTCTGGCCGGGCACGGTTGGATACCGGTCAACCCGTCCGATGTACGGCAAGTATCCAAACTAGAAAAACTTCCGCTGGACGATACAAAAATCATGCAATTAAGAGAAAAATTCTTCGGCAGCTGGGAGATGAATTGGCTGACATTCAATCACGCCGAAGATCTCGCGCTGAATCCTGGTAATGCCACCAGCAAATTGCCTTTCTTCATGTATCCACAAGCGGAAATTGACGGAAAACTCTTGGATAGCCTGGATCATGAAAACTTCTCATACAAAATCACTTCCGGTGAACTCGTCGGCACTGGCGCCAAGTTTTAGCGCTATGGTTATTTCTTAACAATCGGTAAGGACTGGGATAAAAAAGTGGAAGCTTCACAATCAGCTGCTAATCAAACACTTTTAATCACCCCGTCTTCCAGTTCCACCACACGATCCGCGATATCCAGGATGCGATAATCATGCGTGACCAAAAGAATCGCGGTTTGCGATTCTTTGGCTAATCGTTTCAGCAGACTGACCGCTTCATAACCGCTTTGCTTATCCAGCGATGCGGTCGGTTCATCGGCCAGGATGATTTTAGGCTGCCCGACTAATGCACGCGCGATCGAGACACGTTGCAATTGCCCGCCTGAAAGTTGCCCCGGTTTGTAATCAAGCCGATCCCCCAGCCCCACTGCGATCAACGCTTCCGCAGAGCGGTCCCGTCTTTGCTGCTCTGTCAGCGCATTGCCCATTTCTAATGTCATGCTGACGTTCTGCAACGCCGAAAGTGACTTGAGCAAATTATGCTGTTGAAAAATATAACCGATCTGCTGCCGAGCTTTGACTTTAACCTGCTCGCTGCTATTGATGAGCTGTTGATCGAGGACTTTCACGCTGCCGTGAAAGGCTTGGCGCAGGCCGCCGATAATGGTCAGAAAAGTCGTTTTACCGGATCCGGAAGGCCCGGTGATGAGTACGATCTCGCCTTTTCGGATGGAAAGGGTGATGTCTTTCAGCACCGGCTGCGTTAACGCGCCGCTGCCAAAGCTGAAATCCAAGTGCTCGACATCGATGACCGCCGGCATCAGAACATATCCGCCGGATTGGCGTCTTTCAGCTTACGGATTGCCAGCAACCCGGCCATGACGCACATGGAAAGAATAAACAGAAACACCGTGATTATCTTGCTCCAGAGCATCGGCATCGGCATGTACATTTGCGATTCAGCCAGGTGGTATAGCCCCAAGGAAAGCACATAACCCGGAATGAACCCCAACACAGCCAGAAAAAAAGCCGAAGCAAACACCAAGCGGACAAAATAACCATGCTCATAGCCCATGGCTTTTAGCGTGGCGAATTCGTTGCGATGATTGGCGATATCGGTAAACAAAATTTGATAGACAATCACCAAACCGACCACCCATCCCATGACCGTCCCGAAACCGAAAATAAACCCGATCGGCGCGGTATTGGCCCAATAATCCTTCTCGTATTTCAGCAATTCTTCATAGCTAAAAATATTCACGAACTCGTTGAGCTGGCTTCTAAGTTCCGCTTTGACCTGCTGGACCGGCGCGCCGGGATGGAGCTTGATGACGCCCATGTCGATCTCGCTAAGATTCCTTCTGGGAAAGATACGCATAAAATTTAAATCGCTCGTCATCACATTGCCGTCGGCGGCAAACGACACGCCCAAGCGGAATAAGCCCACGATGTTCACCTTATAATCGTTAATTTCCGTGACATTCCGGCCCGCTTCGAGCAATGAACGCATGGGGCCGAATTCCGGGCGGGAGTATTCGTCAAACAGCACCGTATCCTTGAGCCGCAATTCATGCCGCTTATTTTTAATCTCATCGAGATTGAAGATCAGCGAATCCGGGTCGAAACCGTAAACCATCAAGGTGCGCTTGACCTGAGTTTTAATATTCTTCAGCGGCGCCAACCCGAGATACAGCGGATAAGCTTCCGCAACCGCCGGATTTCCCAGTACGCGCATCAACTCACTACGCTTGAACTGGATCGGCCGCCACATGGCCTCGCTTTGCTTGTGCATCAAAAACAAATCACCGCTCAATTTGACCGGTGCGGAAGCCGCGCTGGCGTACAAGGAATCCTTGAAACCCAGCTGCATGAACACCAAGACGCACGCGAACAATACCCCGCAAATCGCAGCCACCAGCTTGGAGCGGTCAAAAATAAGCTGCCGCCAGGCCAAACGGGCGGGAAAGTAAAACCAGGCCAGCTTATTCACGGCGTAATCCGCACCCTAACCTGCCGGAAAATCTGATGCCGCAAATCCGCCACAGCCTCCGGTTCAAGGGTCAAACGCACTTCGATGATGCGATTATCCCGGTCGGCTAAGGGATCAGTATCGTTCAAATCATTTTTCCGCACGAGAAATCCCAGTTCTCTCACCTGCGCCAGATAGGGCCGTTTGAAACCCACAGCATGGATACATCCAGATTGACCCGCCTTGATTCGCAGCAAATCCGATTCATAAACCTCCGCAACGACATCCAGCTCGGTCAAATCCGCCATTTCCAGCACTCCCTTATCGCCAATCCGTTCTCCCGGGCGAGCAAAAATTTTTAATAAGGTACCGTCAATGGGCGCCACAATTTGCGTATTGCTCAGTTCCGCTGCGTTTATTTTCAGCTCAGATTGCGCTTGTGTAATCTCAGCCGACAAGCGCTTCAGATGAATTCCAGATTGTTCAAGCGCCAACCGTTTGGCATCGGCCAGCGAAACACTGGTAGCGGAGCTATGTTCCAATGATTGATAACGCAGGTATTCCCGTTTATTGAAAGCGAGCGCGGCTTGCTCCACAGCCCGCTGTGCTTCCAGCACCTTAATACGCGCTCTGGCGGCTTCCACTTGCGCTTTTTTCTTAAGATGATCGGACAGTATGGCTAATGTATCGCCCGCTTTAACTTGATCGGTTTCCTGAAAAAAAAGCTGTTCAACACGAGCACCTTCGGGACCCGCGTTATGGGAAATTTTAATTACTCGGGAACGCGGCTCAATGCGTCCCAATGCACCAATGCCCAGCTTCGCATCAAGCGAGCATCCCGCTTCTGCCAGCGCATAAGAACTGCATAGAATCACGCTGATAGCAGCGAAAATAGAGCAACTTACTTTAACGTACATAAATAGAATTTTTTATTTTGATCCATTCGTTCAAAAACCTGATCACCGTATTTTTCATACCAGTCCATGTTTAAACGAGCATCGCGATACCGCACAAATTAAGATTATGCATGAATGGACACGAAATCGTCATACGCATCTCATAACCACCGGATAACTTCGACTCTTATCGGCGATTCCATGTAGGCAATCAATTCGGCAAATGGGTGGATCGAATAAAGATGGCAACCCCGTAATACAGACAATTTCTTGACAGATACATCAGCGGTCAGGTATGTTTCGCGCTCACATTTCAGGTGCCTTCAAGGTTTCGTTCTTGAAGGTTAAACGGGAAGCCGGTGCGTCTGATTCGAATCAGGCAATGCCGGCACTGCCCCCGCAACGGTAAATGAGTTAATCATCTGCATCATGCCACTGTGTAACAACACGGGAAGGCGCAGATTTGGAATAGCTTCCGCTCATGAGTCCGGAGACCGGCCCGAAGTGAACATTACTACGGTATTGCGGCGGGCAATCAGTGGCATTTTGACCGGTTTTCATTGCACGAACCGGTTTTCTGTCCATTTCCAATTTCCCTTCGCATTCCTTAATCATTGATAACGCGCGGGTGCGCGCGAAGGGATCAACTCATGCAAAAATGCCGTCTAGCGGCGATGGCTGTGCTGTGGCTCGGCACGACTCTGAATACATATGCCGCGAATGAAGATCATCAGGAGAAACCGGTGATTGTGACTGCAACGCGCACGGCGCAAACCGCCGATGCTTCGCTGGCTTCAGTCACGGTGATTTCGCGCCAGGATATCGAGCGTCAGCAGGCGCGTTCGATTCAGGATTTATTCCGTGGCGTGCCAGGAATGAGCATTTCCAACAATGGCGGTGCCGGTAAAAACACTGCGGTTTTTATGCGCGGCAGCGAATCCGATCATGTGTTGGTCATGATCGATAATATCAAAGTAGGCTCCGCGACATCGGGCACGACCGCATTTGAAAACATTCCGGTCGATCAGATTGAACGCATTGAGATCGTGCGTGGCCCGCGCTCCAGTCTATACGGCTCCGAAGCCATCGGCGGCGTGATTCATATTATTACGCGCAAAGGCAGCGGCAGCGGATTTAAACCGAATTTTAATTTCGGCGGCGGTAGTTACGGAACTTTGGAAGGCGCCACCGGATTCGCGTACAGCGGCAAGCAAAGTTGGTTGAATATGACCGCCAGCGGCATCGGCACGCGCGGGTTTAATGCCTGTAACGGCTCCAGCGATGCCGGTTGCTTTGTCGATTCGTCCGATCCCACGTTATACGACCGGGACGGTTACCGCAATACCGCCGGTTCCGCGCGCGCGGGGTACCGTTTTCAAAACGGACTGGAAATCGACGGCAATTTTATGCGATCCGCGGGCAAAACCGAATTCGACGGCGGCTTCGTCAATAAAGGGATTGTGATGCAGCAGGTTTTTGGCGGCACGGCGCGCTATTCGCCACTCAAGTTCTGGCGCATCAATCTGATCGGCGGCAGCAGCCGTGAGGATACCGATAATTTTCTCAACACGCTGTTTCAAACCCGCTTCAATACCACGCGCAATACCATTTCGGTATTGAACGATTTCACCATCAATCCGAAAAACTTACTGACCATCGGCATGGATTATCAGAAAGATCACATTAATAGCACAGAAGCTTTTTCCGTGAATTCACGTACCAATTGGGGTGTTTTCGCGCAGCATCAAGCCACCGTTGCCAAACATAATTTTCAGTTGTCGCTGCGGCATGACGATAACCAGCAATTCGGCAGCCGGGTGACCGGCGGCACGGGCTGGGGTTACTCGCTCACCGATAATGTCCGCCTGCTGGCCAATTTTGGTAGCGCCTTCAAAGCACCGACATTCAATGAATTGTATTTTCCCGGCTTCAGCAATCCGCATCTACGTCCGGAAGATTCGCGCAGTTTTGAGTTTGGCACGCGCGGCAATGCAACTTGGGGAACTTGGTCGTTGAATATCTATGAAAATCACATCTACCACTTGATCGCTTACGATGCCAGCATCTTCGCTCCCGCCAACGTCGATCAGGCGCGTATTCGCGGTTTTGAAGGCATACTCAGTACGCAAATCAAAGGCTGGCAATTCAATACCAACCTGACGCTGATGGATCCCGAAAATCGTTCATCCGGCTCAAATCGCGGTAATATACTGCCACGGCGCGCCGCAGAATCGTTCCGGTTGGAAGCCGACCGGCAATTCGGCCAATACCGGCTGGGCGCTATGCTATTGGTCGAAGGCCAACGCTATGACGATCTGGCCAACACGCGCAAGCTGGACAGTTACGTCAAATTCGACCTGCGTGCCGAATATAATCTGAATAAGCATTGGCGCTTACAAGGGCGGATTGAAAATTTATTTAATGAGAACTACCAAACCGCTGCATTCTACAATCAACCAGGGCGGAATTTTTTCGCTATGTTGCGTTATCAACCCTAACATAAGGAGTTAAACATGCTGACTTTATCCACTCGTCATCAAATCGCTATTGGCTTGCTACTGGCAAGCTTAATGATGCTCACCCGCAGCCATCATTTTGCCACCTTGTATAACCTTGCTGACGCTTCCTGGGCGGTTTTCTTCCTGGCAGGCATTTATCTGCGTTCCGCATGGCCGTTGCTGGGATTCTTTGCCTTTGGCTGGGGCTTGGATGTTGCCGCCACTACCTGGGGTGGTGTCAGTGATTTTTGCATGACACCGGCCTATTTCTTTTTACTGCCGGCTTATGCGTCGTTATGGCTGGCCGGACGCTGGTATGCCAAGCGGCACCAATTCGCCTGGAACACCGTTCTGCCGCTTTCCGCTAGCATCGTAACCGGTTTAATGCTGTGTGAATTATTTTCCGGCGGCGGGTTTTACTTTTTCTCCGGCCGCATTGCCGAAACCAGTTTCGCTGAATTCGGTACGCAACTGATCAAATATTTCCCGCTGTATATCGAAACCTTCGTATTTTATGCCGGTATCGCCGCTGTGATTCATGTGCTGTTTACGGTGATTGCGCAGCAACTCAATTCACGCAACACTTCGGCAGGATAACGGTATGACCGATTCCGGACGCGCAGAGCGTTATCGCACACGTATGCAGCGCAAAAAGGAAGTGATTGATGAGGCGATTGCACGTGCCGACCGCGAACAAGGCTTATTGCTGATTCTCACCGGCAACGGCAAAGGCAAATCCAGTTCGGCCTTCGGTATGATGGCACGGGCACTGGGGCACGGCATGCGCGTCGGCGTGGCGCAATTCATCAAAGGCCGCTCGGATACCGGTGAAGAGGCTTTTTTCCGCAAGCAAGATCAGGTGGTGTGGCATGTCCTGGGCGAAGGTTTCACCTGGGATACGCAAAACCTGGAACGCGATACGGAAACCGCGCAGCGCGGTTGGGCTGTGGTGCAGGAAATGCTGCGCGACCCGTCGCTGGATTTGATCGTGCTCGACGAATTGACTTATCCGCTCAAATTCGGCTGGCTGGATTTAACCGTAGTGCTGAATGACCTGAAAAACCGCCCAGCCATGCAGCATGTCGTCATTACCGGGCGCGGCGCGCCCGAAGCGCTGTGTGAAGCGGCTGATACCGTCACGGAAATGACTGACGTCAAACACGCTTACCGAGCGGGTGTTCAGGCGCAAAAAGGAATCGATCTGTAGCGCTATGCATAATAACCATCGCTTCAGTGACAGTGAACGTGCCGCTATCTATCGCGTGATCGCCGAACGCCGTGACATGCGGCATTTTCTGCCCGATCCGGTTAATCCCGTTGTTTTGAAGCGCCTGCTCGCCGCCGCCCACCAAGCACCCAGTGTCGGCTTGATGCAGCCATGGCGGTTTATCCGCATCACCGATCCGCAGTTGCGCACGACTATCGCAGCCCAAGTGGAAGAAGAGCGGCACCGCACCGCCGCTGCACTGGCGGAACGCAGCGACGAATTCATGCGCTTGAAAGTCGCCGGTATTCTGGAATGTGGAGAACTGCTGGTCGTTGCATTGAGCGACCGGCGCGAACAACACATTTTTGGCCGCCGCACTTTGCCCGAAATGGATCTGGCTTCAGTCGCCTGTGCGATCCAGAATTTTTGGCTGGCCGCACGCGCCGAAGGATTGGGCATGGGCTGGGTGTCATTGTTCGATCCCATGCAGCTGGCTGAATTACTCGACATGCCTGCCGGTAGTAAACCGGTCGCTATTTTATGCTTGGGCCATGTCGAAGCTTTTTATCCCGCGCCGATGCTGAAGCTGCAAGGCTGGGCAGAAGAACGTCCGCTGCAGGAATTGCTTTTTCACAATCGTTGGAGCAATTCGGCGGTACCACCGGAATGAGTATTACCCAGATTGTTTCCTCCGCATGGCTACACGGCTGCACTTGGGGCACGCTTTGACTCTCATTCAGCATCAATTCTCTAACTTGGCAGAACACTCGCGATGAATACGCAAACACTGATGGTTCAGGGTACCACGTCAGATGCTGGCAAAAGCATGCTGGTCACGGCGTTGTGCCGCTGGCTGTCACGCCAAGGTGTTCGCGTCGCGCCGTTCAAACCGCAGAATATGGCCCTTAACAGTGTCGTCACCGCCGATGGCGGGGAAATCGGCCGGGCGCAGGCAGTGCAAGCCCTTGCCGCCGGACTGGCACCGCATACCGACATGAACCCGGTATTGCTAAAACCCAACACCGATAAAAGAGCGCAAATCATCATTCACGGTCATGCCATCGCCACCATGGACGCTGGCGTTTTTCACGACTATAAATCGATTGCACTAAAAGCGGTGCTGGAGTCGCATACGCGGCTCAGTAATCAATACGAGCGGATCATAGCCGAGGGCGCGGGTTCGCCAGCGGAAATTAATCTACGTGCCCACGATATTGCCAATATGGGCTTTGCCGAAGCGGTCGACTGTCCGGTCATTCTCATTGCCGATATCGACCGCGGCGGTGTATTCGCACACTTCGCCGGCACATTGGCATTATTGAGCGAAAGCGAACAAGCGCGCATTCAAGGTTTTGTCATTAACCGTTTCCGCGGTGATAAAAAATTGCTCGATCCCGGATTGGAATGGCTGGAGCAATATACCGGCAAACCGGTGTTGGGTGTATTGCCTTACCTGCAGGGCTTGCACCTGGAAGCCGAAGACGCTTTGCCCGGCTCCGCTGCTTCAACCGTATCGCCGGAGCAGAAACTCTTCCGGATCATCGTCCCTGCACTACCGCGTATCAGCAATCACACCGATTTCGATCCGTTGCGGTTGCATCCGCATGTTCACGTGCAATTTATCGGTCCCGGTGAAACCATTCCGCCAGCGGACTTGATCATCCTGCCAGGCTCAAAAAGCGTATGCGCGGATTTGGATTGGTTACGCCAGCAAGGTTGGGAACCAGCAATCTACCATCATTTACGCTACGGCGGGAAATTGCTGGGCATTTGCGGCGGTTTCCAAATGCTCGGCAAATGGATTCATGATCCTATCGGTCTTGAAGGCGATGCCGGTAGCACCCCAGGATTCGCTTTTTTTGATATGGAAACAACACTGGCAGCGGACAAAATTCTGCGCAATGGCCAGGGGCGCTTATCTTTGAACAATGCGGCCGTAACAGGTTATGAGATCCATGCGGGAATCACCACTTATCACACACGCTATCAATCGCTTATCCATTTAACGCAAAGTCAGGATGGCGCAATCAGCGATGATGGTTTGATCGCAGGAACATATTTGCATGGCATTTTCACATCCGCTGCCGCTTGCCACGAATTACTGACCTGGGCAGGACTGGTTGATCAACACAGCATGCCGGATTACCCGTCGATATGTAATGCCGCAATTGAGCGGTTAGCCGATTGTGTCGAGCAATACCTGGATACCACACGATTGAACCGATTGCTCAATCTGCCTGTGCGGATATCATGACATCCGTCCGGACTTTGATTCTGGGTGGTGTACGTTCCGGCAAAAGCCGGTTAGCCGAACGCTTGGCGCTGGAGAGTCAATTGCCGGTCATATACATCGCCACCGCCACCAGCGAGGACGACGAAATGCACGCAAGAATTGCTGCGCACCAGGCGCGGCGACCTAATCACTGGCAAGTCATCGAGGAACCTCTGCAATTGGCTTCCGTATTGACGCAACATGCCGACAACGAGTGTTGTTTATTGATTGATTGCTTGACACTCTGGTTGACGAATTGGTTGATCCACCCGGAAGTCGAGCGATTCGATGCCGAACGCGCGGCATTCCTCACCGCCCTCTCCTTGGTAACCAACAAACTGATTTTGGTCAGCAATGAAACGAACATGGGCATTATCCCGATGGGGGAATTGAGCCGCCGCTATTGTGACGAAGCCGGTAAATTACACCAGGAAGTGGCGCAACACTGCGATCAAGTCATTTTAACCGTTGCCGGTCTGCCTCTGGTGCTTAAAGGAGAGTCAATATGACGCAACCGGCTGCTCTTCATTGGCTAAGCACTCCACCGGCCGTTACCAACCAGGAAATGCGCCAATTGGCCGAGCAACGCCAAACACAACTCACCAAGCCACCCGGCTCTCTCGGTCGTTTGGAAGAATTCGCCATCCGGCTTGCTGCGCTGCAAAATACATTGCAGCCCGGTGCCGATCGCGTGCACATCGCCATATTTGCCGCCGATCATGGGGTTGCCGCCGAAGGTGTTTCAGCGTTTCCGCAATCGGTCACCGGTGAGATGATCAGAAACTTCACGCGCGGCGGCGCAGCCATCAATGTTCTGGCGCGCGCATTGAATGCTTCGCTGGAGATCATTAACTTGGGAACAGTACATGATACGCAAGCATTGGCCCATGTGCGGCATTGTCATTTAGGGGCGGGCACGGCCAATTTTGTTCATCAGCCCGCGATGACCTGGGAACAATTGAGTCAAGCATTCCAAGCGGGTTTTGAAACCACTGAACATGCACAGCAAACCGGTCAGCAGCTCTTTATCGGCGGGGAAATGGGGATCGGCAATACCGCCAGCGCCACCGCGTTGGCGTGTCTTCTACTGAATGAGCAACCGGAACGGCTGACCGGACGAGGCACCGGATTGGATGAACAAGGCATCGCGCATAAAATAACAATCATCGCGCGCGCATTATCATTGCACCGGCCGCAAACGGATTCGCCCTTGGACGCATTGCGCCGCGTTGGCGGATTTGAGATTGCCGCATTGACGGGGGCTTATATCCATGGCGCTCAACTAGGCTTGCCACTGCTGATTGACGGATTTATCAGTACAGTCGCGGCATTGACGGCCGAGCATATTACTCCGGGATGTAAAGATTGGTTTATTTTCTCCCATCAATCTTCCGAACTGGGACACGCACTCGTGCTTAAAGCACTCAGCGCCGATCCGCTCATCGATTTACAGATGCGTCTTGGAGAAGGCAGCGGCGCAGCCGTCACACTGAATCTGTTGCGTATGGCGTGCAAGTTGCATAATGAAATGGCGACTTTTTCCGAAGCGCAGGTTTCGCAACAAAGCGAGCTTTCTTAGTATCTTGACGACCTCAATTGATTTACTGCGGCATGGCGTAACAGAAAACAGTCAGCGTTATTGCGGCAGCACGAATTATCCGTTGACCGCGCTCGGTTGGACACAAATGTGGCATGCCGTTAACAGTCAATCGACGCAATGGCAGCATATCGTTACTTCGCCTTTAGCAAGATGTGCGGACTTTGCGCATGCTATTGAGGAACATTATTCGATTCCCGTCACTCAGGATGATCGTATCCGGGAAATACATTTTGGTGATTGGGAAGATCGATCCAGCGCTGAATTGATGCACACGGATGTCTGTGCTTTATCCCGCTTCTGGCAAAATCCCTTCGATTACCCGCCGCCCAATGGCGAACATTTGCTGGATTTCGAGGCACGTGTTTTATCAGCTTGGGAAGATATACAACAGAAATTTCACGGAAAGAAGGTTTTATTGATCACACATGGCGGTGTCATCCGAATGATCGTCTGCCATATTCTGCAGCATCCGCTCAAACGCGTCCTCGATATTGATGTGCGTCACGCCAGCATCCGGCATGTGGAGATCGATCATACTAAAGCCTGTCATGTCAGGCTCGATCCTAATTCTTCTCTATGATACAAAGCATTTATGTATTCGTGCAACGACGTGGTTTACCGCAGCACTGCTCTGTCGTTGCTATTCTTGCGGTTCAGCGAATAGCAACCGGTTAGCGGACGAAATCTTCCGGATAAGGCACTTTCATATTCTCACGATTCAGCAGATTGATTTGCTGATATAACTTATCGATATCGGACCAACCGGTTTGATCTATTGACGGTATCCAGCGCGCGCGCATATAACCGTTCCGGTCAATGAGAAATTCCATATGATCCGGATTTTTCCCCTTCCCGATAATATCCGGATGCGTCAACGTCCGGCGCGATAATGCATAGCTGGCAGCAATCTCGGACGCGCCCTGCGTAACAGCCGGGAACGGCAATTCAGCCGCGATTTGAGTTACCTCAGTGGCGGCAAGCTCATTTGCCGGTACTGCTAATACAGCGATATTTTGCTCACTTAGGCGGTCATACGCTTGCTTTAATTGCTCGATACGATCCTGCGATTGCGGCCATGAGAAAATAACCAGTAAGACGGCTTTATGCCCGCGAAAATCCTGCAGCGAGCCGCTGTTGCTATTATTTTCCGTATACGAAAAGAACGGCGGTTTTACATAGGCTTTATTGGGTATGATTTCCGGTGTTAGAATCCGCGCCTGATAACCTCTCGATAATGCATGCACATAGTTCACCAGATCCCAGCGATCCTCTTCGGATATTTTTTCCGCATAACCCGGCATATCGGTATTAACCATTCCATAGCTAATCCAATTGTAGAAATCTCCCGGTGTATGCTCTGTGGTATGCGGTTCGATCAACAGATCGGGTAGTTTTGTCGACAGCGTTCGTGACTTGATACCATTGCCCATTCCTTGATAACCATGGCATTCAACGCAGTGCTGATTGAATAAAGCGGCACCATTGGTTATAGAAATTACGTCAAAAGGCACTGACGGTCTACGATAGGTTTCAGGATACGCTTGGATTACCAATGGCGGCAAAGCAATGGCAAGACCGGATGCCAGCAATAGCCCAGGAACACCGATCAAACGCTTGAATCCCCAGTTGCGGAGCTGGCCGAACTGAATTGCTCCTGCCGCTAATATCAGAATGAAAACTCCAATCCATACTTGAATGGCCACATTCGGCTTATCCCAGGTTGCCAGAATCGAAAACCGGAATGGGAAGGGCCAATTTTCAATCAGCGCGTGCTTTACCGGCATAGTATTGGCAATTACAGTTGCCAGGAATAGTAATAGCAATGCCAGAATGAATTCAATGCGCACCCACTTCCTCATCCCTGTTTTGCCAGGATTCGTATTATCAGATTGCGAATCGCTTGCTAATAACGGCAACCAATGCGCACGGACTCGCGCTGCGATTAAGAGAATGATACTGAGGATAAATATCTTGATGCTAAGCAACCAGCCGTAGGGTGTCGCAACAAGCGCAGCATAAAAGCCGTCAAAGATACGATCGGCCACGGTGATTCCGGTCAAAATAATCAATAGCATCACCGGTAATGCGATTGATGAGAACCGCATCAGCGTTTTATATTCCGGCGCATTGCCAGATTTAGCCTTAGCATTTTTGTTATTCTCATAAATCAATAGCAAAAAAGCCGGTAATGCTCCAAACCAAATACCAGCTAGAATAATATGCAAAGCATAAGGCAAAACCGCCAATACGGATAATCCTTCAGCCGCAGCATGACTTGCTAGTGAGCCTGCGATCAGAGGCAGAGTTGCAGCAAAAGCAATCAAAATGTACTGCCAGCGGGTTTTGGGAGATTTACGAAGTAAAACAATGACGAGTAACAGCATTAGCGCAGATAATGTACGCCAGCTCCATATTTGACCAACGCGCTTATCGCTGATGAATCCTAACCAAACATCTTGCTGCCATAGATTACCGACATTCCCGGTAATTTGAACTAAGGATGTCATCAACATTACCACAAGACCGATGGGAATACTGATAGCCAGCCACGTGAACAAACGTTCCAGTCGTACAATCCATGTTTCCGGATGGATTCTTTTCCCGGTATTGGCGATAGCTAGAAAGATACAGCTACCCAATAAAATCATGTTTGCTGCAAGTTGAAACCAACGTGCAATTGCTGCGATAACTTCTACCATTTTGCTACATTTTATTCTTTTACATTGAAATCAAAACTTGATTCAATAACATGCCCATCAACCGACATCACACGATATTTCACAGTGTAACGTCCAGATCCTAGTTGCGGTAAGCTCAAGACGACAGATTTTGGGTCATCTGCAACGCTTTCAGGGTTATTTTCAGTTATTGAATGCTTATTGGAGTCGAGTACGGTAACGGCTGCATAAGACCCTTCTATTTTTTCATTAAACCAAAGCCGTACTTGTTTGGGTGATATAGAGAGTGTAGCCCTTCTGGGCGGATCGGATTTAACCAGCGCTGCATGCGCCATCACTGATTTTGCTTGAAACGCAAAAGAAAACATTATCACCAGAGAAGCAAGCACTGCTATCTTTTTAATAACAAACTGTATTGATCGCTTATCTTGCACAGTTTCCTCTCAATTTTTCAGATTAAATATATTTTCGCTGTTAGATTCTACCAGCAAGGATGAGTTCAATACGCAACTCATCCTTAATTTCACACCAGCATTCGATGTAACTACGCTGGGTTTTGATTAGCAGGTTTACGCTTCCGCAAGAAGAAGAAAGCGGCAACAGCGAGGACCAATACAACCGGTGCAATAATCGCTACTTTCGGGGTCGGACGGCCTTCACC
>NZ_FNOE01000008.1 GCF_900106555.1 Nitrosomonas oligotropha | reverse complement strand
ATCAGCTTACAGGCTTAAGATTGGTACACTTTTATTCCGCGATTGCGACGAAATTTAGCGCGCCTCAGTGGTACATTTTTACACCGCTATTTATACTACGGACTGATACAGGCATTGCGCGCGCAAAAAAAGGATGATCAGGCAAGGCTTATCGAAGCGCGCTTCAAAAAAGCTTGGGAGCGTGCAGATGTCACCCTGCAGGCATCCCGCTTCGGGCGCCCGTTACGCTGAGCAAGCACATAGCCAAATGGTTCTGGCAACACTCAATCTCCAGCGCGGCTACTACTAGCTTGGATGAACTCGGCGAACCCAGCAAGAAAACTTCGGAGTTGCTCATGTGCTGCCCATCGTCGAAGCACTTAGATTGTGTTAACAGGCCCTAATCAAATCTTGTGACGACACTGTCTAGGAAGTTAAGCTTTACATATTAAATGATTATCATTATCATCTTTCTTGATTCGTAAATTTACCAGAATAATTTCATTTCATTTCATTTCATTTCATTTCATTTCATTTCATTTCATTTCATTTCATTTCATTTAATTAGATCTGCACCGTTGAGTAATTTTTATCTTTGCTTAACAGTAGAGAAATAACCTTCTAGCCAGCCAACAAACTTACATTACTTGCCAGCCAGCTATCACATCAATCATTTGGAGATAGCATTATGGTTGGAAGAAATAAATTTAAGGGTTTGGTTAAAATATCATATTGTTGGTCAATCATTGATGGCACGCGCAAGATACCGTCTCATGTCATCAGTCTACCTTGCTCTGCATTAACGCTCGTCTTAATTCCTGATTGACTGATTTATTATTATGAATTCAGAAGACGAGTGGTTTTCGCAAGTCGATATGTTGTTTATTGCGCATCGAACACGACTGCGGCGAGCCGCATTTAAGATTTTGGGGGATTGGGATCGTGCCGACGATGTGATCCATGACGCTTATCTCAAGATTCGTGACTGTCCCGATAACAAATTGGAAGTGAAGCAACCGATTGCCTATTTATTTCAGACTGTGCGTAATATGGCGATTGATCAATACCGTCGCGCCGTGTTTGAGTTGGATCTGTTTGACAGTGAAGAAGAAGGTCTTTTAGTGCCTGACAAGCTACGGACGCCGGATATCTATTTGATGCACTATCAGAGTTTGGATCTAATAGTGGCGGCATTAAACGAGCTTCCGGAGAGAACCCGCAGGATATTTGAACTTTATCGCCTTGAAGGATACACGCAACGTATGATTGCGGAAGAGCTTCAAATATCTGTTTCTCTGGTAAATATTCTGATTCATGCCGCTATTCACCATTGCAAAGAGGCTTTATCCAGTAGGTCATAGCGCAACTCCAAACTTAAAGTTTTATAGAATTCTTGGATTTTTCCTGAATTGGTTCGTCTAGTGAAATAAGAAGCATTCTTATTCTCATTGATGTAATGATTGAATCTAATTGATAAGGAAATAGCAATGACGAGTTGTTTTGATCGCGACGATGGTGTGTTCCGGGTATTGGTCAATTACGAGGAACAATATTCACTGTGGCCGGAATGGAAAGCGATTCCAGGTGGTTGGCGGGACACCGGTTTTCTGGGTGATAAAAAAGCCTGCCTGAGTCATATTGAAGATGTTTGGACCGACATGCGTCCGCTCAGTCTGCGGCAATTCATGGACAATGCATCATAAGCGGGTATCGGTATGTCTCGCCATTTTGTGCTCTATTGTTTGCCGTGTGCAGGTGCCAGCGCCACGATGTACCTGCGTTGGAAAAGATTGTTACCTTCATGGATAGAAGTAATTCCAGTGGAATTACCGGGTCACGGTAGCCGTTTGGGTGAGAGCCCGCAGGAAGATTACCGCATGCTGGTGGATATCCTGAGTCAGGAAATTGCATTAACGCTACCAGAAAGCTACGCGCTTTTCGGTCATAGCATGGGAGCGTTGCTGGCTCATGGAATCACGCGAGAATTGCATCGACTGAAAGCTCGCTTGCCTGACGCGCTGATGGTATCCGGTTGCGCGGCTCCGGCACGGCAGGATAGTCAGCGCTATCACAAAATCTGCACGGAAGCTGCGTTGATCGCAGACTTGAGTAAGCAAGGCGGAACACCTGAAGCAGTATTCAACAGTCCGGAATTGCTGGCCATGACATTGCAATTGCTGCGGATCGATTACCGCGTATGCGGTAGTTTTCAGTATACGAGGCATGATCCTCTTCCTGTTCCGATTCATTGTTTCGGTGGCAGATCGGATACGATCGGCGCGGACAACCTAAGCTTATGGCAGCAGGAAAGCAGTCGAATGTTTACACTCGATTGGTTCGACGGCGGACATTTCTTTCTGCGGCAATCGGAAGAGTGGTTCATCCATGTGCTAAAAAAACGATTGCTTGAAAGCCAAAAAGGGGTGATGTGTGACATCGTTGCAACAGCTTGAAGCAGTGCCGGAGAATATCGATGCATGGTTGCTCGAATTCGCATTTACCTCAACACAATTGGCGCACGATTGGCCAATTCTTAGCGCAAAGGAACAGTCCCGGGCGCGTGGTTTTTATCACTATCAAGACCGGATCCGCTTCGTGTCAGCGCGTGCGGCATTGAAGCGTTTGCTGGCCGAGCGTGTCGGAACCTTGCCTGATCGGTTAAACATCTCAATCACCGCGTCCGGTAAGCCATATCTGGCACAGCATGCCGAAATTCAATTCAATCTTTCTCATGCCGGCAGTTTTGCGCTGATTGCCATGTCGTCAGCGGGCAAGATCGGAATTGACATTGAACGGTGCGATCGCGATATCACCGGGCTAATTCATTATGTGCTGTCTCCGCTTGAGCACGCTCGGGCATGTTGGCCGGAAAAACGATTCATCGATCTGTGGGTAGCGAAGGAAGCGGTGTTGAAAGCTCTGGGATTGGGAATAGCGGAAAACCTGCAAGATATTTCCGTGTTGCCGGTACCCGGCAGTCATTATCGCATCGCGCATGAACACTCGGATTGGGGAATCATTCGAGCCTGGCCAATCGAAGCTCCGAAAGATTACGCTGCGGCGCTGGCTTTGATTCACTAATCCGCGATGGCAACTATAAAACAAGGCGCTTCTAACATCTCCATATTCGAAGATATGGATCATTTCCTATCAATAGGGCAACTCCAGAAAAATTGTTATGAACACAAGATTGATTCCGAATCGTGATTTTCCGGTGAGTCTGGTAATACACCTGCAAGAATTAGCTTTAGCAAGACCCGAGGATACGGCGCTCATCACCCTATCCGAAGTGAATGGCTGCTGGCAAGAAAAGCGCTTCAGTTACCGGCAGCTTGATCAACGTGTCAAAGCTTTCGCGGCAGAATTGCAGAGCCATGTGTTGCCGGGCGGACGTGTGCTGTTACTGATGGAAAACGACGAGCACTATGTGATCGGTTTCCTTGCATGCCTATATGCCGGAGCAATCGCGGTGCCGGTATTTCCGCCGGAAACGGTAAAGGAACAGCATATGGCCAGATTGCTGGCAATCGCTGCGGATGCCCGGGCACAGTGCATCGTGACCACCGGTGACGGCGTATCCTTGCTGCATGACGCCGGCGCGCTGCAACTCAGCGATATTCCGGTAGTAACCGTCGATACCGTCGACAGCGATTGTTCACGGAATTGGCAGGCATTTGAGCCTCAAGCGGAAGATATCGCTTTTTTACAGTACACCTCAGGTTCAACCGCCGTTCCAAAAGGTGTCATGGTCAGTCATCATAACCTGATGGTTAATTCCCGAGCGTTTGAAGAAGGCATGTCGATTGTCGCCGACGATATTTTTGTCAGTTGGTTGCCGCTGTATCACGACATGGGATTGATCGGCGGATTGTTGCAGCCGTTGCACCGCGGTGTGCCGGTAATTCTGATGACGCCGAAGTTTTTTATCGAACGCCCGGTGCGCTGGCTGGAAGTCATTTCACGCTATCGCGCCACCGTCAGCGGCGCACCGAATTTTGCCTTTCAGTTATGCGCCGATCGAGTCAGAAATTCGCAGTTACAAACATTGGATTTATCCTGCTGGCGGGTTGCCTTCTGCGGCGCCGAACCGGTACGGCGGAACACCATGCGTGCATTTGTTGAGCATTTCGAGCCGGCGGGGTTTTCTGCGGGAACGATTTATCCTTGCTATGGCCTGGCGGAAGCCACGCTGTTCGTGACCGGCGGGGTGCGCGGTGAAGGCATGAAAGCGCAGGAATTTTCACCCGAATTGCTGGCGCAAGGCAAGGCGGAGCGGGTTGAACAAGGCGTTCCGGTCATTGCTTGCGGTTTTCCGGCATCCAGCCATGCCGTTCGAATCGTCGATCCGGAGACTGCTGCTGCATCGCCGGACGATCATGTTGGCGAGATCTGGACCAGCGGTGACAGTCTGGCGCAAGGCTACTGGCAGCGTCTGCAAGAAACCGCGGCAGCATTTGTACAGCAAGACGGATTGCGCTGGCTGCGCACCGGCGATCTTGGCTTCGTGCATGCGCAGCAGCTTTATATCATGGGAAGGGTCAAGGATTTGATCATCATTCGCGGACAGAATATTTATCCGCAGGATATTGAGCTGATGATCGAGGATGAAGTCGAGGCGGTGCGCAAAGGCCGGGTTGCGGTGTTTTCCGTGGAAAGCGAAGAAGGCGAAGGCATCGGCGTCGCCGCCGAAATATCGCGCAATATGCAAAAACTGGTCAGCGCGGAAACTTTGGTGCAAGTGCTGGCAGAAGCTGTCAGCGCCAGTTGTCATGAATCCCTGTCGGTTGCCGTGCTGCTGAATCCCGGCGCATTGCCCAAAACATCGAGCGGAAAGCTACAACGCGCGGCGTGCCGGCAAGGGTGGATCAATCGTTCGCTGGATGCTTACGCGATCTATGAATACGGCCGTTTTGTGTGCGGTGGCGGCAACCGGGCAGAGCAATCGTTACATGATGATACTGAACGTGATGTTGCAGTGATCTGGGAAGCGCTGCTGGATCGTACCGGATTGGGGCGAGACGATCACTTTTTTGCCGCCGGTGGTAATTCACTCAAAGCGATTAAAGCGGTTGCACGGGTTTGTGATCGCTGGCAAATTCCATTTACCTCGCGTCACTTGTTTCAAAATCCGCGGTTGCAGGAATGTGCGGCGGTTATCCGCCAAATGATCGCAAATCAGAAAGTGCAAAGCGGACAAACCAGTGCTGAGCACAAAATCACAAAATGTGAACGTACCGATGCATTACCCTTGTCTTACGGTCAGCAGCGGTTATGGTTCTTATGGCAGCTCGACCCAAACAGTACCGCTTTCCATGTTCAGCACGCGGTTCGCCTGATGGGTGAGCTGAATCTGCATGCGCTCCATGTCAGCTTGAGTGAGTTAATCGGGCGGCATGAAGCGCTACGTACGAATTATGCCATTGGCGCTACCGGTATCGTGGAACAGATGATTGCGTCGTCGCTGCAATTGCCGTTACCGGTGATCGATTTGACAGCGATACCGCAATCGCAACACGACCGGCGTATTCAGATGGAAATCACGCGCTTGCTGTCGCAGCCGTTTGACTTGACCCGCGATCCCTTGCTGCGGGTCGCGGTGATTCGGTTGAGCAGTCACGAGCAGATTCTGGTGATCGTGATGCATCACATCGTTTCCGACGCTGCCTCGCTGCAAATTCTGCTGGATGAACTGGCCGCGGGTTATCAGGCACAGGTGCAGCAACGGCCGCTCAATCTACCGGCATTACCGGTGCAATACGCGGACTACGCGCAATGGCAATTGCGTTGGCTGGAGGCGGGCGAAAAAGACCGCCAGCTGGCTTACTGGAAAAGCTACCTAGGCGCGGAACACGAAGTGCTGCGCCTGCCGGTCGATCATGCCAGAAAACCGGTGACACATTATCGCGCTGCGCGCCACCGGTTCGATTTTCCGGATGATGCCGTGCAATCGTTGCGGCGGTTGGCGGCGGCGCAGGAAATCACCGTGTTCATGGCATTGCTAGCCGCTTTGCAGGTGCTGCTGTATCGTCACACGGGGCAACCGGATATTCGGATTGGCGTACCGGTCGCCAATCGTAACCGGATCGAGATGGCTTCGCTGATCGGATTTTTCGTCAACACCCAAGTCATGCGGGGATGCTTGCATGGACGCATGACGCTCAATGAATTACTGCATCAAGTGCGGGAAGATGCAATCAACGCTCAGATTCATCAGGACTTGCCGTTCGAACAACTGGTGGAAGCGCTCCACCCGCAACGGGATTTGCGGCACAGTCCTTTGTTTCAAGTCACGTTGAATCATTTGCAACTGGACTACCGCTTGTTGCAACAGTGCATGGGATTGCAGGCAAGCGAGTATGCATTGCCTGAATCCGACGGACAACTGGAACTACGGCTGGAAACAGTCGAGTCACCCGATGGGCATCTCAGCGGTCACTTCATTTATGCCGCCGATTTGTTCGATCAGGCTACGGTGGAGCGGATGGCGTGTCAGTATTTGCGCATTGTGCAGGCGATCGTCACGCGTCCTGAAATAGCCATCGGCGAGATCGCATTACTGGATGAAACCGAAGTCCGGTTACTGTACACCCAGGGAAAACCGGCTACAAATTTTACGCACTGCTCATTGGTACAGCAGTGTTTCGAGGCGCAGGCCGGGAAACATCCGGATGCGATTGCCATCGTTACTCGGTCGCTGCAACTCAGTTATGCCGAACTGAATAATCATGCCAACCGATTGGCTCACCGCTTGATCAATCAGGGCGTGCAACCGGAGATGCGCGTGGGAATTGCCGTGGCGCGCGATGCAATCGCCTTGCCGGTCGGATTGCTGGCCATATTGAAAGCAGGTGGTTGCTATGTACCGCTTGATCCCGAATATCCGCAGGAACGGCTGGACTACATGATAAAGGATAGCGGCATTCGCTTGCTGTTGACCCAATCGCAATTTCTCGGAAAGTTGCCGCTACCAGAAGGTTTGACCGTGATCGAGCTCGATCATGCGATTACCAGACCAGGCAACGAGAACAATCCCGCTGTCGTACTTCATCCGGACAATCTGGCGTACGTCATTTATACCTCTGGATCGACCGGCCGACCGAAGGGGGTGGCTGTGGCGCATGGCGCGCTGGCTATGCATTTGGCTGCAATCGAGCCGGTTTATGATGTGCGCGCCGATGACCGGGAATTGATGTTCTTCTCCATCAACTTCGACGCCGCGGCGGAGCAATGGATGACACCACTGATGGCGGGCGCCGCTCTGGTGCTGTCATCCCCTGAACAACTGGCCGGCGAGGGATTCGCCGAACTCATTGCGACGCAGAACATCACCCGCTTGCACTTACCGCCGGCTTATTTACGCATGCTGCTGCCGTTGCTGGAAGGTACTGATCACCCGGTACGGGTTTGTATTGTCGGCGGCGAAGCCTGGCATACCGCCGATGTGGCCGCAACACGTGCGCGCTTCCGGCAAGCACGGCTGATCAATGCCTACGGACCGACGGAAACGGTCATCACGCCGACTGCCTGGTTCTGCAATGCCGGGCAGGATTTGCCGCCGCAATTGGATGGCGAATTCATGCCGATCGGCCAGCCGGTAGGCAAGCGCTGTGCCTATGTACTGGATGCGGAATTGAATCTCGCGCCCTCGGGTGCCATCGGAGAACTCTATATCGGATGGGGCGGCCTGGCGCGCGGTTATCTCGACCGGACGGGTCTGACCGCCGAGCGCTTTGTCGCCGATCCGTTCGATCCGGCGGGAGGGCGCTTGTACCGCACCGGCGATTTGGTGCGGTGGCGCAGCGACGGTCAACTGGAATACTGGGGACGCGCCGATCAGCAAATCAAATTGCGCGGTTTCCGCGTGGAATTGGGCGAGATTGAAGCGCAGTTGCTGACTTTGGATCATGTGCGCGAAGCCGCCGTGATCGCGCAGGATGGCGCGCACGGTTTGCGGTTGATCGCCTATGTCGGTATGCCGGATGCCGGACACAGAAATGCATCGGCGCTGAAAACGGTGTTATCGGCGGTGCTGCCGGACTATATGGTGCCGGGGTTGATCGTTTTTCTCGATACATTGCCGCTCACACCGAACGGCAAGATCGACCGGCAGGCGCTGCCCGCTCCCGGTATTTGGGAAGCACCCGGTTACGATCCACCGGTTAACGATCTGGAAGCGAAGATTGCTGGAATCTGGGCGGAGCTGTTGCAAATTCCGCAAGTGGGTCTGCACCATAATTTTTTTGATTTGGGCGGTCATTCGCTGTTGCTGATCAAGGTCAAACAACGACTGGAAGCCGAATTGCACGCGCCGGTGGCCATTGTCGACTTGTTCAAATACACCACGGTGGCCAGTCTGGCCAGATTTCTCGGACAAGGCGAAATACAGCCGGTTTCTTCCTTGCCACGCCATTTACAACGGGCGCAGCGGCAACGCGGTGCCTTCCTAGCAAGAAAACAGAAAGTGGAGAAAATGAATTAATGGATAATTCCAAACAGTTAGCCGACACCGCATCCATCGATATTGCCGTGATTGGTATGGCGTGCCGATTTCCGGGAGCGGACGATGTCGAATCGTTCTGGCGTAATGTGCGCGATGGCGTCGAGTCGATCCGGTTTTTTACGGATGAAGAATTGCTTGCGCGCGGCGTGTCCGCGGAAACGCTGGCCGATCCGCATTACGTCAAAGCCAGTGCGGAGATAAGCAATGCCGATGGTTTCGATGCCGCTTTTTTCGGCTATACCCCGCGCGAGGCGGCGGAAACCGATCCGCAGCACCGGCTTTTTCTCGAAGTGGCCTGGCAGGCGCTGGAAGATGCGGGCTACGACGCGAGCCGCTATGCCCAGCAGATCGGCGTATACGCCGGGTGTGGCGTCAATACCTATCTGATGCTCAATCTGCTAACCAGCGGCCGTATGGCGGACAAACAGGATATTTCCGCATTGCAGGGGTTGATGAACGGCAACAACAAGGATTCCATGACCACCACGGTTGCCTACAAGCTCAACTTGCGCGGCCCGGGCATCACGGTGCAGACAGCCTGCTCAACCTCATTGGCGGCGGTGCATGTGGCCTGCCGCGGTCTGTTGAATTACGAAACGGATGTGGCGCTGGCAGGCGGTTCGTGGGTTAATTTGCTGCACGATAAAGGGTATTACTATCAACCCGGCGCGATTTTGTCGCCCGATGGGCATTGCAGGGCGTTCGATGCTCAGGCGGCCGGTACTGTGATCGGCAGTGGCGCCGGCATCGTGGTGTTGAAGCGGCTGGCCGATGCGCTGGCGGATGGCGACACCATTCATGCCGTGATCAAAGGCTCGGCGGTCAATAACGACGGTTCGGCCAAGGCCGGTTATACCGCGCCCAGTATTGAAGGACAGGCGGAAGTGATTCTGGCGGCGCAGGCGATTGCAGGTGTTTCGGCGGATACCATCAGCTATATCGAGACGCACGGCACCGGCACGACGATTGGCGACCCGATTGAAATCGCCGCATTGACGCAAGCTTTCCGCGAAACCACAGGCCGCCGCGGTTTTTGCGCGATCGGGTCGGTCAAAACCAATGTCGGACATCTCGATGCCGCAGCCGGTGTGGCGGGGCTGATTAAAACCGTGCTGTCGTTAAAGCACCGGGCTGTGCCGCCCAGTCTGCACTTTGAACAACCCAATCCGCAGATCGATTTCGATAACAGTCCGTTTTATGTCAATACCCGCTGCAAAGACTGGCCAAGCGGCCTGTTGCCGCGCCGTGCGGGAGTCAGCTCGTTCGGCATCGGCGGCACCAATGTACACGTGATCGTGGAAGAGGCGCCAGCGGTAAAACCGTCCGTGTCATCGCGCGATTGGCAATTGCTGACGATCTCGGCGCGCAGTTCCGCTGCGCTGGAACAAGCAGTGACGAATCTGCAGCGCCATCTGGCGGCGCATCCGCAACTGGCGCTGGCGGATGTTGCATACACCCTACAGCTCGGCAGGAAGCATTTTGCCCATCGGGCTGTCGCATTGTGCCGCGATCATGACGATGCCGTATCGTTGTTGCACAGCCGGGACAGTGCGCGTTTTCTTTTGCGGGAATCGGTGGATGGGCGTCATGCGATAACGTTTATGTTTCCCGGTCAGGGGGCGCAATATGCCGGTATGGCACAGGATTTGTATCGGCAGGAACCGGTTTTCAGGGCTGAAATCGATCGTTGCTTGCGATTATTGCAATACGATTTGCATGCGTTGCTGTTGCCACAGAACGACCAAGAACGATCGGTTGCAGCTATCCGGCTTGAACAAACCGAAGTGACGCAACCGGCACTGTTCGTGATTGAGTACGCGCTGGCGCGGCTGTGGATGGCATGGGGCGTGCAACCGGCGGCGATGATCGGTCATAGCATCGGCGAATATGTGGCCGCTTGTCTGGCGGGCGTGTTCACGCTGGAAGATGCATTGGGATTGGTGGCGATGCGAGGTGCTTTATTGCAGCAGATGGAGCCCGGCGCCATGCTGGCGGTTTCACTGTCCGAATCCGATCTTGCGCCTCATCTGATCGAGGGTTGCGATTTGGCGGCAATCAACGGACCGGAATTGTGTGTTGTGTCCGGCAGTGTTGCGGTGATCGATACCATTGAAAAGAATCTGAACGAGCAGGGTGTATTTTGCCGCCGGTTGCAGGTATCGCATGCTTTTCATTCCACCATGACGGATGCGCTGGTGCCGGTATTTGTTGAGCGCGTGGCTAAACTGAAGCTGAATCCGCCCGCCATTCGCTTCTTTTCCAATGTCAGCGGTGACTGGATTACGCCACAACAGGCCACCGATGCACAATACTGGGGGCGGCATTTGCGCGCCACGGTGCGCTTCAATGATAGTTTGCAACAATTGCTGAATCAGCCGGACATGATATTGCTGGAAGTAGGGCCGGGAGAAACGCTGACCCGGCTGGCGCAACGTCATCCCTTGGTACAGCCGCAACAATTGATTGTGCCCTCGCTGCCGCACCCGAGCCAGATTCAGTCGGCGCAATTGCATTTTTACCGAACACTGGGAAAACTCTGGTTGCACGGGGTCGACATCGGCTGGGCGGATTTCCATGCGCAGGAGAGCCGCCGCCGCGTTTCCTTGTCGACGTACCCGTTCGAGCGGCGATCGTATTGGATCGAGGCGGATCAACAAGTCTCGCATCCGGCTGCGGCGAGTAACCGGCAATCCCAATACGGGACGAAGCACGTCCACTCGATTCAGGATTGGTTATACGTTCCGTCATGGGAACGTGCGGCCGCCGGTGCGGAAAAAGTACCCGCGCTGAAACAGGATGATCGCTATTTGATTTTCGATAATGAAGATGCCATCTCGGTCGCGCTCGTGACCGCTCTGATCCGTCAGGGTGTTCATCCCGTCGTGGTTACCGCTGGAGAAGCATTCCAGCAAACCGCCGACACTGAATATACGATCAATCCGGACAGACCGGATGATTTTGTGCACTTGTTGAACAAGCTTGATGATGCGAGCATCCGGGGTTGGCAAATTTTTCATTTGTGGAGTGTGAGCGGCGCCGAATGCGTTCAATCGCTGAAAGAAGGCATCAGCAGAAATTTCTATAGTGTACTGAATCTGGTGAAAGCGCTGGAGGTAGCACAATCCGCTATACCATCCGGCAAGAAAATCGCCATCAATCTGATTACCAACGGATTGGCGGATGTGACCGGCAGCGAAACACTATATCCGCTGAAATCACTGCTGATCGGTCCTTGCAAAGTGATACCGCAGGAATATGCCAATCTCGGCTGCCGGATCATCGACATCGAGTCGCAGCATGCGGCAGGTGATATGCCGATGCGATTGAGTCAGCGGTTGATTGCCGAGACGCAAATGGGTAGCGGCGATGCTCTGGTGGCGTACCGCGGTCCGTATCGCTGGATCCTGAATTATCAACCGGCCGATCGGTTCGCAATGGTGAAGAAGCGCATTAAGCAGGAAGGCGTGTATTTCATCACCGGCGGGTTGGGAGGAATCGGATTGACGCTGGCACGCCATCTGGCGCAAAACTATCGCGCCAGAATCGTCTTGCTGGGCCGTACCGGCCTACCCGACAGGGCAACCTGGCAGGATGGTTTGCCGGATGGGATGAACGAGGCGCTGCGGCAAAAGCTGTCGGCAATTCAGCAGCTGGAAGCAATAGGCGCCAAGATTCTGGTGCTACAAGCTGATGTCGCCGATGCCGCGCAGCTGCAGGCGGCAGCGGCAACGGCACGCACCCATTTCGGCAGGATCGACGGCGTCATCCATACTGCCGGGGAGGTCAGTTCCGGTTTGATGACGACCAAAACCGATGAAACCATCGCCCGCGTTTTTGCCCCCAAAGTACAGGGTATGCAAGCACTGCAAACGGTTTTCCGGGATGAGGCGCTGGATTTCATGGTGCTGTGCTCGTCTTTGGCGACGATTGCCGGAGGATTGAGCAAGATTGACTACTGTGCGGCCAATGCCTACCTGGATGCGAGCGTACAAGTCGCTTACCGGGAAGGCCGGTACCCAGTCATTTCCATCAACTGGGATAGCTGGCGGGAAGTCGGCATGGCTGCCGGTATGGACATGCCGGAAGGCATTGGGATTGCACCTGGGGAAGGCGCGGAATTATTCGAACTGATCGTGAATGGTCCAGATATTCCGCAGATCATCGTGTCGACCAGCGATTTGTCCGAACGATTGCGTCAATCGCCGCATGATCTATTGACGCAACCGCTGGGTCTGTCAATCCCCGCGAAAACGAAGAACAACCGATTCCCAAGGCCGGCGCTGCAAACGCCTTTTAATCCTCCCGCCAATGATCTGGAAATAAAAATCGCGGAGATCTGGCAGGGCTTGCTCGGTATCGATACCGCGGGTATCGATGACAATTTGTTCGAACTCGGTGGTGATTCATTGCTGGGCGTTCAATTGCTGGCCAGAGTGCGCGCCAATTTTGCTGTCGATTTGCATCCGGCCGATTTTTTTCGCTCGCCTACCATTGCTGGTTTGGCCGCATTGGTGGAGACCAGATTGCTTGATGAGATCGAGTGTTCCTGATGATTAAGCAACATGAACTGGAACAGCGCCGCGCGCGCTTAACGCCCGAGCAGCGCCAACGGTTAGCACGCAGAATTCAAACCGGCAATCAAACGGCGCAACAGCAAGTGCAGATTTTGCGCCAACCGGATACGGATCCGGTTCCATTATCCTATGCGCAGCAGCGTCACTGGTTTTTATGGCAATTGGAACCGCAGAGCACGGCGTATCACCTGAGCGCAGCGTTGCGCTTGAGCGGCGAACTGAACGTTGCTGCGTTGCAGACAAGCTTCCGAATACTGGTGCAGCGGCATGAATCGTTGCGCACGGTGTGCCGTGCCAATGCCCACGGGCAAGCACAGCAAGAGATCGAAGCGGCAGGGGATTTTGCGCTGCGAACGATTGATTTGAGCGATCTGCCGATCGATTCGCGGCAGCAACGCGCGACGCAGGAAGCCAGACAAATCATCACCACTCCGTTCGATTTGACGCAGGGGCCGCTGCTGCGCGTGGCGGTGATCCGTTTGGACGTGCAGGAACATCACTTGATTGTGGCGATGCATCACATCATATCGGACGCCTGGTCCAATCGCATCATTATCGACGAACTGGCGGCGTGCTACAGGGCGTGCCTGATGGGAGAGCCGCCGCAATTGCCGGAATTGCCGGTTCAGTATGCCGATTATGCGGTCTGGCAGCGCAACTGGCTCGAAGCCGGGGAAAAAGAACGGCAATTGGCGTATTGGCGCACGCAACTGGGCGATACGCACAAGATTCTGCAATTGCCGGTGGATCATGCGCGCTTACCAGTCAACAACTATCGCGCCGCGCAGTATAACTTTCAATTGCCCGCACCGCTGGCGGCCGGGCTGCGGCGTATGGCGCAGGAACGCGGCATCACGCTGTTCATGGTGTTGCTGTGCGGCTTTCAAATGCTGCTGTACCGCTACAGCGGACAAAACGACATTCGCGTCGGTGTGCCGGTTGCCAACCGGCAGCGCGCGGAAGCCGAACGCATCGTCGGTCTGTTCGTCAACACGCAGGTGCTATGCAACCGTATCGATAGCCGTATGACGCTGGCGGCGATCCTCGATCAAACCCGCGACGCCGCATTGGGCGCGCAAACTTACCAGGATCTGCCGTTCGAGCACCTGGTCGAAGCACTGCAACCGGAACGCAGCCTGCACCAGAACCCGCTGTTCCAGGTGATGTTCAACCACCTGCGCGAAGACTACCGCGCGCTGTATCAACTGCCCGGACTGACGGTGAGCGAGTTCGAACCGGGTGAACGCGGCGCGCAGTTCGAGCTGGTGCTGGATACGGTGGAGAAACCGGACGGCCAAATCGACGCACGGTTCACGTACGCGGCGGAACTGTTCGAGGCGGACACGATACAGCGTTTGAGCGAACACTATCTATGTCTGCTGCGGCAACTGGCGGACAACCCGCTGCAATGCCTGGGTGATGTGAATGTGCTGAGCAAAATGGAATGGACGCAGCTTAACGATTGGGGGGTCAACGCACGGCATTATGCCGATGTCGAACCGGTGCACCGCCTGATCGAGCGGCGCGTAATGGAACAGCCGGACGCAGTGGCGCTGATCTTTCAGGACAATGAACTGAGTTACATGCAATTGAATCAGCGTGCCAATCGGCTGGCGCATCACTTGATCGCACTGGGTGTCAAACCGGAAAGCCGGGTAGGTATCGCGCTGGAACGCTCGATCGACATGGTGGTGGCGCTGCTGGCGGTATTGAAGGCGGGCGGCGCCTATGTGCCGCTGGATCCGGATTATCCTGCGGAGCGGTTGCAGCACATGATCGCCGACAGCGGTATTGAGCTGCTGCTGACGCAAAGTCATGTCAGGGCAAAAATACCCTGCGCGGAACATTGCCCGGTGCTGGAACTGGATACGCTGACCGTCACGGATAACCCGGCGGATAACCCGGACGTGACGCTGCATCCCGAGCATTTGGCTTATATCATCTACACTTCCGGTTCTACCGGTAAACCCAAGGGCGCGATGAATCGTCATGGTGCACTGCATAATCGCCTGGTATGGATGCAGAAAGCCTTTCCGATTGGTACTAGCGATACGGTTTTACAAAAAACACCGTTTAGTTTCGACGTGTCGGTATGGGAGTTTTTTTGGCCGCTGATGTATGGTGCACGATTGGTAATCGCCAATCCGGGCGATCATCGGGACGCTGAACGATTGATCGGACTGATCCGGCGGCACCATGTGACACTACTGCATTTTGTGCCATCGATGTTGCGCGCCTTCATGACTGATACCCAAGCCGCCACCTGTACCAATCTTAAGTACATCATTTGCAGCGGTGAAGCACTGCAAACGGAGATGCAGCAAGCGGTGTTCGACCGGTTGCCGACGGTCAGGCTGCACAATCTTTACGGCCCGACCGAAGCGGCGATCGATGTGACGCACTGGGCTTGCCGCCCGGAATCGTCGATCAATATTCCAATCGGACGGCCGATCAGCGCCACGCAAACCTACATACTGGACAGCGATCTCAATCCGGTGCCATCAGGTGTCGCCGGAGAATTGTATCTGGGTGGCGCCGGATTGGCGCGAGGCTACCTGAGCCGCCCCGGTTTGACGGCCGAGCGCTTCGTCGCCGCTCTATTCGGCAATCAGGGTAAGCGATTGTACCGCACCGGCGACTTGGCGCGCTGGCGGCGCGATGGTCAAATCGAATACCTCGGGCGGCTGGATCACCAGGTCAAGATTCGCGGTTTTCGTATCGAGCTCGGTGAAATCGAAGTGCAATTACTGCAACAACCGGAAATCCGTGAGGCGGTGGTGAGTATGTTTGCAACCGGTCAAGATGCCAGGCTGGTGGCTTATATTTCACTGCACGCGGGCAAAACGGTGGATGTTGTGCTGCTAAACGAAGCGCTGCGTAAGACTCTACCGGATTATATGCTGCCATCGGCAGTCGTGATTCTGGATCGCTTACCGCTGAACGCCAACGGCAAAATCGACCGCAACCGTTTGCCGATGCCGGAATTTGCCAATGTTGATGACTATGAGCCGCCGCAAGGTGAAACCGAGCAATTGCTGGCCGGAATCTGGCAGGAAGTGCTGGGCATCGGCCGGGCCGGCAGGAATGATCATTTTTTCAGACTGGGCGGGCACTCGTTGCTGATTCTGCAGGTGCAGCAACGAGTGCAATCCAAACACCCGGTTTCATTTCCCTTGCGCTTGTTGTTTGAACATCCGGTATTGAAAGACATGGCTTCTGTAGTACATGCTGAGCTATGTAAAAACATCGATGAACCGGGAGCATTGGGTCAAATGGCGGAATTATTGAATACGCTGGAGAATTGATTGGAACTGGATAAATACGCAATCGCCGAGCGGTTTGCAGCGCTTACCGCCGATAAGCAAAAAATATTTCTTAGCGCACTGAACGAACGCGACATCGATTTTTCCCAGTTGCCGATCATCCGCCAACCGGATACGGATCCGGTTCCATTATCCTATGCGCAGCAGCGTCACTGGTTTTTATGGCAATTGGAACCGCAGAGCACGGCGTATCACCTGAGCGCAGCGTTGCGCTTGAGCGGCGAACTGAACGTTGCTGCGTTGCAGACAAGCTTCCGAATACTGGTGCAGCGGCATGAATCGTTGCGCACGGTGTGCCGTGCCAATGCCCACGGGCAAGCACAGCAAGAGATCGAAGCGGCAGGGGATTTTGCGCTGCGAACGATTGATTTGAGCGATCTGCCGATCGATTCGCGGCAGCAACGCGCGACGCAGGAAGCCAGACAAATCATCACCACTCCGTTCGATTTGACGCAGGGGCCGCTGCTGCGCGTGGCGGTGATCCGTTTGGACGTGCAGGAACATCACTTGATTGTGGCGATGCATCACATCATATCGGACGCCTGGTCCAATCGCATCATTATCGACGAACTGGCGGCGTGCTACAGGGCGTGCCTGATGGGAGAGCCGCCGCAATTGCCGGAATTGCCGGTTCAGTATGCCGATTATGCGGTCTGGCAGCGCAACTGGCTCGAAGCCGGGGAAAAAGAACGGCAATTGGCGTATTGGCGCACGCAACTGGGCGATACGCACAAGATTCTGCAATTGCCGGTGGATCATGCGCGCTTACCAGTCAACAACTATCGCGCCGCGCAGTATAACTTTCAATTGCCCGCACCGCTGGCGGCCGGGCTGCGGCGTATGGCGCAGGAACGCGGCATCACGCTGTTCATGGTGTTGCTGTGCGGCTTTCAAATGCTGCTGTACCGCTACAGCGGACAAAACGACATTCGCGTCGGTGTGCCGGTTGCCAACCGGCAGCGCGCGGAAGCCGAACGCATCGTCGGTCTGTTCGTCAACACGCAGGTGCTATGCAACCGTATCGATAGCCGTATGACGCTGGCGGCGATCCTCGATCAAACCCGCGACGCCGCATTGGGCGCGCAAACTTACCAGGATCTGCCGTTCGAGCACCTGGTCGAAGCACTGCAACCGGAACGCAGCCTGCACCAGAACCCGCTGTTCCAGGTGATGTTCAACCACCTGCGCGAAGACTACCGCGCGCTGTATCAACTGCCCGGACTGACGGTGAGCGAGTTCGAACCGGGTGAACGCGGCGCGCAGTTCGAGCTGGTGCTGGATACGGTGGAGAAACCGGACGGCCAAATCGACGCACGGTTCACGTACGCGGCGGAACTGTTCGAGGCGGACACGATACAGCGTTTGAGCGAACACTATCTATGTCTGCTGCGGCAACTGGCGGACAACCCGCTGCAATGCCTGGGTGATGTGAATGTGCTGAGCAAAATGGAATGGACGCAGCTTAACGATTGGGGGGTCAACGCACGGCATTATGCCGATGTCGAACCGGTGCACCGCCTGATCGAGCGGCGCGTAATGGAACAGCCGGACGCAGTGGCGCTGATCTTTCAGGACAATGAACTGAGTTACATGCAATTGAATCAGCGTGCCAATCGGCTGGCGCATCACTTGATCGCACTGGGTGTCAAACCGGAAAGCCGGGTAGGTATCGCGCTGGAACGCTCGATCGACATGGTGGTGGCGCTGCTGGCGGTATTGAAGGCGGGCGGCGCCTATGTGCCGCTGGATCCGGATTATCCTGCGGAGCGGTTGCAGCACATGATCGCCGACAGCGGTATTGAGCTGCTGCTGACGCAAAGTCATGTCAGGGCAAAAATACCCTGCGCGGAACATTGCCCGGTGCTGGAACTGGATACGCTGACCGTCACGGATTACCCGGCGGATAACCCGGACGTGACGCTGCATCCCGAGCATTTGGCTTATATCATCTACACTTCCGGTTCTACCGGTAAACCCAAGGGGGTGGCGGTGGCGCACGGGCCGCTGGCGATGCATGTGCAATCGATCGGCGAGTTGTATGGCATGACGCCGGCAGACCGTGAATTACAGTTTGCATCGATCAATTTTGACGGTGCGCACGAACGCTGGCTGGTACCGTTGGCTTTTGGCGCGGCGCTGATGCCACGAGACAACGAATTGTGGGCTGCCGACCGGACTGTCAATGAAATTATCAGGCGCCGCATTACCATCGCTTGTTTTACCCCGGGTTATTTGCAGCAGTTGGCTGAATTTACCGGCAGCGCCGGGTGCGATTTGCCGATCCGCTCGTATACGGCTGGCGGTGAGGCCATGAGCCGCAGCGCTTTTGAATATGTGCAGCAAACCCTGCAGCCGCCGCGCATCATCAACGGTTACGGTCCGACCGAAACCGTCATCACGCCACTCATTTTCAAAGCCTGGCCGGATACCCGGTTCGATTCGAGTTACTTGCCGATCGGTTCGCCGGTTGGCGACCGTACCGCTTATATTGTCGATGCCGACATGAATCCGCTTCCGGTCGGTGTGCCGGGGGAATTGTATTTGGGGGGAATCGGATTGGCGCGCGGCTACCTGAATCGCCCCGGTTTGACGGCCGAGCGTTTTGTCGCCGATCCGTTTGGTCAACAGGGTGAGCGGTTGTACCGCACCGGTGACTTGGCGCGCTGGCGGCGCGACGGACAAGTCGAATACCTCGGGCGGCTGGATCATCAAATCAAGATTCGTGGTTATCGCATCGAACTCGGTGAAATTGAAGCACAATTGTTGCGGTTAGCGGTGGTGCGGGAAGCTGTTGCCGCGATCAAGGAGGGGCCGCAGGGTGCTAGGTTGATAGCCTATGTTGTGCTGCAAGACGATCGGACAGAAGATGGAGGCACATTGCGCGAATCATTGGCCCGAGTATTGCCGGATTATATGCTGCCGTCCGCGATCATAACCTTGGAAAGCTTGCCGCTGAACGCCAACGGCAAGGTTGATCGCGATCGCTTGCCACAAGTGGAATTTGCACACGACAAGGAATATGATGTGCCGCAAGCCGGGGTCGAAACAACTTTGGCTGACATCTGGGCACAAGTGCTGGGTCTTCCCCGTGTCGGCCGTCATGACAATTTTTTTGAAATAGGCGGCGATTCGATTCTGAGTTTGCAAATTGTCACCAAAGCCCGCCGTACCGGATGGAAAATCACACCACGGCAATTGTTCGAACGGCAAACCGTTGCGGCGTTGGCACCAGCCGCCCTGCCGCTGGAAGAAATAGTACCGGCCAGTACAGCACTTTCCGGTAGCGCGGAGAATGCGGCAGTGATTCCATTGTTGCCTATCCAACAGGATTTCTTTGCGCAATCCATCCCTGTCCGGTCGCACTGGAATCAAGCGGTACTGTTGAACTGCCGCGAAAAATTACAGGCCGGTTACTTGCAGGAAGCATTAATCGCAGTGCTACAACAGCATCGCGCGTTGCGCTTCCGTTTTCACGAGGATGCCAAGGGCGAGTGGCAGCAAACAGCCGATAGCGGATCTGAACACGATTATTTGTGGATCCGGCAAGCTGCCGATCAGGAACAATTCTTGGCCATCTGCAACGCCGCACAACGCAGTCTGAATTTGCAACAAGGCTTGCTGCTGCGTGTGGTGTTGATCGATTGGGCCGACGGTACTCAGCGTTTGTTACTGGTGATTCACCATACCGTGATCGACGGGGTGTCCTGGCGCATTGTGGTGGAAGATCTCGAAACCGCTTACCGTCAGGCCGCACGGCAGCAAGACATCGATCTGCCCGCGGTGACCGCCGATTATGCCGTGTGGTCCCGGCGTTTGATGCAGTATCCGCTGCAACATGCAAGCGAATTTGACTATTGGCAAAGCTTGAAAGGCATACCGGCTGCGTTACCGTGTGATTTTCCGCGCGGTGCCAACGATGCGGCGAATCGCACGAGCATTACGGTAACGTTGGATCAGCAGCAAACCCGTGCATTACTGAAGGATGCGCCGTCTGCTTACCGTACCCAGGTCAACGACTTGCTGCTGACCGCATTGGCTGGCGCGTTATGTCATGAGTGCGGACAGCAGGGCATCGTTATCGATCTCGAGGGGCATGGACGCGAAGATCTTTTTCCGGATATCGATTTGTCGCGTTCGGTCGGCTGGCATACGACGGTATTTCCGGTAATGCTGGGGGCCGACGGCGATTTACCTCAGCGTATCAGGCAAACCAAAGAACAGCTGCGGCAAATACCGGACAAGGGGATAGGATACGGTTTGTTCAAATATCACGGCTCAGCGCAGCAACGGCAGATCATCGCCGTGCTGCCGCAAGCGCAGGTGGTATTCAATTACCTCGGACAGTTGGATGCTAGCTTTACGGCTGACTCGCTGTGGCAACTCGCTGATGAACCGATCGGCGATCTGATCGATCCGGGTATGCCGCAGACCCATGAATTGGCCATCAACTGTCATGTCTCACGGGGCGAGCTGTGCATCGATATCAACTTCAGTTCGGCGCGCTATACGCATGCCACGATGGCGGCATTCGGGCAGCATCTGCTGAACGAGCTCGATGCGATCATCACGCATTGCACCGGCGACGTCAACGCTGTCACACCTTCCGATTTTCCGTTGACGCAAATATCCCAAAGCGAACTGAATAGCTTACCGGTTGCCGCCGGGCGGATTGAGGATTTGTATCCGCTGTCACCGTTACAAACCGGCATTTTATTTCACAGCGTTTTTCAAACCGATAGCCATGCCTATGTGAATCAGCTGCGTGTGGATATCGCGCAGTTCTCGGTTGCGCGATTCAGGGTAGCCTGGCAAACCGTGGTGGAGCGGCATTCGATTTTGCGCACAGGTTTTCTGCCGGAAGGGCGGGTACCGTTGCAGTGGGTGGCAAAAACCGCGACTTTGCCGTTTGCGGAGTACGACTGGCGTCGCCGGACCTTCGCATCGCAGCATGACATGGAACAAGCGTTGGATGCGCTGGCGCAATCCGAATTGATGGCGGGATTCCGCCTGGATCAGCCGCCGCTGATTAAAATCGCTCTGGTGCATTGTTCCGCACAGCAATCGCATATGATACTGACGCTTCATCATCTTTTGCTGGACGGCTGGAGCACTTCGCAACTGTTGGGTGAAGTGCTGCGGATTTATAGCGGGGAAAAACCTTCACTACCGGTTAGCCGTTACCGCGATTTCATTGCCTGGCTTTCCGGCCGAGATGTAGTCGCGGCAGAACACTACTGGAAAACACTGCTGCAACCAGTTACCGAACCGACACGGCTGGCTTCATCCACCAACAAGTTGCACGCTGATTCCGGTTTTGATGAATACATCCGTGTGCTCGACCCCGGGCTGGTCTCGGCAGCGTCGCAATTTGCGATGCTGCAGCGTATCACCCTGAATACGCTTATGCAGGCTGCCTGGGCGCTGGTGTTAAAGCAGCGTAGCGGGCAAGCGCAGGTAACCTTCGGTGTCACGGTGGCGGGCAGACCGGCGGAATTACCCGGCGCCGACCAGATTCTCGGCTTGTTTATCAACACGCTGCCGGTCGTGGCCGTTTTCAAACCCGAATGGACTATCGGAGAGTGGCTACACGATTTGCAACTGCAAAACCTGGCTTCGCGCGAGCACGAACATGCAGCGCTGTACGAGATTCAACGCTGGACTGGTTATCAACGTGCAGGTTTGTTCGATAGCATTCTGGTTTTTGAGAATTATCCGGTTGATGCAACATTGCAACAATATGCGCCGGGAGGGCTGACTTTCTCGGCTGTCAAGGTTCATGAAACGACTCACTATCCGCTGACGGTGTCGGTGCTGGAAAACGATGGATTGGTTCTGCATTTCAGCTATGCACGCGCGGAATTCGAACTCCGGACCGTAACCGGTATCGCTGCAAAGATTGAACAATTGCTGGGCAAGTTGATTACGGATGCAAACTCGCGTCTAAGCGAATTGACGCTGTTAAGCGATGCGGAATGGCAACAATTGCGCGACTGGGGTGTCAATGCACAACGCCACGATGCGACGCAACCGGTGCATCGGCTGATCGAATGGCAGGTTGCACTGCATCCGGATGCGACGGCGCTAGTTCTGGGCGCTAGGGAACTCAGCTATCGGGAACTGAATGCGGCGGCAAACCGTTTGGCGCATCATCTGATTGCGCTTGGGATCAGACCCGAACAACGGGTTGGTATCGCACTGGATCGTTCGTTCGAAATGATTATCGCGCTGTTGGCCACGTTGAAAGCCGGTGCAGCTTATGTGCCCCTGGATCCGGATTATCCGCGCGAACGCCTGATGCACATCGCCCAAGATAGCGCTATCGCCCTATTGCTGACGCACAGTGGGGTACGCGCACAAATCGCACAGGCAGTAACTTGTCCGGCAGTGGAACTGGACGCGCTGGATTTGCGCACCCTGCCGGTACATGATCCGCACATGGTGTTACACCCGGAGCACTTGGCGTATATTATCTATACCTCTGGCTCGACCGGAAAACCGAAGGGCGTCGGCGTGGCGCATCATGCACTTGCTGAACATGCGCAAGTTGCGGCATTCAGTTATGGCTTGAAGCGCGACGACCGCATACTGCAATTTTCCACCATCAATTTTGATGCGTTTATCGATCAGCTCTTTCCGGCATTATGTAGCGGAGCCGCAGTTGTGTTGCGCGATTCGCAACTGTGGGATGTGGCAACTTTCTATCGTGAATTGCACGACAAGCGCATCACCGTTGCCGATCTGACCACGGCTTACTGGTCTGTTCTGCTCAATCAGTGCGAGCAGCTCCGGTACGGCCGTTATTCCGCGCTGCGTCATATCAATGTCGGCGGCGAAAGCATGCCGCCGGAATCGCTGGAAAAATGGCATACCGCCGGTTTGGATCACATCCGGTTGCTCAATGTATATGGGCCTACTGAAGCGGTGGTCACCGCAACCACGTTCGATTGCAGCTGCCACCGGCATGACGGCCGGCAGCAGTGGCAGCCGGTCGCCATTGGAAAACCGCTGCCTGCACGGTGGATTTACTTGCTGGATGACGATCTGCTTCCGGCCGGTTGCGGCCAAGCCGGAGAGTTGTGTATCGGTGGAGACTTGCTGGCGCGCGGTTATCTGGAGCAAGCAGGTTTAACCGCAACGCGCTTCGTCGCCGACCCATTCAACGGCAACGGCGGCAGGCTCTACCGTACCGGTGATTTGGCGCGCTGGCGCGAGGATGGGCAAATCGAGTACCTGGGGCGACGAGATCATCAAGTCAAAATCCGCGGCTACCGGGTCGAGTTGGGCGAGATTGAAACACACTTGTTATCGCTGCCGCAAATTTGCCAGGCAGTCGTGCTGGCGCAAACTGCGGCCAGCGGTACACGGCTGGCGGCGTATGTGGCGTTGCATCCGGGAGAAACAGCGACCTCTGCTGAAATCCGCGCAGCCCTGGCGGCCGCGCTGCCCGACTATATGATACCGGCGGCATTTGTCATGCTAGATCAGTTACCGCTAGATGCCAATGGTAAGCTGGATCGTAACCGGTTGCCGAAAGTGGAATTTGCCGGTATCGATGGATACGAGGCGGTGCAGGGTGAGATCGAGGTCATGCTGGCCGGAATCTGGCAGGAGGTGCTGGGCGTCGCAACTGTGGGCCGACACGATAACTTCTTCGAGCTGGGTGGGGATTCGATTCTGAGTCTGCAGATTGTCTCGAAAGCGCAGCAGGCCGGCTGGAAAATTACACCGCGGCAGTTATTCGAACAGCAGACCGTGGCGGCGTTGGCGCTGATGGTGGAGACTGTCGCAGCAACCGGCATTACCGAGGTGACAGTGGAGCGCGCCCGGCTGGACGATTATCTCGATGCGGCAATGATTGCTTCCCTGGGAATCGGAAATGACCGGATCGACGATGTGTATGTGCTGTCGCCGACCCAGGAAGGCATGCTGTTTCATACGCTGGAAGCCCCGGGCACGGGGTTGTATGTCAATCAGATCAGCGTGACGGTCGACGGACTCGATGCCGATCGCATGGCGCAGGCCTGGCAGCGCATGATAGACCGGCATGCGGTGTTGCGCACCGGGTTTTTATGGCGTTCGGGGCTTGCACGGCCGCTGCAAATGGTATTCAGGAGCGCTATTGCCGAGGTGGTGCAATTGGATTGGCAGGACAAGCCCGATTTGCAGCAGCGGATTGCAGCGTATGCCGAAGCTGAATTGAAGCAGGAGTTTGATTTCCTTCGTCCGCTGTTGGCGCGGTTGTGTTTGATTCGAACCGAGGAACATCGCCACCAATTGATCTGGACGCATCATCATATTCTGTTCGACGGCTGGAGTCATACCCTGCTGATCCGGGACTGGCTGGATGATTATTACGGCAAATCGTTATGCCAGACCGGTCCGGATTATGGGGTTTATGTGCGCTGGCTGGAAAAACAGCCGAACCAGGAAGCGCAGCAATTCTGGCAAACCGAGCTGGCCCGGTTGGAAGGGCCGACGCTGCTGGCACAAGCCGCCAGACGGGCAGTGCCCCGGGATGGATCGGCGGATTTTTCGCTGCTGTATACGCGCTTGGATGCGGAGGAAACCGGCCGTTTGCAGGATTTTGCGCAACGTCAGCATATTACACTGAACACATTCGTTCAGGCTTCCTGGGCGTTGCTGTTGCAACGCTACTGCGGCAAGGAAACCATCGTATTCGGTGCCACGGTGGCGGGGCGGCCGTTGGGTCTCACGCGTTCGGACGAGATGGTCGGTCTGTTCATCAATACCATTCCGGTACCGGTGCAGCGCCGCAACGATTGGACCGTTGCGGAATATCTGCGAGGACTGCAAGAAACGAATGTGCGCTTGCGGGATTTTGAGCATACTGCCCTGGCGAACATTCAGCGCTGGGCCGGTTATTCCGGGCAACCGTTATTCGATAGCATTGTCGTTTTTGAAAATTATCCGGTCGATGCCGCCTTGCGCGAATCGGAAAGTGACGGATTGCGATTCGGTGCCCTGCATAGCAAGGGCATGACCGGCTATGCCATGGATTTGCAGGTTGTCGCCGGAGAGACGCTGGAAATCGAATATGCCTACAGTTGCAATGATTTCAGCGAAACTTTTGTGGAAAACTTGCGCTTGCACATGGAGTCATTGATGCGTGAAATGATGGCCGATGCGCTTCGCCCCGTCGGTGAATTATCCTGGATCAGTCAGCCGGAGCGTGCCAGATTACTATCACTACGCGGTACTAGTGCGACTTCAACGGAAATAGAAGCTTACCAACCGGTGTATTGCCTGATCGAGCGCAATGCACGAGTGCAGCCTGATGCGATTGCCTTGCTGATGGGTGAGCAGGAAATGTCGTATGAGCAACTGAATGCGCAGGCCAATGGTTTGGCGCATAAACTGATGCAGTTGGGTGCTGCGCCTGAAATCCGCATCGGTGTTGCCCTGGAACGATCGCTCGATGTTATCGTGACTTTCCTGGCGATTCTGAAAACGGGCGCCGCCTATGTGCCGTTGGATATCGATTATCCGGTCGAGCGTTTGCAGTTCATGATCAAGGACAGCGGATTGTCGTTGTTGATCACGCAACAAACGGTACTGGCCCGGCATGCCTTTGACAGTAACGTACCGCAACTTGTGCTGGACGAAATTGAGCGGGATTTTGAGCACACGGCGAATCCGGCAGTCGCAGTTCATCAACAGCAATTGGCATACGTCATCTACACGTCTGGATCGACCGGTCTTCCCAAAGGAGTCGGTGTTACCCACGGCCCGTTATCGATGCATTGCCAAGCGACCGCACGAATATACGAGATGCATCCCGGTTCTTGCGAGTTGTTGTTCATGTCGTTTTCTTTCGACGGCGCGCACGAGCGCTGGTTGACTGCGTTGACGGTCGGCGCCGGACTGGCGGTGCGCGATCAAGAATTATGGACGGCGGAAAAAACTTACGACGCCTTGCGGCACTACCGGATTACCAATGCCGCTTTTCCGCCTGCGTACCTGGGCCAGATTGCCGAATGGGCGTCGTCCCGTACCGACCCGCCGCCGGTGGAGTTGTATGTTTTCGGCGGCGAAGCAATGCCGAAAGCTTGGTATGATTTGATCCGTCAGACATTGCAACCTGACAGACTGATTAATGGCTATGGGCCGACCGAGACCGTGGTGACGCCGCTGATATGGAAAACCGGTGCCACTGGTAGTTTTGATTGCGCTTATGCGCCTATCGGCCGTCCGGTTGGGGAGCGCACGGTCTATGTTCTGGATACCGATATGCAACCGGTGCCGTTTGGTATTGTCGGCGAGTTGTATATTGGTGGATACGGATTGGCCAGAGGTTATCTGGGGCGGGCGGGCTTGACTGCGGAGCGTTTTGTGGCCGATCCGTTCGACCCTGCGGGAGGACGTTTGTACCGTACCGGTGATCTGGTGCGCTGGCTGGACGACGGCAACATCGAGTACGTCGGACGTGCCGACGATCAGGTGAAGATACGCGGATTTCGTATCGAACTGGGTGAAATCGAGGCGCGTATTCGTGCCGAGGATGGCGTGGCCGATGTGGCTGTGGTCGCGCATGCGGGGACGAGCGGTGCGCAACTGGCGGCTTACATCCTGCCGGAAAACCGGGCCGTGAAGCAATCTTTACTGACCCGGTTGAAACAATCATTGACCCAACAGCTACCGGAATACATGGTGCCGTCATACTGGATTGCAGTTGACGAATTGCCTCGAATGCTGAGCGGCAAACTGGATCGCAAACGCTTGCCCGAGCCGGAAGCAGCCAGTGACAACTATCGTGCGCCATCGACCCCGCAAGCACGGGCACTGGCGGAAATTTGGCAAGAAGTGCTGGGTGTGGAGCAGATCGGTGAAACGGATAATTTTTTCGCGTTGGGAGGCGATTCGTTGTCCAGTCTTAAAGTCATCGCCCGTATCCGCAATCAGAAACAACTGAATCTGAATTTCAAGCTGCGGGATTTGATGCAGAAACCCACCATTGCCAGTCTGCTGGGATCGGATAACATGGCTGCAAGCGGTTTGTTGCTGTTGAATCAAGCGATTAACGATCCCGGTAAACCGCCCTTGTTTTGTATCCATGGCGGGTTGGGTACGGTGTTCGACTATCAGCCGCTGGCGCGGCAGCTGCAAGGAATGCGCACGGTATATGGTTTGCCTTGCCGCATGCTGACCGATCCGGCGCATCTGGATGCTTCGCTAAGTCAAATGGCGCAAGACTATTGCGCCATGATTTGCTCGGTTCAGCCGGAAGGCGCGGTGCATCTGGCCGGATGGTCGTTGGGAGGAACCCTGGCAGCGCTGATGGCGGAAATATTCGAAGCCCATGGGCGATCCATGGCTTTCCTGGGGTTGATCGATCCTTATATACCCGGTGTGGAATCGCCGCAAGCGGATGACTGGCGGCAGGATTTGGCGGATTTTGTGACCGTTGTCGCTCCTGGTGCAGTTTCTGATACTGTATTACCGGCCGTGCTATCCCCGTCAGCGGAAGAATATGAAATCGTGCAAACGGCAGCCATGGTTCTCACGTCTCTTTTTGAGAGCGCGACGGGTGTTTGTAAGGCCTCCGGCTACGCCGCGATGGGAACAGATGAATTGGCGCAAGTCTTTTTAGTGACGCGGCGCTTGAAAATGTTATCGATACAGGCAATGAAACTGAGAGCGCTGCGTGTAAACCCCGTGTGCTGGTGGGCGTCGGATCGCGCACCCGGGCATCGAGTGGTGCTCGAACAGCAGATTGCTCCCGCTGAGGTTCATTCGATTGAAATTGATACTGATCATTTCGGGATCATTCGCGCCGAAGCCTTGCTTCAGAGCATATCTGTGGGATTGATGCAATTAACTCATAATCCAAATGACTCTGGCCTAACTACTTTTGCACCATGAATTTGGTCGATGTTAATGGGATGATAGAGAACGATTTCAGTATCCGGCAGTTTTATGATTGTGATACAGAATAGGGGAGAATTAAACTACGATTCGTATCATGAGTAGCAAAGGAATCAGGCTGTTTACAAATCCTTATGTATCAGCAGATTTTGAAGATAATCGGTTAGTATATTAGAGAAGCGCTGATTAACTCAACGAACGTGATGAAGGGTGAGGCGCACGGCATGCAACAACCAGGATAATTATATCAATCTGATAGGCGAGGGAGTAAGTACAGCGCAACGAAGCAATTCGCTCGTGCAGTCAATTAATGAGTGCTTCCTTAGCCTCGATCGAGATAATTGACTAACGCCCGAGCATTGCGTTTGCGGTACCAGATGATCACGCCGGTAATCGACAGGATTGCAATCAGTAATCCCAGCATTGAAACCATGATGCGCCCCGGTAATCCCAGGATTCTGCCGGAATGCAAAGGAAACTGCGCATCCAGAAAAATATCCCCGGCGCTGCCGCTGCCGGGAATCTTATCGCCAAGAAAGCGGCCGTCCTGACCATCGAAGTATAACCAGGGATTGCCGAGTCCGCGGTCCGCATGATCTTTGCCGGGCTCATGGAACGTTACACCGTAAATACTATATTCCGGGTCGTAAAACATCCCGCCCAGCGGCATTTTCCAGCCTAGCCGATGTGCCTCAGCTTGTGCCAGCCTAACGATTTCATGCCGGTTGATACCGGGTTCGATCGGTTCGTCATGCGCATTGGGCGATCGCATGGCAAAAGGATCGGGACTTAGCGTGGAAAATATTGAAACAATGGGCCGCATTACTTCCTGATTCAGATTCATCGATACAGCCGTTACAGCCAGAATCAACAACAAACCCCATAACCAGACACCACCGGAGCGATGTAAGTCGAAATTCAATTTGTATCCGCCCTGATGCCAGCGGAAAGTAAACGATTTGCGCCAGGTTTGCCAATTGGGAAAAGACAATAGCAAGGCGACGAAACAATCGATAGCCCAAACAATGGCTAGTATGCCCATGACTAGAATGCCGAATTCGATATCGAAAAAATCCGGCAGGTGCATGCTGTAATGCAGCTTATACAGAAACGGCACGAAATTTTCCCGTGTCAGCGCAATTTCTCCCCACATGCGCGATCCCCGGATTTCTGCAGTGACCGGATCAAGCGCGATTTGATTTATTCCGGTATCGATCGCTTTTCCAGTTTGCGGATCCGGCCGGCCAATGACCGCTAATCCGAGGTTCTGATCGGGTTCGATGGAAAGCGGCAGCCAGGTGATCAGGATGCGAGGATCGGTTTTTTCCAGATGATCGGCGAGCATGAGCGGAGGCAACGTTTCTCCTTGGCTCTGCCTTTCAAACAGTTGCGGATTCAGCCACTCATCCAGCTCGTGATCCCATGAAATGATGGCGCCGGTAAATCCGGCAATAAACAGAAAAACTGCCAGCGAGAGACCTGCCCAGCGATGGAGTACAGTCAGGATGTGACGTGTTGCTCGTATTTTTGTAATGTTTTTTTCGGATTGCTGAGGTTGATCAGGAAATTCTGTGACGAGAGGCTTTTTCATGATGTCAGGTGATGCTATTGAGAGCAAACAGTGGGGCTGCAACTGGTTTGGATTGATCGGAATGGTTGTGATTTTGATCGACTGTCAAGTGGCCATTTTCCATGCGCAGCAAGCGGTCGGCCAAATGAAAGTAACGATCATCGTGCGAAATCACCAGCACGGTTTTGCCCATTGTGCGCAATTCCGGCAGCAATTCATGGTAAAAAATATCCTTGAATAACGGATCCTGATCGGCGGCCCATTCGTCAAACACCAGAAACGGACGGCTCTCGAGATAAGCCACTACCAGTGCAAGCCGTTTGCGTTGCCCCTGCGATAACGACAAGGTAGTGAAGGAGCCATTGCGTACCTTCACCTTGTGCTGCAAATGCAGTTTCGCCAGCAGCTGATTTCCTTTTTGATCCAAATCGGTGTTGTGACCGGTTTCCAAAATCCGGTCGAAGAGATGAAAATCAGAAAAGACGGTCGTAAAGAATTGACGGTAATAATCGCGATTGAGGTCGGTGATCGGGATCTGATTCAGCGTAATGGTACCGGTTTCCGGCGGATACAAGCCGACGAGCAGCTTTGCCAGCGTGGTTTTGCCGCTGCCGTTGCCGCCCACTAGAAAAGTGATTTCACCGGGATGGAACGATAAGTCGACCGGACCGAGTGTGAACATTTCATCTTTTTGCTCGTGATAGTAGCGATGCAGTACACCTTTAAGTACGATCGACTGTAACGGCGGTATCGCCGTGTTGGTGACCGGTTGTTCTGTGGAAGCCATGGCTTGCGTTATTTCCTCGATCCTGTCTGCGGAAACTTGCGCCAGGTTGGCGCGGGGAATATTCAGTAGCAATGCTTCCAACGGTCCCACCATGTAAACGAAAATCAGCGCGTAGCCGGTCATGATCAGGGTGCGGTCAGGCACATCACCTACCAGAACGAACAGCACCAGGCCGATGAAGGCATAGATCAGAAAGTTTCCCCATCCTGCGGATGCGACAAAGACCGACATGCCGAAGGTGCGCTCCTTGCGTACTTTCTCAATGGAGCGCCGCAATACATCGTCAATAAAAATTATCCGTTTGTCATGATTAAGACGCAATTCTTTGGCGCCATCCGTCAAGGAACGGAAGTGCCCGAATAATTGGTCCTGTTCCTGGGCGGCTGCATCGAGATGCCGGATTGCGCGTAAATGGGCAAGATGATAGCCGATGCAACCCAAGCCGATAATGAGAACCGCCAGCAAAAACACTTGCCAGGATAGGAAAGCCATATAAGCCAGACAACCGATTACGACTACGGCATTGGTCAGAATGACCGGAAAGCTGACGAAAAATTCGGCAACCCGGCTACAGTGGTCGGATAAGGCGGATTGCACTCGGGCTGCACCCAAAACTTCCAGTTGCCGGAAGTCGGCGCTTATAACGCACTTTGCTATAAAGCTACGCAACTCGGCATGCGCCTGCTGACCGAGCCGTTCGAAAAGAATGGCTGCGATGACATAAGTGAACATCACACCGAGTGCGGTAACGGCAAATAACCATGCCATCTGCTCACGCTCCGTATTTTCCGAGGTCAACGCGGAATTGATCTGCGCCAATAACATTACACTGCCGATGCCGTGCAGGATGCTGGCAAGCGATGCGCCAAGCAATAAGGATTTTGATTGTTTAACAAGAAATTTCAGCATGCTCCACCTGATTCATTTCGATACAACTTTGAGACGAATGGCAATAAGAATTATTTACATAGTTATCGCCGGATTGTGTCGCGGCAATATCGATTGAAGAAGTTGTTGCAACCGCTATCTGGAAAATAAAAATCTTAATAATCATTTTGTTGATCTTAATTAATTGAATCGCACATTATCGGGAATAATGATTATTTTTAAATAAAAATAATTCTCATTCGTCTTCAGTGTTTAGAAAGTATATTGTAAAAATAAAATTGCGTTGGAGATAAATGAAATCGAATCTGCTCAGTGATTCATCCATGACTCTGATCGACGAAAGCATAGTTGCGCAAGTGAACCTACTGTCGTATCCCGATCAGGTTTGCTGCACCATCTGCCATGATGATCAAAAGCTACACGTTCGGTATCGAGACAATGAACAACCATCGGTTTGGTCATTGCGAAATACCGATGGGCAACTGACTTTGAAACCGATTGATGCAATCAGTCAACAACCGTCCGCAACGGAACTGTTGGCGGTTATCGAAGCAGCTCTGCTTTGCTACCCGGCACAAAAGGAAGTGACACTGACTGTTGCGCAATCGCGGTTTCCCGAGTTGTTTGCGGCAGGGGTTCTGACTGCCGATGGCAGCCGGGTGATCGTTTATGCCGAAGCATTCTGGCAACTGCCCAGACTATGGCATCAACGCGGCAGTGACGCACCATATCCCATCCGCTATGGATTCAGTCAAGGACAGCGCCATCCATTGCGTCCGCCCAAACCTTCGGGTCTGGTTTACCGACGCTATATTCCTTGGCTCGGATCCACATTGAATTTTCGCCGGGTGGTCATCGATAAAGATCTACAGCGTTTCAATCGCTGGATGAATGATCCTGTGGTTGCTGCTTTCTGGCAGGAAACCGGAGACATGCAAAAACATCGGGCTTATCTCGAAATGATCGATGCGGATCCTCACATGCTGAATCTCATTGCGTGTTTGAACGATGAGCCATTCGGCTACTTCGAGGTTTATTGGGCCAAAGAAGATCGCATCGCACCATTTTACGACGCGCATGACTTTGATCGCGGCTGGCATGTGCTGATCGGCGAGCCGCAAATGCGCGGCAAACCTTACGTGACAGCCTGGTTGCCGTCGATTTCGCATTACTTGTTCCTGGATGATTGCCGGACGCAGCGCATCGTCATTGAGCCTCGCATCGATAATCTCAAGATGATGCGGAATCTCGCATATGGTGGCTACGCCAATCTCAAGGAGTTCGACTTTCCGCATAAACGTGCCGCACTGCACATGCTGCTGCGCGAGCGTTTCTTTTCCGAACAACTGTGGGTGCCGCGCAGTGCCGTCACCGCAAATTCCTTATCGCTATCCTGAGGGTTACGTCATGCAAATCTATGATCTGATTGGTATTGGTTTTGGTCCATCGAATATCGCCCTAGCCGTTACATTGGAAGAAAAAAAACAAGCAGGTTATCACATCGACGCCTTTTTTATCGAGAAACAACCGGAGTTCGCGTGGCATGCCAATATGATGCTGGACAACTCCCACATGCAGGTTTCATTTCTCAAAGATCTGGCCACGCTGCGCAATCCTGCCAGCTACTTCACATTTATTAACTATCTGCATCAGAAAAAACGGTTGCAGGATTTCATCAATTTGAAGACTTTTTTCCCTAGCCGGCACGAGTTTAATGATTATTTGGCATGGGCTGCCTCGCATTTCGATGACAGTTGCGCATACGGAGAAGAGGTGATCGAGGTCTTGCCGGAAAAAAGCGGCAATGAAGTAATGTATTTGCGCGTCAGGTCCCGCGACCGGAATAACACTTTACATGAACGATTGACGCGTAGCCTGGCGGTGGGTATCGGCGGAAAACCGAGAATTCCGGACTGTTTCTTGGCATTGAAGGACGATAACCGTATTTTCCATTCCAATGATTATTTGAGAAGAATTAGGGAATTCTCAAATGTCGAGAAAATTGCTGTCGTGGGGGGCGGGCAGAGTGCTGCGGAGATCTTCATGGATTTACACGGCCGTTTCAATCGCACAAAAGTTGATTTGATCATGCGCGCCCGCTCTATCAGGCCTTCCGATGACAGCCCTTTTGTCAATGAAATCTTCAATGCTGATTTCACCGATTTTGTTTTCAATAGCACAGAACAAGAGCGCAGTAGTCTGCTTGGAGAATTCTGGCATACCAATTATGCGGCACCGGATCTGGTGCTGATCGAGCAGATTTTTAATGTGTTCTACCAGCAGAAAGTGGTGGATTCGAATCGACACCGGTTTTTACGCAGACACGAAGTGAGACGAGCGGACTCATTATCACAAGGAATTCAGTTCACGCTGCACAATTTGAACGATGATTGCGATTTTTCCGCAACCTACGATGCCGTCGTGCTTGCGACCGGGTATCACCGTGACCATTTTCAAGCCCTGTTGTCACCGCTAATGCCTTTTTTCAAAACTTTGTCGGTGGACCGCAATTACCGGCTGAGTGCCACTTCGCAATTCAAACCGGCCATTTTTTTACAAGGCGCTTGCGAATCCAGTCATGGACTGAGCGACACCTTGCTGTCGGTCACTGCGATTCGCGCCAGTGAGATTACTGAAGCTTTGATTAGTTCTCTGAATCAGATCAAACCTTCAGTAACAGCACGGGCCGTTTCATCATTAATCGCCTGAGCAATAGTGTACTGAGCGATTACTTTTTTATTCATTATTTTTTATATTTCTAGTTTCCAGTCATGCAAAAAAAAATAACAACATCACTTGGCCTACCGACTTATCGACTATTTCCCTCGATTTTGTTCATCGCGTGCGTTACAACCTCCAATCATAGTTTTGCGCAAACGAAGCAGACGGAAGTGCAAAATTCAACCGCAGCATCAGATGGTAAAATTGACTCTCGAGACCAGGATTCCGGCAAAACGGATACAAAAAGAACCGCCGACTCGACGCTTCCGACCGTGGTAATCGAAGCCAAAAATACCGGCGAGGCGATAGGAAATGTCGCTAAACGTAGTATCACCGCAACCAAAACCGATACGCCGATCATCGAGATACCACAATCGATATCGGTGGTAACTCGAAATGAGATGGACATGCGCAGCGTGCAAAATTTTACCGAGGCGCTGCGTTACGTTCCTGGCGTCACCGTCGACCAGTTCGGATTTCAGGGTCGGGGTTTTGAATACTTAATGATGCGTGGTTTTAATGCATTAAACACTGCAAATTTCAGGGATGGCTTGAGTAATTCGGCAGTCGGTTTTTTTTCTCAGTTCATTACCGAAACCTATGGAGTGGAGCGCGTTGACGTGCTGCGCGGTCCTTCTTCAGTGGTATTTGGACGAGGCGACGCAGGTGGTATTGTGAATCGCGTAACTAAACGACCGAGTGCTACGCCTATTCGTGAAATTGAGTTTCAATATGGCAATTTTGATCGTAAAAGAATCGCCGCCGATATAGGTGCCGTCAGCAAGGACGGGACGTTCATGTTCCGGTTGGTGACAGCAGCGCTCGATAGCGATTCGCAAACCAGATACCCCAATACCGGCGGCGATCGTGCACATAACGAGCGTTTTTATATTGCGCCATCCATCACCTGGCGACCCACGGTTGACACAACCATTACGTTGATGGGAGACGTGCTCAATAATCGCAGCGGATCGTCACCATTCTATATTGCCTCACCGAGTGGTGGTTTTGCCAATGTGCTGCAAAGCGATCCGAAATTTACAAAATACAACACGAATCAATCTTCATTTAGCTATCAATTAGAGCATCATTTCAATGACATTTTTACCGTGCGGCAAAATTTTCGCTTTGCGCAACAAGTGGGACGATTCCAGGATTTATTTCAGACTTTCAATCCACTCGATCGGCCCACGCTGGTCGAACGTAGTGCCTACGCTACCAACGAACGGCTAAACCAGATCGTACTGGATACGCATGCACAGGCTAAATTCAATACCGGGCCACTGAATCATACCGTGCTACTGGGTGCCGATTGGAATCAAACCAATCTTTCACTAAAGTTTTTTCAAGGCTATAACAATGGATTTACGGTACCGAATATTGACCTGTTAAATCCGGTTTATGGCACGCCAATTCCAAGACCAGATGTATTATTGCAGAATGCGAAACAGACAATCGATCAATTAGGTTTTTATATTCAAGATCAATTACGTTACGACAACTGGATCCTGACCCTGAGCGGGCGCTATGACAGAATCAATACAAGTAATGCCGATCGCTTGGATCCTATACTCTCGACCAAAAGTAATGACAGCGCTTTTACCGGACGGGGAGGCTTAACATATTTGTTTTCGAATGGCATTGCGCCTTATTTCAGTTATGCTCAGTCGTTTTTGCCGCAAACTGGTTTTAGCAGCACAGGCACACCATTTGATCCAACGCGCGGCTCTCAGTTTGAAGCGGGTATCAAGTATCAACCCGTGGGTGGAAAAGGTTTGTATACCGTGGCTTTTTTCGATCTAACCAAAAACAATACGTTAACGCGTGATCCCACAAATTTGAATGGTTTTGGTTTTGTACAGACAGGTGAAATAAGATCACGCGGTGTCGAACTGGAAGCGCGTACGGAATTGTTGCACGGGTTAAATGCGATCGGTTCTTTTACTTATATGGACGTAGACAATTTAAAAGATACTGAATTCAAAGGTAAGAGACCTCTTCAGGTGCCGTCTACCATGACTTCGGGGTGGCTGGATTATTCATTTGGTGTCTTGGGAATCGATTGGCTGCGCGGTTTTGGCTTGGGTGGCGGGGTGCGCTACGTCGGTAAAACATTTAACGAAGAAACAAACACTACTACCACACCGTCATTCACCTTATTCGATGCCTCACTCCGCTATGAAAAAGGGCCGGTATTATTTAACATCAATGCCAGCAACATTTTTAACAATCATTATATCGCCTCGACAAATTTTGGCAGGCCTTATCTGGGTGCGGAACGCACGATTATTGGTACGTTGACGTTCCGTTTCTAGCTTGGATTGTTGCGAGGAAGATATCTGATGTCACTGGATCCCGATCTGTCGGCTTTTCTTGAGCTTGTTGAAGCAAATGCATTAAGCGGGGAGAAGCCAGCGATGTATATGATGACACCTGAGCAGGCGCGGTTAGATTACGGTGCGTCAACACACATACTGGATGTTCCCGGACCTTTGGTTGCAAGTGTGACGGAGATCACCATTCCTTGTCGCGATGGGCAATCGATTAACGCGCGATTATATAAGCCGACCGAACTTCCAGCAACGACGGCATTGTGCCCTGTATTGCTATATTTCCACGGCGGCGGTTATTGCCTGGGCAATCTGGATTCACACGATTCACTGTGTCGTTCGTTGGCTGCGTTGACACCTTGTCATGTACTGCATGTTGCTTACCGGCTTGCGCCGGAGTACCGTTTCCCCTATGCAGTAAACGATGCGCACGATGCGTATCGCTGGCTCCTGATGCAAGGATTCGCTTATGGTCTTGACTCTACCCGTATCGCGGTTGGAGGCGATAGTGCCGGCGGTACATTGGCAACTGGGATCGCGATCATGGCTCGGGACGAAGGTTGGCAACCACCGGTTTTTCAGGTTTTGCTCTATCCATGTACGAGTGTATGGCAGGATACTGATTCGCATCAGCGCCTTGCCAGGGGATATCTATTGGAAGCGGATACCTTACAGTGGATGTTTAAGCTTTATCTTCGCAGCGATGCCGATCGAACTGATTGGCGCTTTGCGCCGCTGGAAACTCATGATTTATCAAAGCTGGCACCGGCCTATTTTATTTTGGCCGAATATGATCCATTGCTAGATGAAGGAATGGCTTATGCCGAGCGGCTGAAAGCCAGCGGTGTGGATACACAAGTCAACATATACTCAGGTATGGTTCATGATTTTGCCCGACTGGGCAATATCGTCGAAGAGGCCGGGCAAGTTCGCCAGGATTTGGCGGATACCTTGGCGAAAGCTTTTTATCATGAAAATAATCGTATTTGAGAACAGCGGAATGTGCATGCGGTTTATATGTGCTTCACTATGAAACCATTCCATTTGTTTTGCTTCCTGCTGCCTTTGTTCGCCCTAAGCGCCTGCAGCCTGTTGTCCGAGCGGCGTACTGGTGATGCCGGTGCAGACATCCCGCAGCAATGGAGCGAACACGCTGTGGAGCAATCCGTCGCTGTGAGCTGGGTGGAAACATTTCAGGATGCAACGCTAAAACAATTGGTGGATCGCGCACTGGAAAATAATTACGAATTGAAGGCCGCAGCCGCGAGAATTCAAGCTGCTGCGGCTCAGGCACGCATTGACGGATCCCCGCGCTGGCCGCAGGTTTTTTTCTCGGCGGATTATGAAGAAGTGCAAATCCGCGACGCTGGCTTCGGTTCCGCCCGCTTTAACGTCTTCGAGGCTCTGTTCGGTGTCAGCTGGGAAGTGGATTTGTGGGGAAGAATCCGCGACTCACACTTGTCGGCCCTAACAGAAGCCACTGCCGTGCAGGCGGATTTTCAAGGAACCCGTTTATCGCTGGCGGCGCGCGTTGCACAAAGTTATTTCGAATTGATCGAAGCCGAATTGCAATCGGCCATTATTGAACAGTCGATCAAAGAACGGGGTGTGATCGCCGATCTGGTGCGTGGCCGCTTTCAGCGCGGCTTGGTTCGTGGCTTGGATTTGCGTCTGGCTTTAAATGATCTGACGAATGCCGAAGCGCAACTGAAGCAAGCACGCAACCGGGTGCAGCAAATTTCTAAAAGACTGGAAACCTTGCTGGGTAATTATCCCGAGGATAAAGTGTGGAGCATCACCCAACTACCGTTATTACCGGCTGTGATACCGGCAGGATTGCCGTCGGAATTGCTGGAACGCAGGCCCGATCTGATAGCTGCATTCAAGCGCTTGCAAGCAGCCGATTTGCGGACGGCCAGCGCGCAAAAATTGCGCTTGCCACGAATTACGCTGACAGCAACCGGTGGGAGCCGCAGTGTCGATCTGACCGAGTTGGTCGACCCCAGGGCTGCGGCTTGGAATGTGTTTGCCGGATTGGTGCAACCTTTGTTTACCGGTTGGCGCATTCAAGGTGAGATTTTTCGCAATCAGGCGCGTGCCGAGGAAGCCCTGAATCAGTACAAAAATACGGCACTGAATGCTTTTCGCGAGGTGGAACAGGCGCTTGCAGCCGAGGAGTGGTTACGGCAGCAGGAAATTGCCTTGCGTAAAGCTGTTGAACATACCGGGTCCAGCCAGAAACTGGCCATTTATTCGTATCGAAACGGCACCATTGAAATTTTGACGTTGCTGGACAGTTATCGCAGCATGTTGAATGCACAGACGGCGCATCTTTCCGTAACGCGGCAATTGCTGAGTAACCGTATCAACCTTTACCTGGCTCTGGGTGGCAATGCCTGATCGAGCTCATACAGCCACCTTTTCATTCATACAGAAATTTGTTTATTGATGAAAGCTCGTAAACAACTATTCATCGCTTTATTCGTGATAATGGCGGGTGTTGTTGCCGCCATGATTATCGTCCAAATGCCGCCACAAGCCGATCAGCAGCCACAAGTTGCCGAACCGCCTGTGGTGCAGACGATCGCGGTACAGCCGCAACGACTGCAAATGACAGTGCAAACGCGAGGGCGTGTCAAAGCGCAAACCGAAATCGAGGTCATAACGGGTGTTTCGGGCAATATCACCCATGTGGCACCAGCATTTGTCAGTGGCGGTTTTTTCAAAAAGGGGGATTTGCTGGTTTCCATCGATCCGGCCGAATATGATTTGCGCGTGGCGCAAGCGCAAGCCCGGATGATGGAAGCGCAATATCAACTCACACGCGAGGAAGCCGAAGCGGAGCAGGCGCGACAGGAGTGGCGGCAATTGGGTGAGGGCGATCCCAGTCCTTTGAATTTGAGAATTCCGCAGTTAAAGGAAAAAAAAGCAAAACTCGCCGCCGAGCAGGAGGAACTGAAAAATGCCCGATTGCTGCGGCAGCGGACGGAAATACGGGCACCCTTCAATGGTCGGGTGCGCAGCAAAACCATCGGGATGGGGCAGTACCTGAATATTGGCGACGTGTTGGGCCGTATTTACAGCAGCGATCTGGCGGAAGTGCGTTTACCCGTCAACACCCAGGAGCTGTCTTGGGTTGATGTGCCGGACTGGCCAGCGCGTTCCGCCGTAGCCAAAGGTGCGGAAGTCATTTTGTCAGCGAACTATCACGGAGAATTACAAACCTGGCGGGGCTGGATTGTGCGCGGCGAGGGTGCCATCGATGAAAAGACCGGTATGGTGATGATCGTGGCCCAGGTCAGCGATCCGTTCGGGTTGCGCGAGAATGAACGGGATCGTGCGGTCATGGCGTTGCCGGTGGGTTTGTATATCGAGGCGAGTATCGAAGGCCGCTGGCTGGAGGGCGTGTATGTGCTGCCGGCTAGTGCGTTGCTGAAAGACGACCGGGTTGCGGTCATTGATCAGGATAGTCGTTTGCGCTTGCGTCACGTTGCCGTTCTGAAAAAAGAGCGTGAGCAGGTCATTCTGAAGGAAGGCTTGATGCCGGGTGAACGGATCATGGTTTCCGGCATACTGTATCCGCTTGAAGGCATGTTCGTGGTGGCGAAGGAAAGGCCATGAAACTAATTGTCTGGTTTGCCAGGAATCCGATTGCGGCAAACTTCCTGATGCTACTCATTATTGCGGGCGGAATTCTGGGATTGACAATCGCCAAGCGCTATACCATCCCCCCGGCGCCGCAAAATCAACTGCAAATCGAGATCGAATATCCGGGCGCCGGTCCGGCGGAAGTGGAACGCGCATTGTGCATTCCGATAGAAACAGCGATGCATGATCTGGAAGGTATCCGGCAACTCAATGCAACTGCTCACCAGGCGCAATGCGAGGTGATCGTCGAGTTCGATCCGAAAATCGATGCGGCGCGTTTCCAGGCTAATGTGCAGGCTAGAATGGATCGCATCACGGTTTTTCCAAAGGAAGCCGAGAAATTGAAGATCACGGAATTGAAAACCGGCACCACCGCTGTGACCGTAATGGTGCACGGGGATGTCGACCTGCTAACCTTGATGCGTCAGCGCGACCGCTTGCAAGTTCTGCTGAGTCAGCATCCGGATATCGGCAAACTCACACCTTGGCCCGAGATCTCCTATGAAATCTCGATTGAAGTCACGGAGTCCGAGTTGCGCCGTTACGATTTGAGTTTTGAGGAAATAGCCGTGGCGATTCAGGGGGTCTCGCAAAACATTCCGGCCGGGGAACTCAAGAAGCCGGATGGCAAACTCTTGCTGAGAAGTAAGCATCAGTCCATGACGGTGGCGGATTATGCAGCAATCCCCCTGCGCTCGGATGTTAATGGCGCACGTTTGTTACTGGGGGATGTCGCGCGGATCCGTGAAACAGTCAATGACAAGGATATGCGGGCCAGGATTGATGGCAAACCGGCCGTGCAAATCTTCGTGATGTCCAAGGAACGGATTTCGACATCGGTTGAAGCGGTCAATGCCGTGATCAACGCATTCCGTCCAGAATTGCCGGCTGGTGTCGGTATTTCGACGTGGGACGATTGGTCGAAATACTATGCGGAAAATATGAGTATGTTGAAGGAAAACGCCATTTCCGGTTTTTTCCTGGTTTTTCTGGTGTTGATGTTTACACTGCGATTCCGTCTTGCAGTTTGGGTTAGCAGCGGCATCCTGGTGTCGTTGTTCGGCGCATTATGGATGATGCCGATGCTGGGTATTTCGTTAAACACCTACTCGATTTCTGCATTGATTCTGATCATTGGCGTTCTAGCCGACGATGCCATCGTCGTAGGGGAAAATATCTACACTCACCAGGAACGGGGGAATCCGGGGTTGGCTGGTGCCATCAGTGGCACGCTGGAAGTGGCGCCGCTGATTGTCATCATGGTGTTGTCCACCATGATTGCCTTCGCGCCGGGCTTGTTCCTGCCGGGACTTAGCGGTCACTTGATGTATAACGTTTCCGCCGTGGTGATTCTAACATTGGCATTCTCGATTCTGGAGGTGTTATTCATTCTGCCTTCTCATCTGTCGTCGTATGACTATCCGGTATCGGCACAGAGTAAAATCGGGATCGCATTCGAGAAGGCCAGAGCAAAGGTCGATGCGATGCTGAAATGGTTTGTCAATCGCGTGTACATACCGCTACTGAAGCGATTGCTGTACTTTCGTTACATTACGCTGTCGATATTTGCGATGATTTTGCTGGTGGCAATTGCACTTGTCTCATCCGGGCGGATTCAAAGCGTGATGGATGCACCGGTCAATGATTATTATCTGTTCGCCATGCTGCAGTTCGTTCCGGGTACACCGTTCGAAGAAGTCAATGACTATGTGTTGCGTCTGGAACGCGCTGCCAATGATATCCGGATGGAATTGAATACCGAGCTCGGATTGGGCGCGGCGGATAGGTTGCAGGATAGTTTGCAACATATCATTTCGGTGAGCGAGGATAACGCTGTGTTTGTGAATATTGAGATTGCCATCGATGAACGGATCCGTTCACGGATGGATTTCATCAAGCAACAATGGGAAGAACGTCTGGGCGAGTTGCCAGTCGGAGCCACGCTGTCGTTTCAAACCTTCTGGCCAAGAAATCTTGGTGTCGCCGCAACGCAATCGACCAAAGCGATTGAGTTAAAGCTGATTTCTCCAGATATTGCGCAACAGAGCGCTGTCAGCGAGTTACTCAAAGCAAAGCTGGCGGCATACACCGGCGTGCATAGCGTGACTGGAGCGATGCAAACGGGTAAGCCCGAGCTAAATCTCAAACTCAAACCGGAAGCAGTATTGCAAGGCTTGACCATGCAAAGCCTGGGTGAGCAGGTGCGTAATGGTTTTCTCGGATTGGAAGTGCAGCGGTTTTTTCTGGATCGAGATGAGATCAGGGTGATTGTACGCTTGCCGTCCGAGAATCGTCGTTCCTTGGATGATATTTATCGCTTGCCAATCCAGTTACCCAATGGCGATAGCGTGCCATTTGCTGCGGTGGCGGAAGCCGATTTGATGCAGGGTTTTGCCAGTATCGTCAGGCAGAACAGGGAGCGGGTTCAGTTGATCAGTGCAGAAGTGTATAAGGAACAAGCCAGTGTTGAAACGATCCTTGCTGATTTGCGCACTCATGTGATCCCTGAACTGGAAGCGCAATTTCCAGGAATAAAGATCGAATCTGGGCAAGCCCGGCAAAAGCAGGAAGCCGCCATGTCCGATCTGTGGCGTTACGGATTGCTCGCGCTGCTGGGTATCTATGCGCTGCTGGCGATTCCATTGCGATCTTATCTGCAGCCGTTGATGATCATGTTAGCAATTCCCTTCGGTTTCATCGGTGCGATATTGGGGCATCTGCTACTGGGCATACCTTTATCGCTGGAATCTTATGTGGCCTTGTTTGCGGTCGGAGGAATCGTAATCAACGACAGCCTGATACTGGTGGCCCAAATCAACAAAGCCGAACAAGAGCATTTCACCCGTTATCAAACCGTAATCCGGGCTTGCAAGGCGCGATTTCGCGCGATTTTTCTGACTAGCGCCACAACATTTGTCGGATTACTGCCATTCGTTAATGTTCAGAGTTCGGATGCTGAAAAAATTCTGCCGATGGCAGTAACACTGGCATTCGGCATACTGTTTTCGGTGCTGGTAACCCTGGTGCTAGTGCCTGTCAGTTGCGTGGTATTGCGGGAAATATCGGAACGGATGAGGGTTTCAACACCCGCTAATGAGGCATTCTGATCGGTATACATTATTACCAGGTTTTTTTCTTGAAATGACTTTAGTACTTCGCGAAATTAAAATAATGATTGTGAGTAATCGATCGAAAAGAAGGTGTCACATTAACAACGCAATTCATTTAAAACCAAGTAATAATTTCTAAATAGTGATTACTGCCCTGTTCATATGACAGGTTTTTTCTTTGCAATGTAGCTGATACAGTAACGAAAGGTGGCAATATTGACTGTGTCAAATTTGTGCCAAACTACTCTGTAAGTGTCGCTGTTTGTGGTTGCGTGCGACAGTTTTTATGCTTGGCAAGCATTATAAGTGATTGATTTATATATGGCTTGAATTTATAAATAAGTTTTGTAATCAGAAGGTCCCGAGTTCGATTCTTGGTGTCGGCACCAGTTTCCCTATTTAAACGAGTTCATGCGAGATTACTCGCATCTTCGGATTGTTTGCTGGCGCCTACAATGGTCATGATGTCGCCCGCTTGAAGATGCAAAAGTTTCGCAATATTTTCGTAGTCGTCCGGTAATGCGGCATCATCCCATCCATTAGCGGAATGCCGGGCTAAATTTACCGCTAGTACCACATTACGCACTCTTTGTAAGTTTGAATTATTGTCGTCCATGAGGGTGATTAATAATTCTGGTAATTTCCATTTAATTGCAAGTTCCAGCTGGAGTTGATACAAAGAAAAGCCGAGCACTTTTTCTTGTGCGGCGGTGCTGCGAAGTGCTTTGTTTTGTTTTTGTAGCTGTTTTATTTTCAGCATTTCCGCAGGGGAAAAGCACCACATGAGCATTTCGGCGATATCGTGCAGTAATGCCGCCAGACGGATTTCTGCAAAATGTAAATCATGCAGACGGACTGCCCAGTCAAAAGCGTAGGTAGAAGCAATATTTGCGCGGTGAGTGGTTTTTAGCAAATAGACCAGTGCATTCATGTTGTTGCGCGCCAAAATATCTTCAGCCAGAGGCTTGGCAGGTATTTTGTTCAGCGTAGCTTCAAGGCCGAGCATCAAAATGATTTGCTCGACTTCCATCACATCATGTTCTTGAATCCGGTGCTTGTGCTGCTGCATATAACGCAGCAGCTTTACGGTCATTAGCGGGTCGTTTTTCACGACATGAGCGAAACTGCGCGCGTTGAGATGTTGCTCGTCCTGTTGGAGAATGGCGAGGTTGCGAGCTGTCTGTTTGAGAACAGGAATTTCAGCTGTTGTAAGAAAATTAACCCAATCTGATAATTTTCTTTGATGTTGTTGTAGCATTTTAAACTCCTGAATGAGATACGTCAGAAATTTTCTACGACACCTATGGATAAATCTTGAGGAAACAATGCACTATCCTCCTCACTGTGAATTGGAACAGCGAGATTCTTGTGATGCTAGCGTATTGGCAACGGCAATAGAAATTAGAAAAATAATCGTGCTAATTCAATGCCGGGATCTTCTGCGCGCATAAAAGCTTCTCCGACAAGGAAGGCATTGACGTGATGCGATCGCATGCGGGCAACATCTGCGGGAGTATGGATGCCGCTTTCAGTAATCACAATCCGCCCGGACGGGATGTGGCCAAGTAACGCCAGCGTTGTATCGAGGGAAGTTTCAAAAGTACGCAGATTACGATTATTGATGCCGATGAGTGGAGTGGTCAGCTGCAACGCCAGTTGCAATTCTGCCGCATCGTGAACTTCGACCAAAACTGCCATGCCCAGCGAGTGGGACAATTTCTCGAGTGCAACCATTTGCTGCAAGGCATTATCGGCAGGATTACTGGATCCAGCGCCGAACTCCATGATGAAAGCACTCACGATCAATAAAATACAATCGGCACCCATCGCACGCGCTTCGGCAATCTGATATTCATCCAGAATAAAATCCTTACGCAAAACCGGCAATGCACATGCGGCACGTGCTGCTTGTAAATATTCGGGGCTACCCATAAAGAACTGCCGATCCGTCAATACCGACAGGCAAGCTGCGCCATGTTGTGCATACGTTTGCGCTATTTCTGCCGGAATAAACTCAAACGAAGGCGTACTTCCTCCGGTAGAGCAGCCACGCAATATCCCCTTACTGGGGCTGGCTTGTTTGATTTCGGCAATGACAGCTGGTTGTCCGGCTTCAATTTTGCTCGTTATCGCTGCCGCAAAATCGCGCGGCGGTGGCGCGGATTGCGCTTCCTGGCTTAATGTTGCATAAGATTTCAATGCCTTGGCAGCGTTGATCTCTTGTTTTTTGACGGTGAGGATTTTTTTTAGAATATCGGACATTGTGATCTTATACAGAATTTCTGTGGGTGAATTCCACCAAGTCGTGAAGTTTCTTTAACGCGGCGCCGCTTTCGATGGCGCGTAGCGCGGCTTTGATTCCCTGTTCGAGCGTGTCCGCAATCCCGGCGGCATATATCGCCGCGCCGGCATTCATCAGCACGATATCGCGTGCCGGTCCGGTGGTATTTTCCAATACCGAAAGCAACATTGTTCTGGCATCGGTGCTGTCGGTAACCTGGATAGCTTCGATTGCTGATGTTTTTAAATTGAAATCTTCCGGTCTGACGGTATAAACGGATACTTGACCATTCTTCAATTCACCGATGCTTGTTTCGCCTGTGATGGTGATTTCATCCAATCCATCGCTGCCATGCACGATCAGTACATGTTCGCTGCCCAAGCGTTGCAGCACAAGCGCCAGGGTTCTGACCAGATCTGCATTGAACACGCCTAGAACTTGCCTTTTGGCGCTGGCTGGATTGGTTAACGGGCCGAGGATGTTGAATAATGTTTTGATACCGAGTTCACGCCGGACCGGTGCAGCATGTTTCATGGCCGCATGGTAATTGGGTGCAAACATGAAACCGACGCCGATCTCATCGACACTTTGCGCAACCTGTTGTGGTGTTTGGTTGAGATTGATACCGAGCGCTTCCAATACATCTGCACTACCTGATTTGCTCGAAACCGAACGGCCGCCATGTTTGGCGACACGCGCACCTGCCGCCGCGGCGACAAATGCCGCTGCCGTGGAAATATTGAATGTGTGCAAGGAGTCTCCGCCCGTGCCGCAGGTATCTACCAAATGCGTGTGATCGGGAACGGCGACTTTGCTGGCAAATTCACGCATCACTTGCGCCGCTGCGGTAATTTCCCCGACTGTTTCTTTTTTTACCCGGAGACCGGCGATGATCGCGGCAATAAGAACGGGCGAGATATCTCCTTGCATGATCTGGCGCATCAGGGAAATCATGTCATCGTGCATTATTTCCTGATGCGCAGTAATGCGCTGGAGTGCTTCTTGTGGCGTCATTCAATCACCTTTAGTCGAGCGGATTTATTGCCGGTGGAGAAAATTCTCGAGCATTTGATGTCCATATTCGCTCAGGATGGATTCGGGATGAAATTGAATGCCCTCGATGGCGAGAGTTTTGTGACGGATCCCCATGATTTCGCCGTCTTCGGTCCAAGCGGTGATTTCAAGGCAATCCGGCAGCGTTGCGCGTTCAACGACCAAGGAATGGTAACGGGTGGCGGTGAATGGGTTGGGCAAGCCGCGGAAAACGCCGGTGTCGTGATGAAAAATCGGCGATGTTTTGCCGTGCATCAGTTGTTTTGCATGAACTACCCGTCCGCCAAACGCCTGCCCGATGCTTTGATGTCCCAGACAGACGCCCAATACCGGAATGTTTTGACTGAACTGATTGATCACCGCCAGCGATACACCCGCTTCATTGGGCGTGCATGGCCCTGGAGAAATGACGATCCGCTCGGGATTCAATTGCGCGATTTTATCCAGTGTGATTTCGTCGTTCCGGTATACCGCAACCTTTTCACCCAGCTCGGAGAGATACTGCACCAAGTTGTAGGTAAAGGAATCGTAGTTGTCTATCATCAGCAGCATCGGTTTTAACTCTTTGTTTGTACTTACTATCGTTTAATTGTGACGGAAGAGATTATAGCAAAGGATGAATTCCTGCGCGCAGCACGTGAATTTTACCAGTTCAGCCGTGAGGCGAATAACAGAATCGCAATTATTTGAACAGTAATTGATATTGCCTTAATAATTCAGTAAAATTACCGCCTTTTCAACCTTGTCTCACCACATGAAAGTCGTGGGAGGCTTTACCCAAAAGGAAATTATGCGACATTACGAAATCGTTTTTATTGTTCATCCTGATCAAAGTGAACAAGTCCCTGCAATGATCGAACGCTACCGCGGCATTGTAACCGCGAAAGATGGCAAGGTTCATCGCGTGGAAGATTGGGGGCGCCGTCAGCTTGCCTATCTGATTCAGAAAGTTCACAAAGCGCACTATGTATTGATGAATATCGAATGCAATCAAGAAGCGCTGGATGACTTGGATCATGCATTCAAATTCAGCGACGCCGTGCTGCGGCATTTAACCATCAAGGTCGACGGTCCAATTACAGAACCATCGGCGATGATGCGTCAAGAGGAAAGATCGCGCGCCGCAGGTTTGAGCACTACCGAAGCGGTGGCTGAGGAACTCGAGACCGACGACGTGCCGGATGAATCCAGCACCCCTGCGTAAACACATTGCAATTGGAATGTAATCGCACCATTATTTGCGGAAAAATTGTCAAACTGGGCGTTTTACGCTACACACCGGCTGGTGTGGCCGTGATTGAATTTACGATCAATCATGTGTCGAAGCAAAAGGAAGCAGGTGTAGTTCGGCAAATAATATTGGATATTCTGGCCGTTGCATTGGGCCAATTAGCTCTGACGATCGCCGGGTTTAAGCTTGACAGCATGGTCAAACTGAGCGGATTTCTCAACAGAAAGAGTCACATGAGCCAACAATTGGTTTTGCACGCGGAACATATCGAACTTATTTAATCAGATAACAGGAATTAACATGGCACGTTTTACCAGCAGACGCAAAGACAGCAAAGATAAAGAAAGAGAAAAGAAAGCCAACCGCCCGCTATTCAAACGCAAAAAATTCTGCCGTTTCACCGCGGAAGGCATCAAGCATGTGGACTATAAAGACATTGAAATCCTGAAGGATTTTGTCAGTGAAAATGGCAAGATCATCCCGGCGCGTATTACCGGCACGACTTCCTTCTACCAGCGTCAGCTGAGCACCGCGATTGAGCATGCGCGTTTTCTGGCATTATTGCCTTACACCGATCGTCACTAAGGAGTAATTACGATGCAAATTATTTTGATGGAAAAAATTACGAATTTAGGGCAATTGGGTGATGTTGTGAACGTCAAGAGCGGTTTTGCACGGAATTATCTGATTCCGCAAGGCAAGGCAAGACGTGCAACCGAGCAATCCATTGCAGAGTTCCAATCGAAACGTGCGGAATTGGAGAAAAAACAAGCAGCCGTTCTGGCGGCAGCGCAAGCAGTGGCGGTGAAACTCGAAGGATTGCTGGTGCAAATTACGCAAAAAGCCGGTAGCGATGGAAAATTGTTCGGCTCGGTAACCAATGCCAATATCGCCGAAGCGCTTGCCGCACTCGGTTTTACCGTGGAACGCGCCATGATCCGCATGCCGAATGGCCAATTGAAACAGGTTGGCGATTATCCGATGACCATTGCGCTAAACAGCGATGTGACGGCCAATATCACCGTATCGGTATTGGGTGAAGCAGCGATGTAATACCCTGTTTTCAGGTCGTTACATTTTTAAAAGGACTATTTCGGTAGTCCTTTTTCATTTGCCGGTCAGCAAGTGATAAAATCAATTCTCCTTCAATGGTGTTTCCGGATCCTATGGCACAATCACCGATCAGTCTTCATCAAGAGCAATTTCTCGATCCCTATAAAACACCGCCGCATTCGATAGAAAGCGAGCAATCGGTGCTGGGCGGACTCATGCTGGACAATAACGCCTGGGAAAAAGTCGCCGACATCATTACCGACGGCGATTTTTACCGCCATGATCACCGCCTGATTTATCACCACATTTGTAAGCTGATCGAGCATAACAAACCGGCGGACGTCATTACCGTGGCGGAATCCCTGGAGACATCGGCGGAGCTGCAAACTGTCGGCGGTCTGGCGTACATTGGCACCATCGTGCAAAACACGCCATCGGCGGCGAATATCAAGCGCTACGCCGAAATCGTCCGGGAACGTTCCATCATGCGCTACCTGGCGCAAGTCGGGGTGCAGATCACCGATTCCGCATACAACCCGGCGGGACGTTCCGCGGCGGATTTGCTCGACGAAGCGGAAGCCAAAGTGTTTGAAATCGCCGAGGAAGGTGCGCGCGGCAAGGAAGGGTTCGTCGGCATTCAGCCGCTGTTGAAGCAAGTAGTGGAAAGAATCGAACTGCTCTACAGCCAGGATAATCCCAGCAACGTCACCGGCATCGCCTCCGGTTTTCACGATCTCGACCAAAAGACTTCCGGGTTCCAGCCGGGCGACCTGATCATCGTCGCGGGACGTCCGTCGATGGGTAAAACCGCGTTTTCACTCAATATCGCTGAAAATGTCGCGCTGGAATTAAACAAGCCGGTGGCGGTATTCAGTATGGAAATGGGCGGCGCGCAGCTGGCCATGCGGATGCTGGGTTCGGTTGGCAGGCTCGATCAGCACAAAGTGCGCACCGGACGGCTGGATGACGACGATTGGCCGAAACTTACGCATGCACTGGGAAAACTGAACGAAGCGCCGCTTTACATCGATGAAACCGCCGCGCTGAATGCCTTGGAACTCAGAGCGCGCGCCAGAAGGCTTTACCGCCAGTACGGCGAACTGGGTTTGATCGTGGTCGACTATTTGCAACTGATGTCGTCCACCGGCCAAGGAGAAAACCGCGCCACGGAGATTTCGGAAATATCGCGCGCATTGAAGGGTCTGGCGAAGGAACTGAAAGTGCCGGTGATCGCGCTATCGCAGCTGAACCGCAGCTTGGAACAACGCCCCAACAAACGCCCGGTGATGTCGGATTTGCGTGAATCTGGCGCAATCGAGCAAGACGCCGACGTGATTTTGTTCATTTACCGCGACGAAGTGTATAACCCCGATTCACCCGACAAAGGCATCGCCGAGATCATCATCGGCAAACAGCGTAACGGCCCGATCGGCAAAGTCGATTTGGCTTTCCTGGGGCAATACACGTGTTTTGAAAGCCTCGCTAGGCAGGAATATTACTAGTTCCGGTTTTTTTACGGCATGTTCCAAAACCCTGCTTCGCGATGGATCGGTGCGAAGCTTTTAATCAGCAACACTCACAAAAAGTTAACCAACCATTTACCCGGATCTTATTGGAAAACTAAGCCAGGGAAGGCTTTTAACAGTATTTCCGGTTTTTCGAGTAAGCAAGCGCTGAGCGTTATTTCCGGTTCATTTCCTTGGTTTATAGATTAAAGATGATCAATAAAAAACTTTTTTCTTTTGTATTTCTGAAGTCGGAAGCCAGTTCGTTACGGTCATTGCAGGTAAACATCCGTAAGCTCGATGTGAAAGTGGTGCTGGTATGCCTGATCGTCGCCTTCTCTCTCACGTGTACGCGCTATCTGGGCGATGCGTACTACCTGATCAGTGTTTTGCGGGATTTGAATCTGACCGGATTGGCGCAAGCAGCGGATAATCTCCTGCAGCATCATGCCAACGCACAATTACACCAGCTGATTTACTGGGCGTCGGTAGTTATTTTCTTTTACTTCGTTTTCCCGGCATGCATTATTCTGCTGGTATTCAAGGAAAATCTGACGGAATACGGATTGCAGCTGAAGAACGCCGGCCAAGGATATCCCCTGTATCTCGGCATGCTGGCGATCATGGTGCCGCTGGTATTTTATTTTTCCGGGAGCGAGAGCTTTCTTGCGCGCTACCCGTTTTATACGGTGGCCAGCGATGAAAGTCTGTTTCCTAATTTCTTCCTCTGGGAAATCGTGTATTTCCTGCAATTTCTCGCATTGGAATTCTTCTTCCGCGGCTTTATTCTGCACGGCACCAAGCACCGTTTCGGGTTTTACGCCATTTTCGTCATGGTGATCCCGTATTGCATGATCCATTTCGGCAAACCGATGCCGGAAACGATCGCGGCGATCATCGCGGGCGTTGTTTTAGGATTCCTGAGCTTAAAGAGCAAAAGTATCTGGCTGGGTGTTATGATTCACTGTAGTGTCGCGCTGACGATGGATCTGTGCGCGTTGTATCGAAAAGGCCTATTTTAGATAGTGAGATGATTGGTGAACTCTGAAAACGCGCATCCAGCTCAGCAAAACCGTTTGCCGCGATTGTTGCTGTGCCTGTTTATCCTGATTACCCTCACAGGCTGCTTCTCGCCGATGGCGCTGAACCGCGCCGTGCTTGCGTACGATGACGCCGTTACCGATGCGGTGTCGCAGCAGTTGCTGATCAATATCGTGCGTGCGCATCACCGCCAGCCGATTCATTTCACCGGCGTATCCAACATCGCCGCGACTTTCAATTTCCAAGCGAGTGCGGGTGCCACGCCATCGCCGGGCGGGCTGGCCGGTGCCGTGATATCGCCGATTTTCGGCGGCGGCATGGCGGAAAGCCCGACCATCAGCATCGTGCCGATCGAAGGGGAAGAATTCACCAAGCGGCTGCTGACACCGTTTCCGCAAAACAAGCTGACATTGTTGTTGCGTCAGCGCTTCGACGTTGACTTGCTGCTGCGCATGATGGCGCAGGAAGTGCGCATGCTGCAAACGAACCGGTACAATGGTGTTTATCGCAACAGTCCGGGGGATGAAGCCGGTTATGAAATGTTCCGCCGCGTGGTGCTGCACTTGTCGGCGATTCAAGACCATAACCAGCTGTACGCCGAACCTTTGGCGCTGATCAATACCTGGGTTATCCCGGCTAGTGCCATCACGGCAGATGGTTTTCAGTCGCTGCAAAAGGAATTCAGCGTGCGCTACAATCCGCAAGACAATACCTACACGCTGCGGAAACACATCGCCGGACCGATTCTGATCACTAACTACGACCCTAACATCTTGTCCGACGAAGAACGCGAAACCTTGCGCCAGCAAGTGGTGGACGGGGATAGCAGCGACATCGCGTTTGATATCCGCGCCGGGCATTATGGCGGGGATTGGGCGATGAGCGGCGTGTTCCGGCTCAGAAGCTTCCACTCGATACTCGGTTTTCTCGGCAAATCGCTCGGCGAAGAACTTGGCTATCACGTCGAGAAAGATCCCAGAACGCCAGCGATCCTCAATAACGAAAATCCCGATCTGACCATGGAATTCACTGTTTCCGATTGGCGCCCCCGGGATGTCGATCTTTCCATCCGCTGGGATGGCCGCTACTACGCGGTGAATACCACGGGACCTTACGCGCGTTGGAACCGCGACGCCTTTCAGTTATTGTTCCTGCTGTTCCAAATGACCGTCACCGACATCCCGCGCGTCGGCGTGCCGAGTATCACCATCGCCAAGTAGCTTTGGCTAGTTTATCCTGCTGACCGCTTACCGGGCTTTTACCAGGTGCGGCACTGACGGGCATCCCACACCGCCTGCGTGGTGGTTAAATAATCCGAGTCCTCAATGTTTTTTCTGGTATCGCCACACGCATATATCCTTACATCTGTAGGCGAATAACTACAAGAAAAATAAGCACAATGCTTATTCATTAATTGCGCCAATAACTCTAGTATGAGAAGTGGAGGGTCATCAAAAGATTTCCCGTCGATCAATGAATTTGGAAGGAGTTATAAAATGAGCGTAAAAACACTGATGTTTTTTACCAGCATCATGATCATGATTCTTTTTTCACTGAGTGCAATAGCCGGAGAGAGCCATCTGGTGCACGCCATAAAGCACGCTGAAGCTGCGGCGGCCGCGGCTGATGGCAAGGCAGTAGCCGAACATGCCGAGCATGCGAAAGCGCATGCCATTGATGCGAAAAATAATAAAAACTCCAAAAGCGACCCCAAACATATCGATGAAGGCATCAAATGCCTGGATGATGCGATCAAAGAAGGCAAAGGTGGCAATGCTGAAGCAGCCAAGAAAGCGGCCACAGATGCTGTAAACCATTTTAAGCAAGCCGCATCCACACCGGCCCCCGCACCAAAGCAATCGTCCTACTAGCTTTAGCACCCTAACATACGGTGAATTACGGGTTCACCGTATTTTTATCCCTCCATTCTTCCTTGCGGACATCAATGCCGGTCGTGTATTCACGCTCAGCGGTTTGCATTGTTTTTGCCGGAAATGGCCCGTTCCGGCGGCATGCAAAAAATCTCGTAGCAGCGCACCGTGACGCCCGGCATAGGTTTCACCGTCAAGGAAGCGGGTCGTGATCGGGTTGTTTTGCTGTTTTCTTGCGAGGTCTACGGGCTGCGGCGGCGGGCAGCAGGCTGGTGATCGTTTGGTAGCGTTCGAACAAAAACGCCACGCGCTCGGCTTCGGAGGCGAACGATTTTTTGCCGTAGGCGGCGTCGACGGCGCGGTCGAGTGTCTGATGCGCGCGCACCAGTTCCGGCGGCATCGCCAGCGGATCATACAGATCGGCCAGCGTGGCATTTGGGAATTGCGCGCGGGCGTCGAGCACGGCTTGCGCGGCGGTTTCGATGGTTTTGCGTTGGGTATCGGTGGGTTCCGGCCAGGGGAAGTTGTTGTAGACGATCCCGGCGGAATAGCGGTAATCGCTTTTCAAGCGCCCGCATACCGTGCGCATCCAGGCGTTGTGCATCGTGGAAGTGAGGATGCCGAAATGATAGAGCGTGGCGTTGGGTAGCATAAAAACCAGATCGCTACAGAAAGTTTCGGGTTGAATGAACCCTAACGGAATAAAGTTACGCCTTTCCGATGATACTTTTGGAATAAGCAGATAAGGCGTTGTTGGTATGAGTTCAGTGCCAAAATGAGTCGGTGTGTCAGCTGCTTTTAAAGTTTGGGCGCGCTTACTTTTTAAGCGAAAATTTTTAACAGCCTCGACCAAAGATAATACTTCTGGAAGCTGACGCAGTTCGTTTGGAGGACAATCACCGAGCCATAAACACCAGCGCTCATATCCATTGATAAATTCGACCGCGCCGAGCCAGCGATGGAAATATTTTGCTGCTTTAGGTGAGCGCTTAAGAAATTCTTCTTTTTCTTCAGTAGTGAATAGGAAGTTACCATCATCAATTGGTTGACTTCCTATGCCGATTACGGGAACGGAGCAAATTGGTTTGTTTCGATTTTCTAAAAATAGATTTGGTGAATCCACCAGATACGGATTGATGTTTTTGGACGCTACAGCATGCGCTTCGCCCTGAATGTTTTCATATTCAAAAATGGTTTTCTGCGCCGCTTCTTGCAAACCAAAACCGATGATGACGCAATGCACTGCGGCTTTGCCGCTGGCTTCGCTGCTCCATTGAAAGGTGCGGTGGGCGAAATGCAGATGCACACCGTGGCGCAGTAAATCCGGCCACAATACGCTAACCTGTTCGCCCTGCGTGATCGAGTTGGTTGAGACGAACGCCACCCGGATCGCCGGGTGGGCGGCGATGTAGCCGGTAGCCTTGCGGTACCAGCAGGTGACGTAATCGAGCAAACCGGCGTTTTTGGTGTCGTGAAAAATCGTCGCGACATCGGTGCGCTGTGCGTCATTCAAGAATTTCGCGCCAATGAACGGCGGATTGCCCATCACAATATCGCACTCCTTCGCCGCGATGACGCTGTTCCAATCGAGTCGCAGCGCGTTGCCGTGTAGGATGTGCGCGGATTTTTTCAACGGCAGGCGGATGAAATACTGGCCGAATTCTTCCGACACCAACGCGTTCATCTGGTGGTCGGTCAACCATAGCGCGACTTGCGCGATTTGCACCGGAAATTCCTCGATTTCGATGCCGTGGAACTGGTCGACGTCGACCTGAATGATGGTGGCGATGTCGAGCGCCTGCTGGCCGCTGTGGTGTAGTTCGCGCAGCACTTCCAGTTCCAGCTTGCGCAGTTCGCGGTACGCGATCACCAGAAAATTGCCGCAGCCGCATGCCGGGTCGAGAAATTTCAGTCCGGCGAGCTTGGCGTGGAACGCTTGCAGGTTTTGCGTGCGGCTTTTGACGGTGTGGCGGATTTTATCGAACTCAGCGCGCAGTTCGTCGAGGAACAGCGGGCCGATCAGTTTCAGGATGTTTTCCTCGGTGGTGTAGTGCGCGCCGAGGTTGCGCCGCGCGTTCGGTGTTTCGTCCATGATGTTCTGGAACAGTGAACCGAAAATCGCCGGGGAAATGCCGCTCCAGTCGATGGCGCAGCAATACAGCAGCGCGGCGCGCATGTCGCGGTCGAAGCTGGCGAACGGCAGGCGTTCCTCGAACAATTTGCCATTGATGTACGGAAATCGGCTCAGCGTGTCGTCGAGGTTTCTCAGCCGCGCGGTTTCCGGCGTGTTGAGCACGTCGAACAGTTGCGCCAGTTGCGGCGCGAGATCGCTGCCGTCCTCGCGCGTTTGCTGCTCGATGAATTCGGTGAACTGAGTGCGCTCGAAAATACCGGTGTCCTCGGCGAATAGGCAAAACAGCAGGCGCACCAGATAGACCTCGAGCGCGTGGCCGGTGTAGCCGATTTGTTTCAGGCGGTCGTGCAGCCGCGCCATGCGCTGCACCGCCTTGGCGTTGACCGGGCTTTGCGGCGAGATTTTTTGCGGCTGGTACCCGGCGATGAACCAGAACAGCTTGACGTTTTTATACAGCCCTTTCAGCAGGAATTCGCTGTGCGTGCCTTCGATCATGTCGTACAGGCGGAAGCGCGCGAAGTCGCTGACCAGCACGAAACGCGGCAGTTCGTGTTCCTTCAGTCCGGGGAAATAGTCGATGGCCTGCTGGTAGGCGCGATCCAGATCTTTACCGCGTGATTTGTGTTCGATCAGCAGGTTGCCTTTCCACAGCCAATCGATGTATCCGTCGCGGTCGCCGAGTTTTTTGACCTTTTGCTCGAAACTGCCGATGCGCCGCTGGTTGATGCCGAAGACTTGGAAAAATTCGATCCAGAACGGTTTGGCGTCGGCGTCTTCCGATTCCGCTTTGGCCCAGTCGCGGGAAAACGCCAGCGCGCGGTCTTTGATTTCGTTCCAGGCTAGCGCCATGCAGTCTCCGGTTTATTCTTAGGAAGCTCTGAAAAACTACTGCGCTCGCTGCTTTTTTCAGAGCTTTCTTATTTATTTTGACCCGCCCGATTCTACGTGATCGCGCCGGGAAACGCCAAGGATCGCCTGTGGTATGATTTTCCATCATTATCAGGAGCAAGATATGCGCGCTATTTTTCTGGATTTCGGTTCCGTCACCCGTGGCGATATGGACTGCGCCACGCTGGAGCGGGCGATTGCGCCGTGGCAGTTTTATCACGATTCTTCCGAGGCGGAAGTGGCGGAACGCATACGCGACGCCGAGGTGATCGTCAGCAACAAGGTTTATATCAGCAGTGACGCCATTGCAACGGCGCAACGACTCAAGCTGATTTGCATCGCTGCGACCGGGTACAACAACGTCGACCTGGCGGCTGCCGCCGAACACGGCGTGCCGGTGTGCAACGTGCGCGGCTACGCTACGCCGTCGGTGGTCGAGCATGTGTTTACGCTGATGCTGAATCTGGCGCGGCATTTTCCGGATTATCAGGCGCTGGTGAAGCGCGGCGGCTGGCAGAAAAGCCAGTTTTTTTGTCCGCTGGATTTTCCGGTCATCGAACTATCCGGCAAGACGCTCGGCATCATCGGCCACGGCGAACTCGGGCATGCCGTGGCGCAGGTCGCCCGGGCATTCGGCATGCAGGTGCTGATCGCGGATCACAAAGGCAAGCCGCCGCGTGCCGGTAGAACCGCGTTTGACGATGTGCTGCGGCAGGCGGATTTCGTCACGCTGCATTGTCCATTGTCAGCGGAAACGCAGTATTTGATTAGCCGCCGCGAATTGGCATTGATGAAGCCGTCGGCGTATCTGATCAACACCGCGCGCGGCGGGCTGGTGAACGAGACCGATTTATTGCAGAGTTTATCCAGCGGACAGATCGCTGGTGCGGCTATCGACGTGATCCAGGGCGAACCGCCCGGCCAAAATAATGCGATCCTGCGCACATTGCCGCCGAATCTGATCGTCACGCCACACATCGCCTGGGCCAGCCGGGAATCGCGGCAGCGGCTGCTCGATCAACTGGCGGGTAATATCGAGCATTTTTTCCAAAATAAACCATTTAATCAGGTTACCGATGCGATTGGGGGTACCTGAAATTAGTACAAAATTGGCACTAAAAAAAATAAAAAGAAGGTAAAATTAGAAAGAAAATTCCTACAAAGAATAGGAATCTTTTGCGAGAAGGGCTCGTTAATGCCATTTGGCAGTTTACCGCCGTAAGCGATTAAAAAGCGAACGTGCAGTTAAACGAACATGTTTTGATAAAGTATCAAACTGATTATTTCAAATTTGAGGAGAAAAATAATGAAATTTATTAAAGGCACTACGCAAGTTGCTGCCGCGCTTGGACTCTCTGTCCTATTGAGCGGCGTCAGCTATGCATCGCCAGCTGGCTCAATCACCGTAACCAATCCTGGCCCGTTAGGTTCTTTCAGCATCAATACCGCTGCTTTTGACGGTACCAGCGGCGTAATCGAGAAACTCACGTTCGATTTGTCCGGAACGCATTGCACGGATGGTGGAAGTTGCATATTGGGCGAGCCGCTGGTATTCGGTGGTTCGGGTGGCGGAACTTTTGCCTATGATCCGGAAGCCAATGGCACATCGTCATTATTTGGCGCGGTGGGCTCAACGGTATTCGGTTTTGATTTCACCGGCTTCGATCCACTGAATGTATTCACATTTTCCTGGGATCCGGATGTTGCCAGTAACGGCGGTTACGGTGCAATCGTAGCCGAACTGGCTGGTACTGTGGTCACGGCATCGGTTCGCTTTTCTGCTACTGAGGTTCTCACCTATTCAGGCACGATGGGCATTGTCGGACATGACGTTGCCGCTAACCTCGTTCCTGTTCCAGAACCTGAAACCTATGCGATGTTGCTGGCAGGTCTTGGTCTGATCGGTTTTGCTGGCTACCGTCGTAAACAAGCGGCTGCAGTTTAATCGCTTGATCGTAGGATTGCTGTAAATCGTTTTAGAAGAACCGGCGCTGCGGTAAACGCAGCGCCGGTTTTTTTATGAATCATTGAGCTGACAGCGTTCAGCTGTCACGTTTATCTTCATCATCATGCAGCGTTTACGCTGCGGTTTGCGTTTACTCCATCGTGTTTTGGTAACATAGCGCAGCTATTTCAATGTATCCGGTTGAAACCGGTGCTTGTGACCATCCCAATACAAGGAGTGATACCCATGCAGCAGTGGATTTTTCTTGCCGTCGCCATCGTCAGCGAAGTGATCGCGACATCATTCCTCAAAGCCGCCGAAGGGTTTACCCGTTTGTGGCCATCGCTGATCGTTGTCATCGGTTATTTGCTGGCTTTTTATTTGCTGTCGTTGACGCTGAAAACCATTCCGGTCGGCGTGGCGTACGCGATCTGGTCGGGCGTTGGCATCGTATTGATCGCGCTGAGCGGCTGGCTTTTTCTGGGGCAGTCGCTGGATACGCCCGCGCTGATCGGTTTGGCTCTGATCATCGCGGGTGTGGCCGTGATCAATGTGTTTTCCCGCACCGTCGTGCATTGATGCCGCCGTCAGGATTTGCGCAAGTCGGTTAGAAACCGGTCGAGAATTTCTTTCTTGGCATGCGGCATGACCACGACATGCGCGCAGGGTGTCCGTTCTCCGTCAATATCAAGCTGCATGGTCGCTAATGAGTAATGATCGACGATGGCTTTACTCGGGGTGATGAAATAAACCGTATTCGAACGGTCATTGGCGCGCACCGGCCGCAGGTAACTATAATGGTTGTTCATTTCTTTCAGCAAATAAGCGGTGTTATCCAGCATTGCTTTGGCATCGGCAGCTTGCCGGGCAAAAGCGGATTCCGAACTGAAAAAGTAGAATTCAGCGGGTTTGACGGCATCGCGCGAACAGGTGATCGTGCCAGGTACTTGCTGGATGTATTCCGGGTCGTGAATTTGGCTGAACGGGGTGCGGAATGCTTCAAAGTTCGCGCGCGTGGTGATGAACAATCCGGCGGGCGAGGGAAAGCCAAAAAATTTGTGACAGGAAACGGCGATGGAATCGTAGCGTTTCAGTTCTGTTTTGGAAACCGGGTTGCTGACGTTGTGCCGCAAGTCAGCGGCAAACGCGGTGTGTGGCAAATAGCCGCCGAATAACGCGGCGTCCAAATGCAGATAAGCGGTGCGGTGTTTTAGCTTGGCTTGGATGGCATCAACTGGATCAATCGCGCCTTTGAACGTGGTGCCAATGGTTGCGACCACCAAGGCGGGATGATTGGGATTGGCATTCAACTGCCGTTCCAGATCATTGGCGTCCATGCTGCCGTCGGGCCGCGTGCCGACTACCACCCAGTCGAGATGCAACAGGTCACGCAGAATCTGAATCGAATAATGCGCTTCACGCGTGAAATAGATTTTCGGCATGACACCGGTACGGCTTTTAAGAATCGTACGGCCCATATACAACCCGTGCATATTGCTGTCGGTGCCGCTGTTGGTGAGGAATCCCCAAATATTATCCGGTGCGAAGCCATACACTGCGCCGAAACGATCGATCAATTCCTTTTCAAACGGATGGCAATTAAACGGGATATGGCTGTGGTCGTAAGGATTGCCAACATTGTTGAAAGCGAATTGATTGAAGCCCACGGCCGCGAGTTCATTGCGCCAGGCGAAAAACTCATCCGGCGGAGTGGTCATATTGATGGGATAACCGAGCATCCGGCTCCGCTGTTGCGAGAGATGCCGCATGGCTTTCAATGCGGTTGCAGCGTTTTGTTGCGGAACTCGCGTCAGCGATTGCGTTGCGAGGGCCTGAGGTGAGCATGCAGCCATACAGGCTGTTGCGCCGGATATGCTCAAAAATTGGCGCCGGTTCATTAGCATGATGACCTCCTGTTAAGTACGATCATTAGATACTGTGCTGAACGTAAGGTTTCTTATCTATTTTGCAAGATGGGAGAGGCGTTGCGGTGAATGATCTTGAATAGAACAGGGAAGACCGCTATCTTAGCGGTTCTCTTTTGCTGATAATAATGGTGACTATGAGTAAAGCCTTTACCAAGGAAAACGAAGACGACGACGAACCCGACGATACGCCGAAGTTGCCGAAGGGTTTGAAAAACTACATCACTCCGGCAGGCCATCAGCGGCTGAAGGATGAGTTCGATCAGTTGTGGAAAGTGGAACGGCCGGAATTGGTTAAAACGATTACCTGGGCGGCATCCAACGGCGATCGCTCGGAAAATGGCGATTATATCTACGGCAAGCGTCGGCTGCGCGAAATCGACCGACGCTTGCGGTTTTTATCCAAGCGCCTGGATAACGCCGAAGTGGTCGACCCCGCGCAACGCGGCGAATGCGATCAAGTGTTTTTCGGCGCTACCGTGACCATTTGCAATAGCCAAGGCGAGGAAAACACCTACAGCATCGTCGGCATGGACGAAGCCGATCCCGGGCGCGGCCGCATCAGCTGGATTTCCCCGCTCGCCAAAGCGCTGCTCAAGGCGCATGAAGGCGATGTGGTGAGACTGCATACGCCGGGTGGGTTGGAAGAACTGGAGGTGGTGGAGATCCGTTACGAAGCGTTGTGAGGTTCTATTCCTTATCAGCAATTTATCCGGATAAGCAGTTTGTTTTTAATCGCGATAAGTTCGTGATTTTTCGCACAGAACAATATTAATCATAGTCTTATACTGAATCCATGGTGAAAAAGATGGAAGACGCATGGATAAGTATATTGCTTTTGTACTGGTTATTTTGTTATCTCCGGTTGATATTCAAGCATCGTATTTCAATACCGATCGGCCTCAAAAAATCATTGGATCATTTTTGAATGAGGTCGAGCACATCGATGAAATAGCAAAATTCAGTAATGCGTTTGCATTCTCACCGAAAAATATCGATGAAATTACACGCTATCTTGATGCCAATGTGTACAAGATGCTTCCGGTGATTTCGATTAGCAAGTTTCTGTTCGATCCGGAAACAGGCCTGTACCGGAATGATCCGTATGGGATTATTGATGCAATTGAGATGTCCGCCGTGCGTCATCGCGAAATTTTATTTTTACTCGACGAACCCTTGTGGACGATACGAAAGGCGTGTCGCGAAGGAAAACCCAAGGCATGTCATGACATCGAAAATCGCTATGCAGACACTTTGTCTACACTGAGATCGGTGGGGCGATTGCTCAGACAGCAATTTCCGGGGGCTGGTGTGATACATATTGAGGCTTGGGCTGAGTTAGTCCTGCAAAAACAAGCTTACCCCGATGAACTTGCGATTATGCTTGATGATGCTGAGTATTTGGGTTTTGATTGTTATGGTAATTTTTATTTCTGCGGCTCGCCGGAACTTGGCTATTACTCGCAAATAGAGTATGGATCAGGGGTGTGGGATACCATGCAGGCGCTCGAATCAGCGAATCCGATAGGCCGTAAATTCTTTTTAGTCCCCGGAGGATTCCTGGCGGACAAACTCTTTGACGATGTCGAAACACTATTGGATCAACTGTACCAATATGCCTATCTATTAAGTCAACGCAAGGAAATTGGCGGGCTGGGTATGTTCTTATGGAGCGATGTGATCGAAGAGGGCCGATTTTTTGTTGGTGCACGGAATATTCAACCGATCGTTGACCTTATGACCTTGATCGCGCAATTTTTTGGTGTGGGAAATAAAGTATCGCCTTAAGCACTTGCGGAACATCTTTTGCGATTCGGAAAACCGGGCGTGCTGGAACGCAATCCCGCAAAATTCACAGAATCTCCCCATCCACATAAAACCACAATCCTCCTTCCCGTACAAAGTTACTGATTTCGTGCAAGCGGTGCGCCCGGCCGTTGATTTTGTAACGTGCGGCGAATTCCACGATCGCTTGATCCGCAGCGGTTTGTTCATGCCGTTTGACGGTTAATCCCAGCCATTGCTGTGCCGGTTGTCCGGTCAAGTCTAAGGATGCCGGGCGTGTACTGGAATGCCAGGTGGCCAGGAGATAGTCTTCGCGCTTTAGCGTATACGCGGTGTAGCGTGAGCGCATCAGGTTTTCCGCCGTGGCGGCGGTTTCGTTTTGATCCAGATAATGGCCGCAACAGCTGCTGTATGGTTTGCCGCTGCTACACGGACAGGATGATTCTTTTGTGTTCTTCACGCTGGTGTTCAAGATTTTGAGTATGCGGAAATTAATTCCAGTTTTTGAGTGCGGGATAGGGATTTTATCGACATTTCTCTTTTTGTCGCTTCTGCGCGGTTTTTGTGGAATTCTTGGTGTACTAGCTGGAATGGCCCACGGCCTTGGGTATATCGTGCGCCTTTACCTGCGTCGTGGGCTTTGACCCGGCGCGTCAGATTCGTTGTGATTCCGGTATACAGACTTCCATCGGCGCATCGTAGGATATAGACTGTCCAATGCATATATTTTTCTTTGTTGATCGTTCAATCCTGAACAATAAAAGTAAAAGGCTTGTTGCCAAAGAAGAGGCCGTGCTCACTGATATTGGTTTTATGGTGTAATTTATCACAATCCTCATTTTGCTATCGTGTAAACAATGAATATCCCGCAACGCCGCATCGCGCATCTGGATATGGATGCTTTTTACGCATCGGTCGAGTTGCTGCGTTATCCCGAGTTGCGTGGCTTGCCGGTGGTGATCGGCGGGCGGGACGAGCACCAGCCGGTGTTGCAAGCGGATGGCAAGCGGCATTTTTACCGTTTGCGCGATTATGCCGGGCGCGGTGTCATTACCACCGCTACGTACGAAGCGCGTGCGTTGGGTGTTCATTCCGCCATGGGGGTGATGAAAGCGGCGCAGCTGGCGCCGGATGCGATTCTGCTGCCGGTTGATTTTCCCATTTACCGGCATTATTCGCGTTTGTTCAAAAGCGCGGTTGCCGGTATTGCCGCGCAGATCGAAGATTCCGGCATTGATGAAATCTATATCGATTTGACTGGTCTGCCGGAAGATACGCTGCCGCTGGCGAGACGGATTAAACAGGCGGTGAAAGATGCGACCGGATTATCGTGCTCGATTGGCATCACGCCGAATAAACTGTTGGCAAAAATCTGCTCCGATTTAGAGAAGCCCGATGGTTTGACCATCCTGGCGTTTGATGACATCGCGGAGCGGATTTGGCCGTTGCCGGTGCGGAAAATCAACGGTATCGGCCCCAAAGCGGCGAATAAGCTGGCGTCACTGGATATTACGACGATTGCCGAATTGGCGCGCGCCGAATTGAGTTTGCTTCAGATGCACTTCGGGCGCAGTTACTCGGCCTGGTTGTATGAGGTGTCGCGCGGTATCGATCGACGTCCGGTGATTACGAATGCAGAGCCCAAATCCATCAGCCGGGAAACTACGTTTGAGCGCGACCTGCATCCGCGCCAGGATCGTCCTGGTTTATCCGAGGCATTTACCGCATTGTGCGTGCAGGTTGCCGCTGATTTGAAACGCAAGGGCTATGCCGGGCGTACCATCAGTATCAAGCTGCGTTTTGAGGATTTCCGCACCATCACGCGCGATTTTTCTCTGCCTGCCTATACCAACGATCCAGCTCGGATACGCCTTGCTGCCGGGGAGTGTTTACGCAGGGTGCCGTTGCAGAAGAAGATCCGGTTATTGGGCGTGAAAGTCAGTGCGCTGTGCGCCGAGACTGCCGTGCCGATGGCGGAGGCTTCCCGGCAACAGGAATTGCCGCTGGTGTTGTGATTTCATTGCGACGCGGCTAACCTTAATGTTCGATAAAGGACAGGTAACTGGTTTTTATTGCTATTTTGATTTTTGCTCGCTCTTATACACTGGCTGGGATGAGATCCATGAATTGAATACTCGCTGTTGTTGTTCGTTGCCCATCACAAAAATTTAATGAGGAATTGATCAATGATTGATCGCACGAATCTGTACCGGATTGCGCCTTTTGCCGCCTATGTTTTTTTCATGATATTGGAAGATTTGTTGCTGAAGTTTGGCTGGCAAGCCGATGAATTGCGTTTGCTTTATGCGGTGAAAATTGCGGTCGTGGCTGGTTTGTTGTGGGCGATGCGTAGCGCGTACAGCGAATTGCGCTGGCCGGATGGTGCGGGCTTCCGGATTTGGGGGGCCGCGCTGGTCGCCGGTATCGTGGTCTTTATCGCGTGGATTAATCTGACCGCGGATTGGATGGTGATGGGTGACGCTGTGGGGTTTGATCCGCGCGATAACGGTGAAATTGACTGGTTTCTTGTAACAGTGAGAATCATCGGCGCGGCGCTTGTGGTTCCGGTGATGGAAGAACTTTTCTGGCGTTCGTTTTTGATGCGCTGGATTGAGCATCCCAATTTTCTGACCGTCAATCCGGCGCAAGTGGGAATTAAAGCCTTCGGCATCGCAGCCGCCTTATTTGCGCTAGCGCACAGCTTATGGCTGGCCGGGTTATTTGCCGGTATCGTTTACGGCCTGTTATACACGCGCAGCAGAACGCTGTGGTTGCCGATTCTCGCGCATGCGGTTACCAATGCGGTATTGGGTATATGGATTGTGGTGACGGGTAATTGGGGTTTCTGGTAGACGGGAAACGATGGTAAGAAGAAATCCTTACCATCGTTTAAATCACATTTTCCGGATGTTCAACTATTTCCTGATAAATCAAGTGACGTAGTGCGAATACTTGATCCGGTTTGATGCCGGTATATTCAACGCCAGTGCAGATTATTTTCTGATTTTTCTTCGCGCTTTGCTTGGCGGATCTGATGGTCGCTTTAATGGATAAAGGTATTTTCCTGTCGTGTAAGGCGATAGCAAAAGATAATGTAACTTCTGAGCCTAATGTTCCCAATGGCAGGGTTGAAGTGATTGCGGCACCGCAGATACTGAGATCCGTGATGCTGATCGGAATTGATTTTTCGGCAACCGTTGCGGGGAAATTGCATTTGATTCTGCGTGACTTCCGGATACTTTGACCCTGTATCTCTTTGGGGAAAGATAAGTGTAAGTATTTAAAAGGCACTCGAATAATCTTGTCGACAAAAACGGTAAATTTATACGCATGTTGCCCGGTAATTAAGCGCACGTGAATTTGATCGCCTTCAATAAAAGGTTCGCCGATTAATTGATCGGATGCAGGCATGGAAACAATCAAAGTGCTGTCTGGCACATAGCCGATCATGGAGACTGCGCATGAGTTGTTTTCGCTGCCATTTTTTGAATACGTGGCTAAAGTAAGATGCATTTTATGGCCTACTTTCAGGTGCATGTCTTCAAAGCTGGTTTTTTCTGGTGAATGAGTAGCCTGTTCCGCTTGTTCCGGGGCTTGCTTTTCCATGCGAAAGACCGGTAATTCTTCCAGCTGTTTTAACTCATCTTCCGTCTTGAAGATGTAACCGCGCTTTTGTATGGGTTGACGACCCTGATCGAATAAATCCCACGGCAGCGGTTGGCCAACCATCAAGTCTGTTGTTTGTATGGGTATCAAATCCATAATTGTTTACTTAAAGTTAATCGTGAGAATTTGTTCAACGGACTAGTCAATCGGGTCATGGGGCGCGAACCTGTATTTAACTGTCAGTATCAGATTTGCTTTTAACGGAGCGGTAGTTTCAAAACTTTAACAGCAGTAGGTGTATTACAGCGTTAAGATATAGAACAAATATAAGGATATTGCCTACGGATTGTAGGAAAAATTAAATATTAAGCGTGTGTTCCCGCTAATACTTTGGTGTCGGATCAAATGTCAGTAACGTAAGTACGCAACACAATTTTTCCATATTGTATTTTTTCTGATCAGTCAAATATCCCAAAGGTTTGCGTTGACCCTTCAAGCAATTCGGTGTTAGAGTTCAATCCATGTGCTAGTTATGGTTTTTGGCTCTGTTATTTGTTTATTTTTTATAGTCTTTTTTAAAGGGGGGGAAGAATGGCGTATAAAGCGATCGTCAAAAAACAGATGACGCATGCTGTGGCAGGAGGGTTGTTGCTGCTTGGTATGAGTTCATCTGGTGTTCATGCAAACAGCGTGATGAGTATCGACAGTTTAAATAATAATCCTTTTGCCAAAGCAATTAAAAATAGCGGTATTGAATTTGGTGGCTGGGTGCAAGGTGGTGCAACGTTTAATCCAAGTCAGACACACGGTTTCATGGGGCCGGTTACTTTCGCGGATCAAGCGAACCGGTTTCAATTAAATCAATTAAATTTCTTCATACAACGCGGGGTAAAAACGGAAGGGAAAGGTTGGGATTTTGGTTTCCGGGCTGATTTCCTGTTCGGTACCGATGCTATTTTCACCCAAGCTTACGGTAATCCCGCTTTCGATGTGAATAACGGCAGGCCGTTGGCGGATAGAGGTAATTGGGATCTGGAGATATGCTGTAATTCCAGCCGCACGTACGGTATTGCAATTCCGCAAGCCTTTGCCGAGATATATGCGCCAGTTGGTAATGGCTTGAATATTAAAGTGGGCCATTTCTATACACCAATCGGGTATGAATCGGTTCCAGCACCCAATAACTTCTTCTATACCCATGCCTATACGATGCAGTACGGCGAACCTTTCACGCATACCGGTGTATTGGGTAACTACAACGTGAATAAAAACATCGTGGCGATGTTTGGGACCATCGGTGGTAGCGGAACAGGCGGCTGGGATGGTAATTTTGACAAACAAATGGAAAATTGGGGCGGGATCGGTGGTGTCACGTGGAGCAGTGATGATTACAACACTTCTCTCAATGTCAGCGGTACCGGCAGTACGACTTCAACGCGCAACAGCAGTTTTTGGGGAATGTACAGCATCGTCCTGAAACATAAATTTACCGATAAAACGCACTTGATTTTGCAACATGATCACGGTTTTGCAGATAACGTCATGTTATTTAATAACGTATATTCCGGTGTTGTTAAAGATGCGGAATGGTATGGCGTTAATTCTCACTTTTACTACGACGTGACGCCGGATGTATCGGTCGGTGTGCGGGCTGAATGGTTTCGTGACCGTGACGGCTTCCGTGTGTTTGCACCGGGCAGGGTGACTGCGGCAACCGATTATACGGGAAGAAGTTTTGCGAGTAACATCGGCTTGCTGGGTACCAGTACACCCGCCGATTATTATGCAGTGACCCTCGGCGCGAACTGGAAAGCAGCTAAAACATTAAAAATCGGCTGGCAAGGACTGAAGCACTTGAATGTACGTCCTAATATCCGTTATGACCGGGTGGATGCATTGCACGAATCGCTGCAAGCTTCGGCTTACCGGCCTTTTGGCGGCAACAAGGATCAGATCGTATTTTCACTGGATGCGATTTTGCCTTTCTAAGTTTATAGTTTGATACATGTGACGAGAGTTATGAAATATGAAACAAAAAAATGCGCCCTTGGGCGCATTTTTTTATTCTGCAATATCCGGCTGGTTGTATTGCCGCACTGTGTGCAATAGATTATCCATATCGGCCGGTATATCAGCTTCCCATGCCAGCATTTGTTGTGTTTGCGGATGAGTGAGCGCCAGTTTCTGAGCGTGCAGCGCCTGCCGGGGGAAACCAGCTAATCGTTGTCCGATGACTTGTTGGATATTCTTGGGATTACCGCCGTAAACAGGATCGCCCGCCAGCGGGTGTCCGATGGAATGCATATGCACCCGTATTTGATGTGTGCGGCCTGTTTCAAGACTACATTGCAGCAAAGTGCAACCGGAAAAATTCTCGAGCACCTGATAATGTGTAACTGACGGTTTACCTGTGCGGGTTATCGCCATTTTCGTGCGGTGAACGGGGTGGCGTCCGACCGGCGCATCGACACTGCCCGCTTGTGTGATTTCACCTAAAACCAGTGCCAGATAATCGCGTTTCACCGTGCGCTGCTGCAACTGGCGCACCAAGTTTGTTTGCGCTTCGAGCGTTTTGGCCACGACCAATAGTCCGCTGGTATCTTTATCCAAGCGGTGAACGATACCGGCCCGCGGCACGCTTTCCAATTGCGGCGCGTGATACAGTAAGGCATTCAGCAAAGTGCCCTGCCAGTTGCCATTGCCCGGATGGGTAACGAGACCGGCGGGTTTGTTGACGACGATGAGCGCTTCATCTTCGTACACGATGGTCAGGCTGATCGCTTCCGCCGTGTACACGGATTCCGCAGCGCTGTCCTGAGGCGAAATCCGGATATGTTCATTCCCCCACACTTTCTGTTTTACACTGGTTTTTACACCGTCCAGCGTGACCCTGTCTTCGCCAATCCAAGTTTGCAACCGGCTGCGCGACCAATCGGGCAACAATTTCGCCAACGCTTGATCAAGACGTAAGCCGGCATAATCCGAGGGAATCGTTAATTCAATGACAGGCGCTGTAAGTTCATTGCGTGCTTGCGCTGGCGGCTTTACGCTATAATCCCCGGCTGCATCTTTGTTTTTTATGGAATTCGTCATGTTACGTAGTTTAGCTTTTATTCTGTTATTAACGTTATCCGCGTGCAAATTATTGCAAGATCGCACGGAAGATCAGCAAGACTGGTCGGCCAATAAGTTTTATTCGGAGGCGAAAGAAAAACTTAATGAGGGCAATTATACTGCGGCTATCAAGCTGTATGAATCATTGGAAGCGCGCTATCCCTATGGCCGGATTGCGCAGCAGGCGCAGCTTGAAATTGCTTATGCGCATTATAAAAACGAAGAGCATGCTTCTGCGATCGCGGCAACAGACCGGTTTATTAAATTGCATCCGAATCATCAGAATGTAGATTATGCTTATTATATTAAAGCGTTAGCAAACTTTAACGATAATTGGGGCATGATGGGGTTCTTGCTGAGAGGCCCGCTGAAGCAGGACATGAGCGAGCGCGACTCAAAAGCTTCATACGAGTCGTTTGAGAATTTCAAGGAACTGGTGACACGTTACCCGGAGAGCAAATATGCGGCCGATTCCAGACAGCGGATGGCTTATTTGCTGAATTCCATCGCCATGAGCGATATTCACGTCGCGCGTTACTATATGAAGCGCAAAGCCTATGTCGCCGCGGCCAACCGGGCGCAAAACGTGGTGAAGGAATATCCCCGCACACCGGCTACTGAAGAAGCCTTGTATATTATGATCAAAGCCTATGAAGCGCTGGGAATGCACGATTTGCGTGAGGATGCGGAACGCGTGATGCGAATCAATTTTCCGCAAAGTTACTTTTTGACCGAATTGCCCGAAGTGGGCGGAAAAAAGTGGTGGCAATTCTGGAGAAGCTGACGCTACCCGATCACACCAGTGTGATTTTCTGATGCGCTACAGGTGAACGGCAAGCACGTCGCATTGCGCGTGATAGAGAATGCTTGACGCCGTCGAACCCATCAGCACCGCCAATCCGTGCCGTCCGTGAGAACCGGCGATAATCAAGTCGATCCGTTCTTGTGCCGCGAGCCGGATAATTTCCTGTTGCGGTTCGCCCCAGATCAGCCAGCGCCGTTCCGCTGCAATACCGAGTTGATCGCTCATCCGTATGAATTTGTTTTTTTCCGCTTCTAGCAAATCATTCGAGGAGTCTTCATCGAGTGAAATCACCGTGCCATAAGGTGTATCAGGCATGGGAATATTATCCAGCACATGAATGATGTGAAGCTGCGCATTAAATTGTTCCGCCAGCGATTGCGCTTTTTGTGCGACAGCCTGGCCATGATCGGAGAAATCGACAGCGAGCAAAATATTCTGATAATGATTCATGTTGAGCTCTTTTTATTGAGTGGATGCAAAAGCGGAAATACGCATTCTAAAACAGGCAGGCACTTTATCATAGCTGTGCTCGTGAGAGCCGCAATGATGCCGCGCTATCCGTCATCATGCAGGCGCAGATAATAGGACAAAAAATCACTGACGCGCTGCTCGTATTCTCTGCCGGCATAGCTGTGCATATTGAAATGCTGCGCACCGGGGACAATCCATAATTCCTTGGGAAATCTTGCCGCGGCGTAAAGGCGTTCGGTTTCCGGTTGCGTTGTATGCACATCATGCGTACCGGAAATGAACAATACGGGTGAGTTGAGGTTATTGATCCGCGTGATCGGACTCAGCGCATCCAGGGAAACGTCCAGGTAAAACGATAGTTGCCACAGCATGAGCGGTAACAGGATTGAGCCCTGATCGCCAAAATGCAGCTTTAACCGGTTATCAACCGCTTCTTCGAGGGTGGGGTGAAGTGATTCCAGAATGACGGCATCCAGTTTCAGATTCTGCTGTGCGAGCACAATTGCGGCCGCACCCAGAGAAGCGCCGATCGCGCCCATTCGCTCGGCTGGAAAGGTCTTACGCAGAAAAGCGACGGATGCTTCGACATTTTCCGCTTCGCGCAAACCGAACGTAATGTGATCTCCGGCAGTTTCCCCATGTGCTTGCAGATCGATAAACAGCACACTGTATCCCTGATCCTTCAGGAATCGCGCCCGGCTCAGCATTTCCATCCGGTTGCTACGCATCGAATGCACCAGCAGCAAGACACCACCACCGGGTTTTCCGCGAGCTAGCCAGCCATGCACGGTGACTCCTTGTTGTGAGGGAATTTCCACGGATTCAACCGGAAAGTCCGCTGATAGCGTACTCACCGCTGTGGGTGCCGGAGCGGTCAGAAGCGGGCCAAGGGCAAACACTATGAATGTGGTGGCGATGACGATGGTGACGAGTAGGATCCGGAAGCGTGTTGTGTGTTGCATAATTGCAAATGAGTGATAAGCGTTGTTGGGGAAATGTTTATTTATCTTCTAATCCGGCCAATACTGCTGAATAGGGCGTAATACATAGCGCGCAGGGAATTGGGTAAAAACGGTGACGAGCGCATTAACCGATGATAAAAAAGCCCGGATAGAGATGATTTTGACATTTCACTTTCAGTTCTCTATATGATGCTAATGAAATTTAAAAGTAAATTAATTTAGTGATCGACTTTTAGGGGTTAGATTGTGAGATTGAATTTCCTTTTTTTGAATACACTGGCTGCAAAAGATATAAAGATCGTAAGAAACGTTAACCCGCAATGGATGCTTTTGCTCTGACTGCCGCGGCACGGCAGGTTTTATCACAGAGACATAAATCCTATGCATTAAACTGCAACGAGTAGGCAGGATTGGATACCTTATCATGATTACTAAAGAGCACAAAGAATTTCAGGAGAGGATGCGTTTGGTGTTGGCTGCATTTGCGCAAGAGCTGCCGCACCGGATCAGTGAAATTGAATCTCTATGGCAAAAGCTGCGATCGGAATGGGATAGCAAAGCTTTGCAGGAAATGCATCGCTCTGTGCACCATTTGGTCAGCAATGGTAAAACGTTCGGTTACCCGGAACTGAGTACGGAAGCACGTGCGCTGGAAAAAATCCTGAAAAGCCTATTGCAGGTTACGACCCCGTTAGACGATTCGCAATCGAGCCGGATTTTGCAGCAGATCGATGCCTTGAAGCGGATTTCTATCGAGCAGGAATCCAAGCAAACACAGGACGCCGCTTCATCAGCCCATGACGAAAGCGCATTGTTGCCGCATGGGCAAGCATCCAGTCTGATATATGTCGTGGAAGCGGATGCCGAAGCCGCGCAGGAACTCGCACTGCAACTGCGCTATTACGGTTACGAAGTGGAAGTATTCAACCATCTGGATAAATTCCGCACTGCCGTGCAGCTTAGGCCCGATGCCATCATTCTGATGGATGTTGAGTTTCCGGAAGATGAAATGGGCGGGATTCTGATCATGGAACAGATTCAGAAAGAGCTGGCGCAACCGGCTCGGGTGATCTTTATCTCAACGCACGACGCTATGGCGTACCGGCTCGGTGCCGTGCGTGCCGGCGGCGTGGCGTATTTCCCCAAACCGATCAACTCCACTGAATTGATCGATCAACTCGATTTGATTACAGCGTCGCAAATTCAGGAGCCGTTCCGGGTTCTGATTGTGGACGATAGCCAAACCATATTGGCGTACCATGCCGCAATACTGGAACAAGCCGGGATGCTGGTGAAAACCGTGGTCGAACCGCTGAAACTGCTGGGCGCATTGAATGATTTCAATCCCGATCTGATTCTGATGGATTTGTATATGCCGGGTTGTAACGGTGTTGAACTGGCGCGGGTCATCCGGCAAATCGATGGTTTTCTGAGCACGCCGATCGTCTATCTTTCTTCGGAAAATGATTTCAATACGCAAGCGGAAGCCATGAGTCTGTGCGGTGATGATTTTCTGGTCAAACCGATCGGAGCCGGGCATTTGGTTTCGGCAGTGACGACACGGGCGACGCGCGCGCGCTTTTTGCGTTCGCTGATGATTCATGACGGTTTAACCGGCTTGCTCAATCACACCGCGATCAAGGAAGAATTGGCGCGCGAAGTGATACGATCCAGCCGTCTGAATTCGCCGCTCTCACTGGCGATGGTGGATATCGACTTCTTCAAGAAAGTGAACGATACCTACGGACATGCCGCAGGCGATCGTGTGCTCAAGAGCCTGGCGCGGCTGTTGAAACAGCGCTTGCGCGAAACGGATATCGTCGGGCGTTATGGCGGCGAGGAATTCGCCGTGATCATGAACGATACTGATGCGGCATCGGCGGCCAAAGTAATCGATGAGATACGCACAGTTTTCTCGCGCTTGCTGCATCTGAGCCACGATGAAGAGTTTTCGGTCAATTTCAGCTGCGGGATTGCCGATCTCGCGCATTTTTCTGATGCCGTGAGCCTGAGCGAAGCAGCCGATAAAGCGCTTTATCAGGCGAAACAAAGAGGGCGCAACAAGGTGATTGTGAATGCCGGGGATTGAGTCCGCGTAGTTACCGGTCATCGCTGCGGGTACGCAGCAAGCGGGGGGGACGGATATCCGCATCGAAGGCGAATTGCCGCTTACTGAAGGCGGCGCGGGATTGTGGATCGGGATCGATGGTTTTGATCGCCTCGATGACTGCAACACGCGGCGCCAGACCGGTACGATTAGCCACCTGAATGGCAAGCCCGGGGCGGGCGTTGAGCTCGATGATCATCGGCCCTTGATCCCTATCCAGCACCAAGTCCGCACCCAAATAGCCCAAACCGGTCATCTCATAACAAGCGGCGGCCAATTGCAATAGCTTATCCCAATGCGGTACGGTCAATTCGGAAAAAGTCTTGCGCGTATCCGGATGGTGCGTGACGGACTCGCCGTACTGCACCGCGTGTAATGCGCGGCCTGTTCCGATATCGATGCCAACGCCGACCGCACCCTGATGCAGATTCGCCTTGCCATCGGAGGCGTGAGTGGTCAAGCGTAACATCGACATGATGGGATAACCGCGCAACACGATGATGCGGATATCAGGAATGCCTTCATAGCTGTAGTCGGAGAAAACCGGGTCAAGCTGGATCAGCGATTCGATCATCACGGTATCGGGCTTGCCGCCCAAGCTATGCAAACCGCTCAGAATATTCGATACATGCCGTTCGATATCGGCCAGCTGCATCGCATCGCCACTGGGCTTGAAGTAAAGATTATGGTCATGTTCGGTAATCACCAGAATACCTTTACCGCCGCTGCCCTTGACCGGTTTGATGACGAACTGGCTGTACGGATGCAGTATTTCCTTCAGCGATTTCACATCATGCTGATACTGCACGGTACCGAGCAATTTGGGCACGGTGATCCCGGCTTCTTGCGCCAGCAGTTTGGTTTTTAACTTGTCATCGACCAGCGGGTATAAATGGCGCGGGTTATAGCGCGAGATCAAACCAAAATTTCTTTGGTTCATGCCGATGATGCCGAAACTTCTGAGTTTCTTAGCGCTTGCCAGCAACATTACGTCGTTCCAGGGCATGGAAACGGTACAACTCGGATAACCGGTAACCGGTATATTGTCCGAGAATCAGGATCAGCGACAGATTGACCAGCATCAGCTCGGGAAAATTAAAGGTTAAGTATTCAATCGTCCGGTTGGTCATGAATAGATAAGCAATAACCGCAGTCAACAAACTGCCGCCGCCCTGGATGAAAACCTCCCGGGGGCCGTCCTCCTCCCACAGCACCGACATGCGCTCAATGGTCCATGCCAAAATGATCATCGGGAAGAACGTCACGGTCATGGCCTGATCGAGCCCGAGTTTGTTACTGAGGATGCTGATACTCGCCATAATGGCGATGACGACGATGATCACCGCTGAGATTCGCGCAACAAACAATAAATTCAAGCGTGAAAGGTAAGACCGGATCAGCAATCCCGTGCCGACCACGGTCAGAAAAATAATGATACCGGTGAGCAACGTGGTTTGTATCAGTGCCAATGCAATCAGGATCGGCATGAACGTGCCGGACGTGCGGAGGCCGATCAGCAAGCGCATGATGACCACGATCAACGCGCCGATCGGGAGTAACAGAATCATTTTGAACGCGTTCTGCTGCTCAATCGGTAGGCTGTAAATGGAAAAGTCGATGATACCGGCTTGTTTGTTCATGCTGTCGCGTACCACCAGATCCCGGGTGGAATGAACATTGCGGATGATGGAAAAGGATATCTGCGAGTTTTTACCGCCGACCACATCCAGCAGAGATTGGTCGCCGCGTTGCCAAACCAGAAATTTTTTCGGTTTTCCGCTTTTTCCCGAGTTTTGGTTGAACAACAACCATTCGTTGCCAATATACACTTCCACAAAATTGGTCAGCGACTGTCTGCGGCGGCCGTCTTCCAAGTACAAGCCGCGCACAATGCGTGCACTGATACCTTCCAGCGCCAGCAAGTTGATGATCAAGTGCGTTTTGTAATCTTCGCTGGATTGATCGTTTATCAGCAAACTCAAGTTCTGGCTGGGCGCTTTGGAATTTAATGTGGTGATCAGTTCCCGGGTAAAAATTTCGGTATTGGCGGATTTGCTACGTACCTGATCCAGCAATGTAGTGGCCGCAGTTTTCAGCACCTCGTCAAATTCGGGCTTCTCCGGTTCGGACGGAAGGTCCGCCGCCATAGCCGGATGAGCGATCTGTCCGGTTTCGTACATGCTCAGGCGATAATAAGCCGTCTGCAAGCCGGATGCCACCCGCTTGCTCCACTGTGCACGCCGTCCGGATGGCGAAGTCAATTCGCTGAAGCCGTAATCGGATGAAGCGAAATCCTCTTCCATGAAAACAACATCCGGTGTTTCCGGCGGCAGTGCGAAGGAAACGATCACGGGATCGCCGCGTGCAACAAAATCGATTCTGGCTTCGATGGTCCAAACCGATTTTTTGTCATCCGGCGATAACGGAAACCCCAAAGCGAAATGCTTGTACAAGGTCAAGCCGATCCCAAATCCCAGGAGCAGGATGACTACAATATAGAGTCTTAATTTGGCATACATTATTTTGTCGTGGCGTCTGCGGAATTATCGGCTGTAACGGAATCGGGTTTCTTGCTGACATCGACAATGGCCAGATCTTGCAGCAAGTTGCGTCCGATCAGCACCTGGTGTTTAAACCGGCTGCGATTTTCCAAGGTGAAATTGATTTGCTCATCAATATCGGCCAGTATCACGCGCATTCTGACCACCGGACGCCGCTGCGATTCTTGGCTTCTCAGCTCCTTGACGCGCGCGTAACGGCGCAGACGCCGGGTGAGTTCTATTTTCTCCCCAGTTTGGGGGTGAATTAAATTGAATTTTACAAAGGGTTTTCCATCCCGTTCGAATTCGACAATATCCAGCGCATTTAACGACGATGTTTGCGCGCCGGTATCGATACGTGCGCTGAATTCAAGGCCAGGCGGATCAAGATGAACCATTTCTATGCCGCCCAGCACGGTTTTTGCGTCGATTTTTCCGGTGTCTTTCAGAACAGAGGATGCTTCCGTATTCTCGCAAACGCAGCCATCCACATTGGGGGCGCGAGGATTGTTTTCGCCAACGGAATGTTTGTCCGGTTGATCTTTTTCCAGCGATTTTTTCAGCTCGACCAATTCAGCGAACAATGTGACCAGTTCGGATTCGCGCGCATTGACGCGGGCTTCGCGTTCCGATAATGGATCGGTCTGCGGATTGCAAGCGGATAGCATGAAGCACGCGAGCAGTATGATTAAGCAATGGCCGGAAATTTGAGTGAAGTTGTATAAATGAGCGATTCTCATGACCGTGTTTTTCTAATTCTTCGAGAGTATGGCATTACTGCTGAATAAATGGTACCCGTAAAGCGGGCCGGTTGTGCCGGATGCCTCATTGCAATGTCCGTCAATAAGGCGGATACAGCGGTTTATCGGCAAGATAATTGTGTGCTCTGTTATTGTAGTTGGATAGATAAGGTCTGGTTTTTGTACGTGCAGGCGTAGCGGTGAATTTCCAGACAGTGTGACGTTACCGTGAATTGATAACTGCCCGCTTTTTCGTTGCGGGTATCGAATTTGAATTCAAATAGCCCGTTTTGATCGCTTGGATAGGATTGATCGGCAGCTACCGATCCGTCAGCACGGGTTAATTTAAAGTTGAGCAAAACATCGGGTGCCGGTTGTTCGTTGTAGTCCACCCTGCCGTGCAGAATGACGGTTTCACCGGCGGCATAGTGCGTCTTGGGATCGGTCAGAATGGGCTGGGATATATGCGTTGCCCATGCTTGGCCGATGAATCCGGTTAAGACCATCAGCCATGCGGATAAAAGCAGAAAGGTTTTTTTTGAGATCATGATCAATGCGGTAACAAGTAAGAGTTCATTATGGGATCGGAACGGGAAGTCAGTGCCGGTGCAGAAGGCTATTTCTTGGGTAGGAAAAGATCGGTAATAGTTCCTTCTGCCATCTCCGCAGCAAACAGCACGGTTTCCGATAGCGTCGGATGCGGATGGATGGTCAGGCTGAGATCCTGCATGTCCGCGCCCATCTCCAGCGCCAGTACGGTTTCGGCAATCAATTCACCGGCGTTGATGCCGGTCATGCCAGCGCCGAGTATCCGGCGCGTGGTTTTATCCAGCAGCAGTTGCGTCAAGCCTTCCTCGCGCGCCATCGAAATCGCGCGGCCGCTGGCAGCCCAAGGGAAGACGGCTTTTTCGTAATCGATACCCTGTTTGATCGCCTCTTTCTCGGTCAATCCCATCCAGGCGATTTCCGGGTCGGTGTACGCGACCGACGGAATGGTGCGTGCGTCGAAAGCTACTTTATGTCCGGCGATCACTTCGGCGGCCAGCTTGCCTTCGTACGTGGCTTTGTGCGCCAGCATCGGTTCACCGGCGATATCGCCGATGGCGAAAATATGCGGCAGATTGGTGCGCATCTGCTGATCCACTGGGATAAATCCGCGTTCGTTGACCTGAATGCCGATTGCTTCGGCGCCAATTTCGCGCCCATTGGGACGGCGCCCAACCGCCAGCAGAATGCGATCGTACGTTTGCGGCTGCGGTGCTTTGTCACCCTCAAAAGTAACGGTCAACCCGGCTTCGGCGGCTTCTATTTTGGTGACTTTGGTTTTCAGATAAATCGCTTCATAGCGTTTGCCGATGCGGCGGTGCAACGGTTTGACCAGATCTGGATCGGCGCCCGGAATCAATTGATCCATCCATTCCACCACGCTGATTTTACTGCCCAGCGCGGAATAAACTGTGGCCATTTCCAGGCCGATGATGCCGCCGCCGATAATCAGCATGCGCTGCGGCACATCGTTCAGCGCCAGCGCGCCGGTGGAATCGATCAGGCGCGGATCGTCGTACGGAAAACCGGGAATACGCGTGACGCTGGAACCAGCGGCGATGATGCAGTGCTCGAACGAAATGGTTTTCGAACCTTCCGCCGTTTCGACCTGAATGCTGTGGCCTGTGACAAACTTTCCGTTGCCGTGCACAACTTCGACTTTGCGCTGCTTGGCAAGCGCTTTCAATCCTTTGGTCAGCTTAGCGATGACCGATTCTTTCCAGCTGCGCAGCTTGTCGAGGTCGATCTGCGCTTTGCCGAACACAATGCCGTGCGCTGTCGCTTCGTCTGCGTCGGTAATGACTTTCGCCGCGTGCAGCAACGCTTTCGACGGAATGCAGCCGACATTCAGGCACACGCCGCCGAGTGTTGGATAACGTTCGATCAAGATGACTTTCTTGCCCAGATCGGCCGCGCGGAAAGCGGCGGTATAACCGCCCGGTCCCGCGCCGAGCACCACGACATCGGCGTGCATATCGCTTGGTCCGATGGGCTGCACGGGTGCGGATGGCGCGTTTTCCGGCGCTGCGCTTGTTGTTTGGGGACGCGCCGTTTGCGTGGATTGCGCTGTGGCTGCCAGCGTCAGGATGACAGTTCCTTCCGACACTTTATCGCCGACTTTGACCTTAATGTCTTGCACCACTCCGGCTTGCGGCGCGGGCACTTCCAGCGAAGCTTTTTCGGTTTCCAGCGTGATGAGCGAAGTTTCCTTCTCAACCTTGTCACCGGGCGCAACGAGCACTTCGATGACCGGAACATCCTTGAAATCGCCGATATCGGGAATTTTTATTTCAACAACTTGCGTCATGACATCCTTTGGCTGCAATGAGCGTTGGCTTACGCGTTATCAAACCGGCTGGCAGCGGGTTACTGCCGCAGCTGGCCGTCGCCCAGCACGATAAATTTCTGGCTGGTCAATCCTTCCAGACCGACCGGGCCGCGTGCGTGGATTTTGTCGGTTGAAATGCCGATCTCCGCACCCAGACCGTATTCAAATCCGTCGGCAAAACGTGTCGTGGTATTGACCATCACCGAGCTGGAATCGACTTCGCGCAGAAAACGCCGTGCGTGCGTGTAATTCTCTGTGACGATCGCATCGGTGTGCTGCGAACCGTATTTCGTGATGTGATCGATCGCCTGATCCAATCCGTCGACAACGCGGATGCTGAGAATCGGCGCAAGATATTCCTCGTACCAATCCTGTTCCGTGGCTTCCTTGATTTGCGCAACGATGCCGCGCGCCGCTGCGTCGCCGCGCAATTCAACGCCCTTGTCGAAATAAATCTTGCTCAGCGCGGGCAGAATTTTCTCTACAATGCCTTCGTGGATCAGCAACGTCTCCATCGTATTGCAAGTGCCGTAGCGCTGCGTTTTGGCGTTGTCGGCGATGCGGATCGCTTTATCGAAATCCGCTTGATCGTCGATGTAGACATGGCAAACACCGTCCAGATGCTTGATCACCGGAATGCGTGCCTCGTTGGCAATGCGTTCGATCAGCCCCTTGCCGCCGCGCGGCACGATGACATCGACGAAATCCTTCATCGTGATCAGCTCACCCACCGCTGCGCGGTCGGTGGTTTCGATCACCTGTACCGCGCTTTCCGGCAAACCGGCTGAACGCAAACCTTCCTTGACGCACGCGGCAATCGCCTGATTGCTGTGAATTGCTTCCGAACCGCCGCGCAAAATCGCCGCATTACCGGCTTTCAGGCATAACCCTGCAGCATCGGCGGTAACGTTCGGACGCGCTTCGTAAATGATGCCGATGACACCCAAAGGCACGCGCATTTTCCCCACCTGAATGCCGGACGGGCGGTAATTCAGTCCGCTGATTTCGCCCACCGGATCGGCCAACGCGGCAATCTGCAACAAACCCTCCGCCATCGTCGCCACGCCCTTGGCCGACAACGTCAGACGGTCGATCATCGACGCCTCCAAGCCTTTGGCGCGCGCATTGTCCAGATCCTTGGCGTTCGCCGCCAGCAACAGCGCTTCGTCGCGCCGGATGGCCTGCGCCATCGCCGTCAGCGCGCGATTTTTCGCCGCCGTATCCGCTTTTGCAACCAACCGCGATGCCGCACGCGCTTCCTGTCCGACGGATTGCATGTAACTTTTGATGTCTATGGTGTTCATGGCTTTCGTTTGATAAGGATATGAATTTCCGGATAGTGGGGCATTATAGTACAAGATGGCGGCGAGTGTAGAAGCTGCAACGGGTGCGGCGATTTACAAGAGAATGTTTGCGCAAAAAATGGATAAGAATCGATGTCTGCCGGTAATTCCGGATTGCTGAAGAATTTCACGGGACCGGGTTTCAACGCTTGCTGCGTGCGGCGGAAACTAATTTCTTGACGCAGGCAAGAAAATAAAAAACCGGATCAAAACGCTCTGGTTGATCGAGTCAATGACACATCCGGAATTATCGGACTGCAATATGACTGCCATTCCGTTTGTGAATCAGGAAGTAGACCACCGGAATAACCAGCAGGGAAAATAATGTTGAGGCGAAGATGCCGAAGATGAAACTCCAGGCCAGCCCCGAGAAAATCGGATCGAGAATGATCACGAACGCGCCGAGCATCGCGGCACCGGCGGTCAGGAAAATGGGGCGTAGGCGGATCGCACCGGCTTCGATCAAGGCTTCCGGCAACGTGACATCGCCGCGCGCGCGGATACGCTCAATGAAATCGACCAGAATGATGGAATTGCGCACCACGATGCCGGCCAGCGCGATCATGCCGATCATCGCCGTGGCGGTGAAATAAACCGGATTGGGATAACCTTCGATGGGCGAAGCCATGACCCAATTGAGCAGCCAGAAACCCGGCATGATGCCAATGATCGTCAGCGGTATGGCGATCATCATGACTAGTGGCATGGTCAGCGAAGCAGTCTGGCCGACCAGCAGGATATAAATCATCACCAGTGCGGCCGCAAAAGCCAGACCGAGATCGCGGAATACGTCGACGGTGATTTTCCATTCCCCTTCACCGGCGAGTTCCACGGAATAACCCTCCGGCAGCGGCCGCTTGGCCAGAATATCCTGCAGATCGAAAATGGCTTCGACCGGGCTGCGCCCCGCCATTTCGGCCACGACGAAATGCACTCGGCGCAGGTTCTTGTGATAGATCGGCTGGTCGGCGTGTAATGGCACCGGCGTGACAATTTCACTCAAAGGGATCAAGGCGCCTTGCACATTTTTTACCCGCAGCGCCAGCAGATCGGCAGCGGAGGAGCGCAGTGCGCGCGGCAGTTGCAGCACGATTTCCAGCGGCATGCGCTCGGTATCCGCATGCACGATACCGGCCACATGCCCGGCAGCGGCTATGCGCAACGCTTCCGCAACTTGTGCGGCATTGACACCGGACAACGCGGCCTTTTCGCGGTCGAGCCGGAAATGAATCTTGTCATGCAACGCTTCGGAAAAATCATCGGTATCGACAACCCCTTCGATGGTCTCGATATCGCCGCGTACGCGCCGGGTGACTTGCACCAGATCGGCAATGCGGGCCTCGGGCGGGCCGTAGATTTCCGCCACCACGCTGGCCAGCACCGGCGGACCGGGCGGGATTTCCACGATTTTCAGGCTGGCGCCGTATTGCTTGCCAATTTTTTCCACTTCGGGCCGGATGCGCAGCGCGATTTCATGCGATTGATGCTTGCGCATATCCTTGGGCATCAAGTTGATCCGGACATCGCCCATATAACCGCTATCGCGCAGATAGTAACGCCGCACCATGCCGTTGAAATCCATCGGCGAAGCCGTGCCGGTGTAGGTTTGATAATCGGTGACTTCATTGACGGTGGCGAGATAGCGTCCCAGCGCGCGCGCGGCTTCGTCGGTTTGTTCCAGCGTCGAGCCGCGCGGCATGTCGATGACGATCTGCAACTCGTTTTTATTATCGAACGGCAGCAGCTTCAGAGGCACGGCTCGGGTAACCGCCAGCATGACCGAAGCCGCAAAGGCGGCCAGAATGATCAGCAGGAACAGCCGTGCCCGCCCGGGTGTCGCGAGCAGCGGGTGCAATGTGGCGTGATACATGCGGTAAACCGCTGTTTGTTTGAATTCCGCCGGCGCTTCATGCTGCGGCTTGTGATAATCGGTTTGTAACAGTTTGTAACTGGCCCAAGGTGTGACGGTAAAGGCCACGATCAGCGAAATGAGCATGGCCACGGGAACATTGAAAGCCATCGGCGCCATGTACGGTCCCATCATACCGGTAATGAAAAACATCGGCAGGAAGGAAACGATGACGGTGAATGTCGCCAGTATGGTCGGCGGCCTGACTTCCTCGACCGCTGTCAGCAGGGCATCCAGCGGCGATTCCTTGCGCAATTGGTAATGGCGGTGAATGTTTTCGACGTCGACGATCGGATCGTCCACTAGCAGCCCCAGGGACAGAATCAGCGCAAACAGCGTGACCCGGTTGATGGTATACCCGGTGAGATAATCGAGCAGTAGTGTCAGCGCCAGCGTCATCGGTACTGCAATTGACACGATGAATGCTTCCTTCGGGCCGAGCGAGAATGCTAGCAGCGCCATGATGATCACAATCGCGAAACACAGATGTTTGACAAGTTCGTTGACCTTGTGATTGGCGGTTTCGCCGTAATTCCGCGTCACCGTCAGTAACACATCCTGCGGCACGAGCGTACCGTGCAGCTTGCCCGCCATGGCCAGCACGGCATCGGCCACCGTAACGGCATTGCTGCCCTTGCGCTTGGCGATGGCGAGCGTCACCATCTGGCGCTCCTGCCCGGTGTGCGGTTGCGCGCCGGTTGCCTGTCCGGCCGTGATCATGTTTTCCACCGCCGGACCGAAACCGATGCGCGTGTAATGACTGACGTCGGCCGGGCCGTCGACGACGCGCGCGACATCGCGCAGATAGACCGGCCGGTTGCCGATGCTTTTGACGACGACGGCTTCGACTTCCGCAGACGAAGTGAAATGCGGACCGGCCTCGAGCAGAATTTCGCGGTTGCCGCGTTCAAATCGGCCGGCTTGCAGATTGACATTGGTGTCAGCCAGCGCCCGCACGATCTCGTTCAAGGTAACGCCATGCACGGCCAGCCGCGCCGGGTCGGCATGAACTGATACGCGCCGCTGCTCACCGCCGACTACCCAGCTTTTGCCCACATTGTCGATGCTCCTGAATGCGACAATTAGTTCATCGGCAACGCGGCGCAATGCCATGGAATCATGCTGACCGCTTTGCGGCGACAGCGTCAGCAAGACGATTGGCACATCGTCAATTTCGACCGGATTAACCCGCCAGCCGGTCACACCCGGTGGAATCAGATGCTGATTGGACAGCAGTTTGTTCCAGGTTTTGATCAGGCTGTTCTCGTAATTCTGGCCGACATAGTAACGCACGGTGATTACTGCGGTGCCGGGCCGGGATACGGAATACACGTATTCCACGCCCTCGATTTGCTTCAGCAACACTTCCAGCGGCGTGGCCGCGAGTTTTTCCACTTCTTCGCTCGACGCGCCGGGGTACTCGAGCAGCACATCCATCACCGGCACGACAATTTGCGGATCTTCCTCGCGCGGTGTCAGTATCAGCGCAACCGCGCCCGCCAGCATCGAGATGATCAGAAACAGGATGGAAAGCTGGGAGGTCGTGAAAACCTTAACGATCCGGGTCGTCAGACCATGTCTGGCGTTCTGTTTATTGTCATTGTCCATCACTGTGCCTGCCGGGGATCGGACATGACGATTTCGCCCGCATGCAAACCGGAAATGACTTCGACCCGGTCGCCAAAGGTTTTGCCGGTGCGGATATGGCGCGTGGACTGCCGCCCGTTGGACAGCACCCGGACGATTTCCAGCTGGCCGAGGTACTGCACGGCGCTGGCCGGTATCAGCAATGCGGTATGTTCTTCGCAAGCCTGTTTCAGCCAGCCAAAGTGCCCCGGTTTCAGACCTTCAACCGCAGGCAGTGCGATTTTGATCAGTTGCGAGTGCGTATGGGCATCCATTTCCGGAATGATTTCGTCGATCGTTGCGCTGAAAGTCTGATCGAGCGTATCGATCCTTACCACCACCGATTCTCCGGGATGGAACGCTCCGGCGCAGGCGGCTGGTACCTCGACCTCCAGTCTGAGACCGCGCGGCACCTGTAGCGTCACCACCGGAACGCCCGGCATTCCCATGTCTCCCGGCTGTTTCAGGCGTTTAACGACGATGCCGTCGAAAGGCGCCAGCAACAGCGTGTCGGCCAGCCGCACCCGGATTTCATTCAACGCGCCGCTTGCCTGGCCGGCGCTTGCCTGCGCTTCCTTTGCGAGCGCTACAACGGCGTCATAACGTTCGCGCGTCGCCGCTTCTTTTTCGTACAAACTGCTGATGCGCTGCTTGTCCGCGCTGCTTCGCACCGCGTGCGCATTGGCACCCGCCAGCGCGGCAAGCGCCGCTTTTTCTTGCGCCCTGAGATCGCGCTCGTCCAGACGGGCGATTACATCGCCTTTCTTGACGGTATCGCCCGCGTTGACTTTGATTTCGACGATCCGGGCTGTCAATCTGGGCGCGATATCGGCGACGGTTCTGGATTTCACCACGCCGGGCCAGGCCAGTATGTCGCCCACTTGCTGTTCAGTTACGGCTGCCGTCAGCCCGGGCGGCGGATCCGCTTCGCGGGTCAGCGGCGTCGTTCCCGGTGTCACCTTGCCGATAAAACCGCCCTGCATGTAAATCAGCAGTAAGATCAACACCAGTGTTACCGCGCCAGCTGTAATGATTCTTCCGGTATTTTTTTGTCCATGAGCCGAAAACATAGGCGCTCCTTTATTTCCAGTTACCGACTGCTTTTTTTAGCGCCATTTCCGCGCTCAATGCATCGTAATGCGCTGCAATGGAACTGGACTGCGCCTTGTTGCGAGCGGTTTCGGATTCGATGTAGCGCGTGACCGTCGTCATTCCGGCCCGACGCTCTTCATGCACCAGTCTTTGCGCCTCTTCAGCCGCCTGCACCGAGGTTTCGGCGACATGCAGCCGCGTCAATGCTTCTTGCAGTTTCAAGAAAGCGGTTTTGACTTCCTGCTCGATGGCCAGCTTGGTTTTTCGCTCCATTTCGCGCATTTCCTTCGCCTTTCTTTCCGCGGCACTGACCCGCTGTTTGGTATTGAAACCGGAAAACAGATTCATTTCCACGGCGACTCCGACAGTGACATTGTCCTTCTGCCCGGAAAAGCCGGGCGATTGGCTGTTCTGGCCGTAGCTGACAAACGCATCGGCCTTGGGCAGATAGGCACCTAGCTCGGCCTTGAGTTCGCGCTCGCTGATTTCCACCTGCCTGGCCGCCGCCATGATTTCCGGGCGTCTGGCCAGCGCCTGCTCAAGCATTTCGTCAAACGATCCGGTCGGCTGAGGTTTGGTCAGTTTGGATGTTGCGGCAACAGCAAACGCCATGGAATGCTCCAGTCCGAGCAGATTGGCGATGCTGGTTTTGGATAGTTCGATGGCATTGGCGGCCCTAATTTCGGCTTCTTGCGCTTCGGCCAGTTTGACATCCAAGGACAACACTTCGGATTTCAACGCTGTTCCCGCTTCGTATTGCAGTTTGGTTTGTTTGAGTTCGCTAGAAATCGCATGGATCGAGTCTTTCGCGACTTTCAGCGCTTCCTGCGCCGCCAGATAAGCGTAGTAAGAAACCGTCACCGCTTCCACCAGCGCATTTCTCACGGTCGAGCGCTCGAATTCGGCGGCATCGATGCCCAGTTCGGCTGCTTTGCTTTTCTGATAATCCTGTCCGCCGCGAAAAAGCGACATCGTGCCGATGATTTCCGGGCGGAAATTCTGCCGGTAGCCCGGGCTATTGATGTTCTGCATGGCATTGGCATCAAAATCCCGCTGCGCCACGATCATGGCAAACACCTGCGCCGGATTGTTGGAGTTCTCGTAACTGGCCCGCGCCGAGATCTGCGGGTAAAACGCGGAAAGCGCCATGCCCAGGCGGGCTTCTGCCTGTTTGATGCGTTCGGCGGCGATCTGCAAGTCGGGGTTGTTGGCCAAGGCGTAATCAATGGCCTGATCGAGCGTAAATACCTGCGCAACTGGTTTTTTCGCAGCCACTGCACTGGTATCCGGCCCGAAAACCGTATTCTCGTTTGCCGCCGAATGCGATGACATCGCGATCAATATCAGGATGGATACCAGCTTGTTTTGAATTATTTTTGGCATATCTCACGTAGAAGCGGCAACCAGCCGACGTTATCACCCGGCCGGAAAAAATAGAACCGGCTCAGTACAAACAGCAGGCAAGCAGAAAGCTTTTGTTCTCTGGTTTTGCGTTTCCGCGCATTTTCATCCAATTCGAGTTTCAACGGAACGGCACGCAAGCGATCAGAACGCGCTCCCCGGCTTAACCCCCAATTTCTTCAGGAACATGGCCATCGGGCAGAATCCTGTGAATGCCGATTGCAACAAATTTGTGCCGACAAAGGCAGTAAACCACAGCCAGTTATTGGAATGAAAATGAGCCAGCAACAAACTCAATAAAATAAAGCTGCCCGCAACTGCCATAACTGCTCTATCCAATGTCATTTTATTCACCTTTTTCCTTTAACCGGGTAAGTCCCATCAGTTTGAGGATTAATTTCTCATAATAGGGTTCAGTGATACCTTTGCGAATTTTACGCATGAAATATTGCTCAAAACCGATTTTCGCCAGATGCACCCATTTTCCTTCCGAAGACCATGTGGTATTGCGCGGCGGAATTTGCGGCTGCGCCAGAAAAGCCACGCCGGTATCACCAAAATCGGCCAAGCATAAGGCATTCCATGTCGCCTTGTGCGACGGTTCCTTGCCGGACAGCTCTTCGGCAATGTTATGAGCGACCGCGGTTACCATGGATTCGATCATATACCCGGTTTTGGGTGCGCCGACCGGCAGCGGTGTTTTTTCAATCGGCGGAATGGCGATACAGACGCCGACCGAATAAATATTTTTGTAAGCCTTGTTGCGCTGATATTCATCCACTAGAACAAAACCGCGCGGATTCACCAGACCTTGCGCCTTGACATGGCGCACCGCATCGACGCCGGTAAAGGCGGGCAGCATCATGGAGTGTTTGAAGGGTAGTTCGTGCTTTTTTTTGTCGTGACCGTCTTCGTCGACTTCGGTCACAAAAATCATCCCAGGTTCAATCTTGTCGACTCGGGCATTCGTTATCCATTTGATGGTTTTGTCGCGCAAGGCGCTTTCCAGCAAACCCTTGGTGTCGCCGACACCGCCTAGCCCGAGGTGGCCGATATAAGGCTCCGAGGTTACAAAGATCATCGGCACTTTGTCGCGCATTTTCTTTTTACGCAATTCGGTTTCAAGAACCATCAGATATTCATACGCCGGGCCGAAACAAGAGGCACCCTGAACCGCGCCGACAACAATCGGACCGGGATTTTCGATAAATTTGCGCCAGTCTTTCGCGGCAACGGCGGCATGGTCGACATGACAGACCGATGAGGTATAACCCTGCGGCCCCAATCCTGGAATTTCATCGAATGCTAGCCGCGGTCCTGTCGCGATGATCAGGAAATCGTAGGCCACGGCGGATTCATCCGCGAGGATCACTTGATTGTTGTCAGGGTCGATGGATGATGCCGCTTTCTGAATGAACGTGATACCCTTACTTTGCATCACGGGCGCAAGCTCGATTTTCAACTCTTCCGCCGTGCGCCACCCGGGCGGGACCCAGACATTCGACGGCACAAAATGGAACGTCGGCGAATCCGATATCACGATTACTTCATGATGCTGACCGGCAACTTCCATCATTTCATAAGCCATCGGTACACCGCCGATACCCGCACCCAAAATAACAATACGTGCCATGTCTGCCTCCTTGAATGCTATTGAACATTATCCCCAACCGCATGGGACCAAACTGGAGCTTTGTTTATTTAAGACTACTACTCGACCATTCGTCAATTAATTATATAACAAAATATAAAAAGATAATATGATAGAGCAATAATTTCCTATCGGGCTCCGTGCTTCATTCAGTCTCGATTCAGACAACTCACACTACAGTGATCCCATCGGAAATTCGTGTGGAAAGTACGGCTGAAAGGAGAAGCAAAATGAACATTGCTGAAAGTAAATCATTCTTTTGCAAGCTGGGTGTGCACATTCAAACTTGGTTGTTCCTTGTACTAGCCGTTCTGCTGCTTTCCGGTTGTAAAACCGTGCCCATTCAGGATAGGAATTTTGCTGAAAGTAGCGGTTTCTGGGAGCAAGACGAGAATATGGGGGTTCGCTTTCATCACAACGCCAGTGCGAGCGATGCCGTCATCGGAACGCTCTATGCGTCGGGCAAGAGTGTGCTGCTGAATGGCGATCAAGTAAAAGTTTCCGCGCCGGTAAAGAATAACGCGTTCATAAGCTCGGGGATGCAAAGCGGCGCGCGCATTGAATTCAAAGCATCGGATTCAACCTGCTCGATACGCATCGACCGATTCAATGCCGGCAAAGCGTACGCCGACACATCGAGTTGTCTGCATGACATCGAGACACTGCATGCCAGGATACAAGCCCAAAACGCAGTCCTGCAAATCAACGTGTCGCAACAGCAAACCAGCATCATGGTGCTCAGTGGCACGATCGAAGTGATGACGCGGGAGGATACCGGGAAATTCGTGGTTGTCCGGGCGGATCAAAAAATTACCGTCACGCCGGATGCCATCGGACAACCCCACGCCCTGGGGCCGGATGAGCTATGGCAACGCATGCGCTGGCGCGAGGATTTTCAGCTCTATAAAACCGTTGTTGACTGGAGAAAAGTAGTGGCGGGCGTTGCTATCGTTGCGCTTGTCGCCGTTGCGATACTATTCGGTAAAGGCCGTGGCGGCGGTGGGCATAGTCACGGTTTTCCTCGGCATCGTTAGATGCTTTGTTTATGACTTGATTCCTCTTGCGGGCATAAGGTGATGTTTGAGTCGTGCTAATCGCCAGTCTTTAAGATGAAATGAGTTTTAAGTTGCAATGGGTGTTTCTATTTACGTCTCGGATCTCTACTTCAACTAACCATTTACCCATCGGAACATTCGGGAGCGTCACTTGCAACGATGGATTAGCTCGCATTGTGCTAAAAGTGAATATCATCATCTTCAAACACAAAAGGGCCAGAGTACCGATAGATAGATTGAAGTGTATCTGCAACGACCTTCTTGGTCTTCACATTTCCATTCAGAAGGCTTGCGCCCTCTGTTCCGAAAGGCGCCCATATGTTCAATGAGTCGCCCGATCTATTCCAGTAAAGGTTGATGGACGCAGCATCAGGTGCCTTGATATTGTTGTGGAAAAGAGGCCACCTGATTTCCCAGGCAGCCTGTTTGCGGAATTCTTCCAACAGGATATTCAGGCGATTGCCGTCTTTCGCAATATCTCGATAGAAAGCATCGCATTCGGAGCCGAACCACTGACAGTTTGCCGAGTGTAGGGTGCTGTAATCTGGAAGTGCGCCTGCGAAAGCATTGGCGTGAAGAAATCGTATTCTTGAAAAGGTTTCGCGCTTCTTGATGATGTAACGCGCAATGTAGTGCTCGCTTTCCACCGCGATGGCCTCAATAGAGCGACCGGAGAACATGAGGCGAAAGAGATCTGCGTCAACAATCGATAGTAAGTTGAACTGATAGATGGCCGGTGTCTTCTTGCGTTGTGGCAATGCGCCAAGCTCATAGGCTTGTGCCTTCATTAACGATGTTACCGCTGTGAAAATGTTTTTGTCGTTCTGCGGAACACCGGAATCCCTCTTCATTTCTTGAAATGCAAAGACTTCTACCGCGGGAGTCTGAAGGGCTGTGATGACTCCATGTTTTGCGATTCCATCGTGATAGCGTTTAGCGAAGCCTGCACTAGATAGCTGATAGGCAAGAGCCTTATCGTTTGACCATGCATGGAGCGGCTGCCAATCGGAGTTAGGATCTTTCAGATCGATGTCTCTTGCCAGGAGCGCCCAAGCATTTGTCTCGTTCTTCTTGCAGCTGATGATAAGTGTCGTGTAGACGTCAAAGTGTTGAACTCGAGTCGCTTGATACGCGATCAAATCAATCTCACGAACTGACTCTTCAGCATCATCAACGTAATACCTGTTGCTAATGACTGTCCACTTCGCGGCTTTCAGTTCCTGCGCGATGCGGTTCTCAAGAACGAAACCGGTTTTCGCAATCTGGTTGGTGAAGTGTGTATGCGACATTTGTTGTGGGTTAACTAGAATTAGAGATCACGACAGATGTGATCTGTCATTGTATGCGTCATATGATATCTTTACGTTTCATAGGGTTTGATTCATTCATTCATTCATTCATTCAGCTCTCATCATAACAAACTTTGCCAGAGCCATAATCAGCTGCAGATTTCACGCGAATCTCAAAACACCATCACATGATCCACCCAATACCGGCCATCCCGGTGCACCAGCACCATTTCCGCGACAAATTCGCCGGGTGCTTTCGTGAAGTGTTGTTTCCAGATGATCGCTACCGAATCCGGGCGGCGGAGGACGGCGATGGGGGTGCGGGTGGTGAAGTAGCCTTTCTCCGTTTGGTACTGCTGGCAGACGCATTCTAGATAGTCCGGCGTGACGATGGCTTTCAATCGACCGGTGAAATCGCGGACATGCCGGGCGTGATCGCGTTGCGTTGAGGCTTCCATCAAATTGTCCATGATCGGATCGGCGATCGCCAGAATCTGCTGTTCGCTCATTGTTTCAAAGTTCAGAGTCATGTTCTTCAACGCTAAAACCGGGTTTTATTCCGCGATGCTGATGCCCGAGCCGCCCATTTCCTTCGGAACGTCTTTCATCTTGGGTAATCCGTCCGCGATGCGCAGCACGGATTCCTGGTAGTGCACGTGAATGGCCGGTTGGAACGAAAAATTCTGCAGAATGGGGGCAAATACATCGATGAGATTCCAGCCGGGATGCTCGGAATAAATGTGGCCGCCGCATGTTTTGCACCATTTGCGTGAACTTTGCGGTGTTTTGTTGTAGGTGTCGATGTTTTCCGCGCCGCGCGTGATTTGCATGGCTGTGGGTTTCCACAGCGTGAAAGCGTTGACCGGACCGGCAGACCAATGCCGGCAGGATTCGCAATGACAATAGCCCATCGCGTCCGGCTCACCGGTTACGGTGAACTCAACCGCGCCGCAAAAACAATGGCCTTTGTATACCTTTTGATCCATGGGAATCTCCTTGAAGGTTTCGTCTATGAACAGGAAGTGTCCGGCTACCGGATCGTTACTTTCCTTGCGTGTTTTCCAGATCGGACTGTTTCTTATAAGTTTCATAAGAAGCACCGGCATTGGCCATGCAGCGCTCGCGTTCCTGTTGATCCACCAGCCGGGTGCATTGGTTGCGTTGCCACGCTTGGCCGGTGGAGTAGAGTTGCTGAGTAGCGCAGCCGGTTGCAACCGTCAGAGCGGCAGTAGCGAAGGCTGTGGCCAGGATGCGGAAATTCATGCGGCGTGTTCGTTGCTGACGACGTTGATCATCCAGGCGATGCCGAAGCGGTCGGTGAGCATGCCGAAGCGCGGCGACCAGAAAGTTTTGGTCAGCGGCATTTGCACTTGGCCGCCGTCGGATAGCGCGGAAAAATAACGATCCGCTTCGGCTTCGGTGGCGACTGAGATCGACAGTGAAAAGCCTTTGAATTGCGCTCCCACTTCGCAGCCGTCCGAAGCCATCAGCACATTACCGGCGATGCGGAAACTGGCGTGCATGACTTTGTTTTCAAAACCTGGCGGCAACATGCCGGGTGGCGTGGGATCGGGGCTTTCGCTGAAGCGCATCAGCATGTCGACTTGCGCGCCGAGTGCGGTGCGGTAGAATTCGAGCGCTTCTTCGCAGCGCCCGCCGAACATCAAATACGGTTGAATTAAAGGGCTGGCCATGATGATTCCTCCTTTTGCTGAGCGTTACAAAGTTTTTAGATACTCAATGATCGCAAACGCGCCGTCCTTGTCGCCAGACCAGTTGAGACGGTAGGTTTTCTTGCCTTCGACGATATCCTTGTCGTGACCTTTGTTGCTCAACGCAGGAACCGCGTTGGTCTGGAACACATAACCTTCTTCTTTACCGCTTGTCTGTTGCGAGTTCCAGGAGAAACCGAGCAGTTTTTGGTCGTAATCGAGGCGGCTTTTGACAAAACTGGCCGGGCGCTCTTCCGGCACCAGCAGATGGTAAACCGTCGGCACCGTGCCGTTGTGCAAATACGGCGCTTGCGCCCACACACCGCTCAACGGCCGCGCATTGTAGCCGTGGTGTTCGCTGTTGGGCGACATCAGCAAGTCTTTTTTACCGGCCAGCGAGACGCCGTCAAACTCGGCGCAAGGCTTAATGTCTTTGTTGTACAGCCGGATGGTGGTATCCGGGGAGCAGTTGTCGTACAACCCCTTGCGCGCAGCGTAGTTCAGCACTGCACCGACCACGTAAGCCCGTTTCATGCTGGTGCCGAGGTTGTCGTAGACCTTGCCGTTTTTCGGCTGATGGCAATCGGCGCAGTGTTCGGCGAATAAGTCCTGTCCCTTTTTAGCTAATGCAATATCGACTGCAAAGGGATAAGGGCTGGCGGGCAGGCCATCGAGCAATTCCTCGGCGAATGCGGCGACGCGCACGTCGGTCTGTTCCAAGCCCAGTGTCAGCATGGCGACCAAGTTGCGGTAGATTGGCATTGGTATATTGCCGTTCCATTGCCCGCCGCCGTTGATCAGCCGTTTATGACTTTCATCCCAGCTGGCGAGGCGCTTGTCTTGTTCCCAGACCGACATGAAATCGGTAATGCCCGGCTCCGGCGGCAGGACGATACCAGCAAACCATTTCAATATCGGTGTGCTGCGCAAACCGATATAGCCATTGATCGCGCTCAAGCCGGTGGCGTCGGCCATGCCAGGAAATCCAGCGATCATCGCGGATTCAAGACCGGGGTAGTTTTTGGCGATCAAAGCACCAAAGCCTTCGTATTCGGCTTCGACGCGTTGCGCATATTTTTTCACCGTTTGCCCGGCGGTTTTCTTGAACAGTGCAATCTGCGCCGCTTCGTAATTCGCGTCAAAGTTTCTGCCCGCGGATTGGTAATTGTTGTAAAAATAATTCGGGTTTTTCTGATGCGTGGCATCCAATGTGTCCAGCAGTTTTTGCGTTAACACGGCGTAGCGGTCATCGCCGGTTTTGCCCGCGTAGGCTTTTTGCAGGGTTTGGTATGCTTTGACGCGGAACTGCACAATGTTGAACGAAGCATTCACCCCGCCGTCGAGGTAATCCATTTGTCCGTTTTCCAGCCGTACGCGGCCAATGTGGCAAGCGCCGCAAGTAAACGAGGCGTAGTCGATGTTGCCTTGCGCTTCGGCCCGCGATAAGCCGCTAAAACCGATACCACGCGCGACCGGGAAAGTTTTTTGCCGTTCGTCGATGAACAGGCCGACCGCGTCGAGAAAATTCTCTTCGCTGCCCCACAGTTCCGGCGCGAGTTTCGGCAACAGTTTCAAGACCAGATAGGGAATGCCGTCGGCTTCACTGAAAGCAAAATTGCCGAACCAGTCGTAAGCGACCTGATGCGACTCGAGATAGTCCGCTTTTTTCTGCACTATTTTGGCTTGCGCCTGCGGCCAGTTATCCGGCACCGGGCTGACATAGGCCGGAGGAGAAGGGGCTTCCAATGGATGCGAACTACAAGCTGCGAGGGTGATGGCGGATAGGGCAAACAGAACAGCGATCCGGTTTTTCATGGACATTCCTTGTCGTGAGGTTGTATAGAAGGCTCCAGGCTGTGCGGCATTTCTCAGCGCGGGCCGGTTGCCGCTTGGCTTTGATGGCGCATCGGGAGCGGATTAACCGGTTTTTTTGATTTTATCCTGTGTATATGTGCGTTACTGTACAGATCCAATTCAAAGATGATTGTAATGTAACTTCCGGGCAGTGGAATAAGTAATTCACGCCCGGGTTGCAACTATCCGGTTGCGGCTGAAAAGTTTTCAGGAGAAATTCCTGATTTCAATTATTTTCTCAGGGAGAAAAAACATGCAATTCAATAAAATGAAATGTACTCAGTTAGTGACCGTCATCGTATTGACTTTTTGCGCATTTGCCGTGAATGCAGAAAAAAGCCACGTGCCCGCGCCGATGAATAAAGACCAAGTAGACGGCAGAATCGATGAAGCCGAAGGTAAAGTTAAGGAAGCCACTGGCGTGATACTGGACGATAAAAAAATGCAAACGGAAGGCAATGTTCAGAAAAATGTCGGCAAAGCCCAGAAGGGTTATGGTGACCTCAAGCAAGATATTGAACAAGGTAAATGACACGAGCAAAGCTCAACAGGACCGGCGAATCGCGGTAGACTGACGGACTTTGTCTGTTGGAATCCGCGCTGCGCGATAGGAGAGTGACCGTACTGTGAACATTAAGAATTCGATCGAAACCAAATTGCAATCACTGCAACCGCAATTTCTGGAAGTGGTTAATGAAAGCCACCAGCATAATGTACCGGTAGGATCCGAATCCCATTTCAAGGTGACGATCGTTTCCGGTGCATTTCAGGGCAAAATGCTTGTGGCGCGTCACCGGATGGTGAATCAAATCCTGGCTGATGAGCTGGCGCAATCGATTCATGCGCTTGTTCTGCACACCATGACGATGGAGGAATGGTTTGAAAAGAACGGAACACGCAACGATTCGCCGCCATGCTTGGGGGGTTCCAAATCCCAATAGATCGGGGAAATCAAGACACGGGAACACCGGAATCCTGGAATCAGGATAACAACGACAAATAGATTTCCCGGTAAGCCGTTGCGCTGGTATGCCAGCTGAAGTCTTTTGCCATGCCGTTTTTCTGCAAGCGATGCCAGATTTTTTTGTCATGATAAGCCGCTGCCGCGCGTTTGATGGTGGCGAGTAGATGCTCCGCGCTCATCGTGTCGAATACAAACCCGCTGGCACTGCCATTGGCCAGGGTTTGCGGTGTGCAGTCGACTACGGTGTCGAGCAGGCCACCGGTTGCATGTACTACAGGCGGCGTGCCGTAGCGCTGGCTGTACATTTGATTCAGGCCACACGGTTCAAAGCGTGACGGCATCAGGAAGCAATCCGCGCCGGCTTCGATCAAATGCGATAGCGCCTCGTTAAAGCCGATGCGCACGGCGATGGTACCGGGATGAGCCTGCGCCAGCATTGACAGCTGGTGTTCCAATTGTGCTTGGTCGCTGCCGAGCACGATCAGTTGCGCGGGGATTTTTACCAGTTGCGGCGCTATCTCGATCAGCACATCGATTCCTTTCTGGTGGCTCAAGCGGCTGATCACACCGAATAGCGGGATCTCGGCATTTACCGTCAGTTCCATCTGCTGTTGCAATGCGCTCTTGTTGAGCGCTTTATCCGCGAGTTTTTTACTGCTGTAGTTTTTGACCAGATGCCGGTCGGCCGCGGGATCCCACTCGTTGACGTCAATGCCATTCACGATTCCGGTCAAATGGCTGCGGCGCGCGGCCAGTAATCCTTGCAAGCCGAATCCCAACGTTTGCGCTTGGATTTCCTCTGCGTAGTTTGGGCTGACCGTGGTGATGTGATTGGCATAAAAAAGCCCTGCTTTGAGAAACGATAGATTGCCGTAATATTCCACGCCGTTGATAGCGAAACTGTGCGGCGGCAATCCCAGTTGCACCACGCTGCCGGGCGGGAAAACACCCTGGAATGCGAGGTTATGGATTGTCATCAACGTGGCGGCTTTTTTACCGGGGTGAAAATGCAGGTAAGCGGGCGTGAGACCGCTTTGCCAGTCGTTGCAGTGCGCAATGTGCGGGCGCCAGGCGATCGGACTGGCATCGCTGGCCAAAATAGCGCCGATTCTCGACAGTAAGCCGAAACGCAGCGCATTGTCCGGCCAGTCGCGTCCGAATTCATCCATGTAAGGCCCGCCATCGCGGTTATACAATCCAGGGCAATCGATGACAAAAACCGGAATGTGCTCGGCTTTGCTCAGCGAAAGCCGTGCCGACAGCAAGGTGGCGGGAGGGAATTGCGGCAGTGCCGTGAACTCGGCCACTTTGGATTTGTATTTAACCCCGGCCAGGACTTGCGGGTAACCCGGCAGCAGCAGACGCACATCGGTATGCAATGCGCGTAATGCGGCGGGCAATGCCGCGCTGACATCGCCTAAGCCGCCGGTTTTACAAAGTGGAAAAACTTCCGGCGTGATGAATAGAACACGCAGTTCTTGCGGTGAAGGCATGAGGATTGTCTACTGGTTGGCCCTGAAGTAACCGATCAAGCCGTTGGTGGATGCGTCATGCGAAGTCACGGCACTGTCTTGTTGCAGTTCGGCCAGGATTTTTCCGGCCAGTTGCTTACCCAGCTCCACGCCCCATTGATCGAATGGGTTGATATTCCAGATCACGCTTTGCACGAACACTTTATGTTCATACAGGGCAATCAATGCTCCCAGCGTTTCAGGATCGAGTTTTTTGAACAGAATTGACGTGGTCGGGCGGTTGCCGGGAAAAATTTTGTGCGGCAGCAATTGTTCCAAGGCATCCGCGTTCATGCCCAGTGCGGCGAGCTCGGCGCGGACTTCCTGCGCATTCTTGCCGGTCATCAGGGCTTCCGTTTGGGCAAAGAAATTCGCCAACAGCATGCGATGGTGATCGCCCACCGGATAATGACTCTGGCAAGGCGCCAGAAAATCGGCGGAAACGGTTTGCGTGCCCTGATGCAATAATTGATAGAACGCATGCTGGCCATTGGTGCCAGGTTCACCCCAGACGACCGCGCCAGTGGCGTAATCGACCGCCTCACCGTCACGGGTGATGCGCTTGCCGTTGCTTTCCATTTCCAGTTGCTGCAAATAAGCGGGAAAGCGATGCAGCGATTGATCGTACGGCAATACTGCATGGGATGATGTGGCGAAAAAATTGATTTGCCAGATACCGATCAGGCCGAGCATCACGGGCAGGTTTTTTTCCAGCGGCGCCGTGGCGAAGTGTTGATCCATGGCGCGCGCACCGGCGAGCAGCGCATAAAAGTTGTCCATGCTCACGGCGAGTGCAATCGGCAAACCGATCGCCGACCACAACGAATAACGCCCGCCGACCCAATCCCAGAATTCAAACATGTTATCCGGATCGATGCCGAATTTCTCCACGGCGGTGCGATTGGTCGATACCGCGACAAAGTGCTGCGCGATGTCTTGCTCGCCGCCGCCATGCGCCAGAAACCAGGTACGCGCGGCGTGCGCATTGGTGAGCGTTTCCTGCGTGGTAAAGGTTTTCGAGGCGATGATGAACAAAGTTGTCTCAGGATTGAGATGGCACAACGTGGCGGATAATTGCGCGCCGTCGATATTGGAAATGAAATGCGGTGTGATGCTGTTGAGCTGGTAAGGCTTGAGCGCTTCGGTCACCATCACCGGGCCGAGATCCGAGCCGCCGATGCCAATGTTGACGATATCGGTGAACATTTTGCCGGTGTAGCCTCTACGCGCGCCGCTGTGCACCGCGATGGTGAAACGCTCCATTTGTTTCAACACGCGTTTGACTTCCGGCAACACGTCGATGCCATCCACATGGACCGGCTGCTCGCTGCGCAACGCGATATGCAATGCGGCGCGCTGCTCGGTCGAGTTGATTTTTTCTCCCGCAAACATGCGCTCGATCCAATCGCTCAGTTTTTGCTGCCGTGCCAGTGCCAGCAGCAGATTGATCGTTTCCTGATCGACCGGCTGCTTTGAATAATCGAGCAGAATATCGTTGAACAGCAGCGAGAATTTCTCAAAACGCTGCGGATCTTGCTGGAATAAACTGCGCAAATGCTGTTGCGCCATGACGGATTGATGTGCCTGTAAAGCAAGCCAGGCGGGTGATTGCGTAAGGGATGGCATGATATTTTAGTTGCTGAGAATGATAGATTGTGCAGATTGCCGATTCATTGATTACGGTTTGCGTGTATTAATTTGCAACGTGACGATTAACTCCGGTGCTGTGACCGGCCATTCCAGGATAAGCGTCGTTGCTTGCATGATTTTTTCAAAGCCGCTCTCGGATTGCGACACCGAGAAATGCGGGTGTGCACGTAATGTAACCGGATGAGATGTCGTCAGTGTGACACTACCGCCCAAGGTGTCATCGTCCAAGGTGAGTTCGGATAAACCGGTCAGTTCGAGCCATTGGCCAAAGCCGCCGGGAATTTTACCTTGATAAATATAGCGTCCGCCGACACCGTCGCAGCTCGGCATGGCCAGATTGATTTCGGTGCTGAAGCTGTGCGCCAGCTTGGCGGTGAAATGATAGGTGACTTGCAGCCGGTTGTTGTCCAGCATAATCAGTTTATGCACCGGATACGCGGTGTTTTCCGATTGGAAATGGTTGTTTTCAAGCGCTGAAGCCGAAGACCGGTAGGTGATGAACATCCCGTCCAGGCGATCGACGAACAGATTGCGCGGATGATCGTCCGGCACAATGTCTTCGGCGCTGATTTCATGTTTATAGCTGATTCTGTCATGCGCGGAGGCGATGCCGCTGGCGGTATGGCTGGATGGAGCGCCCGCGCCCGGCTGAATTTTCTGATAATAATGTTCGACCTGGCAGCGCAGGGTATCACCAAAGTTATGCCGGAGCGGATAGGCATCCAACTCGCAAATGCTGGCGAAGCGATCGAGTTTCAGCACGGCTTGCAGAATGCCATTGTGCAAATAAGTTTCTTCCACGCCATCCAGATCGGTGTCTTCGGTGAAATAGGCTGCGCGCGGCGCGCAGGCATCGAGCAATGCTTCCAGTTCGACCAGCGCGTTGTAGACGGCGCGGCGCAGATGCGGCAGGTACAGCCCGCCGAACAGGCCGTGCCAATAGGCATCATTGGCCTGTGATTCATACAGTTTTTGCTGCATCAAGGCGGTACGATGCTTTTCCGGCAGGGCATTCAATCGCGCAGATAGACTCAGCATGCGCTTATGCATCCAGTTGGATTCCGGATAGCGCGAGAAAAAGTTTTTCCAGATGCCGCCGCGTAAGAATGCTTTTTTGTGTTCGTACCAGCCGCTGGTTTTGGCTTGTTGCACCAATTCCGCGTAGGTATTGGCGGATTGCGCGGGCAAAGTCCATTCGTTCATTTCAATGTACGAAACCGTGGGCAGGTAAACGATGCCACGGGTTTTCTCGCTGGCGTGATATTCGCTGTAGTGCTGCGTGCTGATTTTGTTTGAAGCGAGCACGCCCTGAATGAAACGTTCAAGCCAGCCTTTTTCGTATACCCACTGGTAAGTTTCCGGCCAGATGCCGAATTTCTCGATGTCATCAAAATAAATCGCCGCCGCGCGGGTATTTTGCGAATGCTGATCGGCGAGTGATTCCAAATAGGTGATGGTTTCCTCGACCGGGGAAAACGGAATTTTGTAGCGCAGCGATTCGGAAATCGGGAATAAGTCGAGCTTATGGGAATCTTCTTCGGTGGTGAAGTAACCGTTCAATTCCTCTGGTGTTTTGCCAGCGCAGAGAAAATGGTAGTCATCCACGGTAACATAACGGATGCCGCAATCCGCCAGCGAAGGAACAACGGTGGATTCCCACACGCGTTCGGTGAGCCATGCGCCTTGCGGGCGTTGGCCGAATTTTGCCGCCAGTTTATTGGAGAAGGCGTCAATCTGCCCGGCGCGGTCGCGGTTGGGGATGACCGCCAGCACTGGTTCGGTATCGCCAGCGCCGAATAACTCCACTTGCCGCCGCGCGACCATTTCGTGCAGTAATACCATATCATCGGGAAAACGCTGCAACAGGTAATCGAGCAGCCAACCGGAAAAGTGCACGGAAAAACGGAAATCGGGATAGCGGTAAAGTACCTGCAGAAACGGTTTGTAACAGCGCAGATGCGCGTCTTCGAGCACTTCGGGGAAATTACCGACGGGCTGGTGCGCATGCACACCGAAAAGTAGCGATACACGTTGTGACATTCAATGATCCTGGTAGTCGTTTTTAAAAACCAGCGCGGCCGCACACCCAATTCGACAACTGCGCGAGGCAGTTGGAACTGATCAGATGCTACGAAGACCGCCGCATGGCGCTGCTTGCTTCGTTTTGCTCATTGCCTTTGCTAATCGATTCCTGTAATGCCGGTGGTACCGGCAGTTTAAGTAAGCGATACAGATTCATCAGGTTCAACCGGAACAGATGATCGAAACTGGCGACCGAGTGCGCCGGGTTGTAATCGCCAAACCACCAGAACCAGTCGGAGCTTTCGCAGGATGCCAATTGCCGGCTGGCTTCGATTTTCTTTTCTTCGCTTAAACGATCGCTTTGCATGACCAAGTCAAAACTCTGTTTTGCGGCGCAGAGCATATCCCAGGCATGATTCTTTTCCTTGTCGCCGATCCAGGTGGAGAAGGTGCCATACACCCAGCTTCCGGCCGCCAGCGTTGGCAATATTCTAATCATATTGGTTTTCTCCGTATCGGCGATATAGTTCCGGTACGTCGTGGTGCGGATAAACGAGTGGTTCTCGAGCAAACCATAGAGATCATCGAGAAAATAAAAGCCATTGTAGGGATACGACTCCCAAGCGTTTTCTCCATCGAGAATCACGCTGACCACCGGATTCTCGCCAGCGGGGGTGCCATGGTAGATCCGTTCCAACGATTGGATAAAATTTTCCGCCGCATCGCGTCCAAACCATTTGGCATACTCGAAGCCGATCAAGTCGGATAACTGGTCGTCGCGGAAAAAGCAGATGACTTGCCCGGATTCTCCATCGACTTGGTAAGGACGGTACAAATACTCAGTGCGGTCCGGCAATGGCGCGTCCGGATAAGAAGCCTGCAGGCTATTGGCCAGTACGCCTTCGCCACTGGCGCTCCATTGGCAATTTTGCTCGGCAAAGATTTTCAGTAACGCTGACGACAAAGCGCCCTCGGCCGACCATATGCCGGTAGGTTGTTCATTGAAACGCTGGGTGTGGCTGGAGATGGCCGAAGCAAGATGAAACGCAACGCGGCTGCGGCCACCCGGATACAGCTGATGCTCCGGTAACGCCACGCCGGGTTGACTGTCCCGGGCGGAAGTGAAATCGATCAGCAGCGGTGCGAGCGGATGATAGTGCGGCGTGGTGGATAACTCGATCTGGCCGGATTCGGCGAGTTTGCGGTAGCGCGGAATCAGTTCCCGGATCAATTCACCGATCAGGTTGAACAGTTGCAAGCGGTTTTCGTAGCTGAATCCTTGGCTTTGCGCCATCAATTTCATCACGAACTCGTTGTTGCGGCGTACGCTTTCGCCCATCCACGCCAAGTGATACCACACCAGCAAATCGGCTAAATATTGCCCGGAAAAATAAGTCAGCTCGCTTTCGCTGCGTTTATTGAACATCTGGTACAGCTCGTGCAAACGTTTATAAGCCGGATACGGCTGTAGCATAGTGGTGTGATTGCTGAGAAAACAGCTGTCGAACACGTATAAGCGATCCTGAATGGAGATGTGTTCCAGGTCGGGCGTTGCTAACAGACGTAGCAAAGGGCTACGGATTTCCCCGGTGGAGAATTGCGTAGAGAAATCCTCCAGCTGATCCAACAGCACCGGCACAAAATTAATCACCGCTTTGGTGCGCGGGTGCATTTCCAGATGATACGCCATGTCGGTATAGTCCTTGATGGCATGGAGATATACCCACGGCAACACGAATTCGTTGGTGACATAATCCCGGTAGTCCGGCTGGTGCATGTGCCACAGTAAAACTAGATTTAATTGTTTCATTTAAGAATGACGTACCTGCTTGATTATTGTGATTGGAGAGGCGTCACATAGGTAACGTTCAAGATCATTTGATCAGCATGCCTTATGTATTTCCTGTCCCAGCATTTCGGGTGTGATTAAGGTAATGCCTTTTTCGGATACATAGAACCGCTTACGATCCTCATCGGGATCGTATCCCACGACCAGCCCTTCGGGAATGGAACATCTTTTTTCCACGACCACACGGCGCAGGCGCGCATGCCGGCCGACCACCACATCGGGCAGTATGACCGAGTCTTCTACGCTGCTAAAACTATTTACTTTGACATTGGAAAACAGCAGGGAACGGCGCACTGTCGCGCCACTGATAATGCAACCGCCCGATACCGAAGAATCCAAAGCCTGGCCGCGCCGGTTGTCGTCGTCGAAAACGAACTTGGCGGGCGGTAATTGTTCCTGATGCGTCCAGATTGGCCAATCCGCATCATACAAATTCAATTCCGGCGTGACGCCGACCAGATCTACATTGGCTTCCCAATACGCGTCGATCGTTCCCACGTCACGCCAATAAGGTATTGTGTCGTGAGCCATATTGACGCAGCTATGCTGAAACCGGTGGGCGAAGACACGATTGCGAGGCACTAGGTAGGGAATGATGTCTTTGCCGAAATCATGCGCTGAGTCATGGGTTTTATGATCGCGTATCAATTGTTCATAAAGAAATGCGGCATTGAATACATAAATTCCCATGCTCACCAGCGCTTTCCCCGGTTGATCCGGTATTGATGCCGGGTGAGCCGGTTTTTCGGTGAAACTGGTAACTTGCCATGCCGTATCGACGCCCATCACGCCGAAAGCACTGGCTTCCTCTACCGGAACTTCAAGGCAGGCCACCGTCATATCGGCTGCTTTTTCGATATGTTCGGCCAGCAATTTTCTGTAATCCATTTTATAAATGTGATCGCCGCCGAGAATCATCACGTATTTGGCTGTGTGGCGCTGCATGATGTCGATATTCTGAAAAACCGCATCGGCCGTGCCCTGATACCAGGTTTCATCGGCTGTGCGCTGCTGCGCGGGTAGCAACTCGATGAATTCCTTGAAGCGGCCATCGAGAAAACTCCAACCGTGCTGGATATGGCGGATCAAACTCTGCGCTTTGTATTGCGTTACCACACCAATACGCCGGAAGCCTGAATTCACGCAGTTGGAGAGCGGGAAGTCGATGATGCGGAATTTGCCGCCGAAGGGAACCGCCGGTTTGGCGCGCCAATCCGTCAGTTGATGCAAGCGGCTGCCGCGTCCTCCGGCCAGTATCAGTGCCAGTGTATCGTGCGAGATGTTGCTGTGGAAGTGACTGCCGGTATTGTGCTGCGCCGGGGATTCACTGGCATAGTGTGGTTCATTATGATTGTCCATCGCGATGTCCCTTTCTAATGCATGTCGATATAGTATCGTATTATGGCATTTTCTTACATTAAGCTTTCAGTTCAATTGTCTTAAGTCAAAGAGCAGACACGCTATAATTCCCAAGATATCAGCCAACCGGTCAAATAATGTGATTACAGTCAGAAAAACCAATGTCATGCAAAATGCGCTGCTCGATGCCCGCCTGCATGATCCCTATGCCTACCTCGGGTTGCACCGTGAGCAGGGTCAAACGCTGGTACGGGTGTTCCGTCCCTATGACGTACAGGTATGGATCAGGACGGCAACCGGTTTTGAGCCGATGCAGCGTATTCATCCGGATGGAATTTTCGAGTGGCGCGGAGATACTTCGCCTGCTATGCCTTACCGTTTGCGCATCGAGAAAAAAGGGGAACGGCATATCGTTTATGAGTTATTCGATCCGTATGCTTTTGCACCGCAAATTTCCGATCACGATTTGTACTTGTTCAACGAAGGCAAGTTATGGCAGACGTATCGTACGCTCGGCGCACATTCTGTCAGCAATGCCGGAGTGAACGGCATACGTTTCGCGGTGTGGGCGCCGAATGCGGAGCGCGTCAGTGTCGTCGGTGATTTCAATCGCTGGGATGGCCGTATGTACCCCATGCATGTGCATCACGCCAGCGGAGTCTGGGAACTGTTCATTCCGGAATTGCCGCCCGGTTCACTGTACAAATTAGAGATTCGCAACCGCGCCAGCGGTGAAATTCTGATCAAAACAGACCCTTATGCCCAGCGCTTTGAACTGCGCCCCCAGACGGCGGCATTGGTGCCCGCGGATAGCGGTTTTGACTGGCAAGATGCGGCATGGATGACCCATCGCGAAAACTGGGATTGGCTGCACGCGCCGCTGAACATTTTTGAGATTCACGCCGGTTCGTGGAAGCGCCATCCGGATGGGCGTTTTTATAGCTACCGTGAGTTGGCCGAGCATCTGCTGCCGTATGTGCTGGAAATGGGCTATACGCATATCGAATTGATGCCGGTCTCGGAACATCCGCTGGATGAATCGTGGGGTTACCAAACCACCGGCTATTTTGCCGTCACCAGCCGCTACGGCTCAGCCGATGATTTCCGCTTTTTTGTCGATGCTTGTCATCAGGCGGGCATCGGTGTAATTCTCGATTGGGTGCCCGCGCATTTTCCGCAAGATACTTTCGCGCTGGCGCGCTTTGACGGCACAGCCTTGTATGAACACGAAGATCCGCGCCTGGGATTTCATCAGGACTGGGGCACGTACATTTTCAATTTTGGCCGCAACGAAGTGAAATCGTTTCTGCTATCCAGCGCGCATTACTGGCTATCCGAATTCCATCTGGACGGATTGCGCGTCGATGCGGTCGCTTCGATGCTGTACCTCGATTACTCGCGCAAGGAAGGCGAGTGGCTGCCGAACAAATACGGCGGCCGGGAAAACCTGGAAGCCATCGATTTCCTGCGCGATCTGAATGTTATGGTGCACGGCGAATTTCCCGGCGCGCTGACACTCGCCGAAGAATCCACCGCCTGGCCCGCAGTGTCGCGCCCGACCTACGTCGGCGGCCTGGGATTTTCGATGAAATGGAATATGGGCTGGATGCACGACAGTTTGTCGTATATGCAGCAAGATCCGATCTACCGGCGTTATCACCACGACCTACTCACATTCAGCCAGCTTTATGCGTATAGCGAAAACTTTGTGCTGCCGTTCTCGCACGACGAAGTGGTGCACGGCAAAGGTTCGCTATTCAACAAAATGCCCGGCGACGACTGGCAAAAGTTCGCCAACGTGCGTCTGCTGCTGACTTACCAAATGACCTGGCCGGGCAAGAAACTCAACTTCATGGGCAACGAATTTGCGCAACAGCGGGAATGGCGCGTCAATGCGGAACTCGACTGGGGATTGCTGCAACAATCGCCGCATGCCGGAGCGCAAGCATTGCAGCGCGATTTGAATCACTGCTACAAAAATATCCCGGCGCTGCACCAGCTCGACTTCGCCGCCGAAGGCTTTCAATGGATCGGCTGCCAGGATGCCGAGCAATCCATCATCAGCTACCTGCGCCGCGCCAAGGACGGCGGCTTCGTGCTGATCGTCCTCAACTTCACTCCGGTGCCGCGCATCGGCTACCGCATCGGCGTTCCCGCCGGGGGCATGTACCGCGAAATCTTCAACAGCGATTCGGCCTATTACGGCGGCAGTAACATGGGCAACCTCGGCAACATCGCCAGCGTGCAAATGCCCTGGATGGGATTTGCCGATTCGATCGCGATTACGTTGCCGCCGTTGGCAGGGGTGGTGTTTTGTTTACAGATTTCGTAAAGACAACAGTTTCTTTGGCAGTGGCTTCAACAAATATTTTATGAGTTTTTTTCACTTCAGTTTGCCAATATTTGGCGAGAGGTGTGAACATATAAGCTAATGTATAGTCCATGCGGAACTCGGGATCATTGTGATCATCATGGCAAAAGTATTTATACTCAAATATACCCATATGTGTACGGCTATTTCTATCGATTAGACTTATCGAGCTATCAAGGGATTCTATTAGTCGCATATAGATGTGTTCGTAATCAAAATGGGAAGGTGGAATTTTCTCGAAAGGCATTGGTAAGGTGGAATTTTCTCGAGGCATTTTCTTTTCTATATCCAAGAAAATTTTTTGTAGAAAGAACGAAATCTCTCTGATAGTGCTCAGTTTTATTTGTGTGGTGCTAAAAATTTCTTCGCGATTCATTAGAATAGTCGAAGTGAAATTTGATAATAGCTTCCATTGAGCTAAATAGAGCTGTGGTGAACGTGGAAAAATGAGATCTAAATTTTTTCTTGAAATGATACGGCTGGATTCTTGAGCTAAGTGAAGATGTCTGGAAGCTTCATATGCCTTTTCTAATACTACGGGAAGATCACTAGTATTTGACGCATTTTGACTCGAGGTTCCTGATTCTTCATTCCTATACTTGAGATTGATATATTCAATTAGTTTTTTTCCATCTGCTGAAAGCTCTATTTTGCTTCTATCTTCTAATATACTTTCAAATATTCTAAGCGTGCTACATGGTTCTAATTCAATAGATTGTTGATTTTCTGCAGTCGCCCTTTTGAATCTTACCAAATTTTTATCGATGTGCTTACGACATAAATTACGTGCATGAGTCCAGCGCATGACGATTGTAGATCTAACTGAGAGCATACTTAAATCTTTCGGTAGCGGTATGGCATCTTTAGAACTATGAAAATCAGATTTTTCTATTTTGCGTTTCACATAATCCGTCCAGAAAAGAGAAGAGGCCAGTTTGTGTGTCCACAGTGAGTGCTGCCAAAGTATTCCTTCCTCTAAAATCTTGGTTTCTTCATTCGACTCAAGCAACATCCCGAATAAGGTTGAGATACTCGTAATATCTGGATCAGGCCAATTACCTAAATAGTCATAGGCCAGCATAGTCTTGTTGCTCTGATTCGACTCTAACTGTCGAGCTTTATCAATGCACTTGATTGCTTCTAGGGCTCTATTCTTGAGTTTCGGATACATCTTGTCCATAAGTTGCTTATAATTTAAAGGTGCTTGATCTGACTCGGATTCACATACTAAATTAGTATTGTTAAAGAAGTCATAGTCGAAGCAATCTAATAATGAAGTGGTGTAGTGGATAGCTTTAATGTGCGTCATCGCGGCACTGATGTATAACCGATTCATCTCGAAAATCTCTACGGCACTATCCAGTAAAGAATCTAAAGTCTGCTCTTTCTCCAATGGCGTCATTTTTGACGCATTTGGTTTGCAGACAAACATAAATAAGTTTTTAAGAAATTCTTCTTTATTTGATTCCTGGGGATTGATCGCTTCATCCTCGGGCTCTTTGGGTTTTACAATTACTTCGAATAGATTGCGCGACTTAAGGATCAAGGTACTCTCAACTATTCCGACCTGTGCATTGCCAATCATATAGGCATTTCGTTCGTCAAATTTAGATAGTAGAGAATCAGGGGCAGATTTTGCATACTCTAAAGTGGTTTCGAAGGATTCAAGAGCTGATTCTGCTTCACCTAAAAAGAAATGCAGACTGGCAGCGCGATAATGGAATCTCTGATCTTCCAAACGATATAGATGTTCTGGTAGTTGAATTTTTTTGTTTTTGTGGGGTATATATTTTTTATAGGGACGAGGGCTACGTTTTAAATCCAGGTAGAGACCAGCCCAGAAAGGTAATTTCAATAAATCCCATTTCGAGTCTCCACTTTGGAGATGAAGACTCAATTCTTTATCATTACTGAGACTCTGAACAATATGATCTGCTTCTGAGTAGATGGCAGCAGCGTGGTTATAATTCTGCCTACGTTCTTCAAGATCACCATGCTTAAGTAAAACTTCAATGTATTGCATTAAGGTTTCTTGATTGATACTGGATCCTTCTTCTTTCAATGTATTCGCCAGGATTCTACTGGCGGTATGGTAATGTATGGAGGCAGCATTATAGGATTGTTCGATGGTGCACATATCTCCCAAAGAGAGATGGGATCTGGAAGTTACATCAGTTTCCGAACTACTGGTGTTGGCGAGAATGACTTCAAAAAAACGTTTCACATATCTCATCGAATCCAGTGAGAAGTTAAAAGAGGCCGATTCCAATCCGCTGACATGGCTGATATAACGGAGTTCCTGTTCAAATCCGCTGTGAAAGCGGTATCTGTAAAGTCCATTTCTCACTCTCCTGATATAGGATTTAAAAATGTTAGTCAGTAAATCATCGACGATCGTGTTGAGTTCAGGGGAACGATAGACGTTGATAGCCTCTGACATCAAGTGCAGAGATTCGCGTTTAAAACCATATGAATGCAGTTTGAGAATGAAATGCAAGGATGAAAACGAAGAGACAGTTAGCTTGTCGCTGATTTGCGAGACTTCGCGACTGAGATGATGCTGGAAAAGGGTGGTGATTTCGGATGCAAGAGAAAAACTTCGCAAATGATTGACATTGAAAACTAGCCATTGTTCAGATTTGTTAGCCTTACCCAAATCTTTATCATCCAAAATTAAGAGTAAGTTTTCTTCTTTGTTTAATTTCTCAACAAGTCCAATCGGATAAGTGAAGCTTTCAAATATCGAGGAAAGTTTCTTTGGATTTCCCCATGAATGAAAGGTAAGGTAAAAAATAAAATTCATTAAGATAGCAATGCCATAACGAATCTCCTCTGGTGAGGTATTAGAAGTATCGAGAGATTTTCTATACTCCTCCAAAGTGAAATAGGACTCCTTCTTTATTTCGGGCATCACAGGCCGGTATTTTTTCCTCAGCCAAAAGCCCTCCAAAGTGAAATAGGATTCCTTCTTTATTTCGGGGACCTTTCTAATTCGTCGACATACATATTCTGCTACCCCTGCATAGAGCTGTGTATTTCTTGTACTACGTTCTCCTTTGTCGGATAAAAGACTGGGTATTTCGAAAACTTGATCAAAGAGACTACCGTATAAGGAATTTGGACTTCCTTTTTCTGAATAGTATCTATCTAACGTTTCTCGCCCTGATATAAAAAAGAATATGACGGGCGCTGTGGTAATGAAATTTTTTAGTGAGCCGAGCAGGGTGTTTATTTTGCTACTTTTGTCGGACTCTTGTGTGCTAGATTGATCGTGATGATGAATTTCGGACAGCTCTTCGTCATCCGAAAGTTTATCTATTTCATCCATTACAATGACTACTTTTGCATTAGCATTATTGAATAGCCCATTATGGTTTAAGATCCTGATTAGCTGTTCCTCAGCCTCCCTGGCTTTGATAGGAAGTCTTTTTTTATGTTTTGAAAAACCAATACTATTTGAAAATAAAATACTTGAATCATGCTTCAGCGTCGCATTCCGTTCTTCAGTGATCTCGTAACTCATCCTTTCAATCAGCTCATCAATATCCCTGAGTGCTTTAATTTCGTTATAATTTCTTAAATATAAGACTATCCAAATCAATGCAGTCAGAGGTAATAAAATAGGTATTAGCCACTCAGAAACAATAAGTATCTGCTCTGGATTAAGTAAGAGGATCAATGGCGCTGCCATGCAGGCGAAAAGTACAGAGCTTGCGCCTATATTTCGTAGCTTAATGGAAGGTTCTGAAAAAAAATTCCGCGTCCATTTGGATATCTTTTCCCACGTTGATGGTGGTGACTTGGTACTATTATTCCCATCAGCAATCGTATTGCGCAAAATATTGGCAATGGAATAGTAAATATTCATTGGTGTTAATTGACTATTGTCACCTAAGTTAATCCTTACGTGGTATATCTTTAGATTTCTTTTCTTCTCCTCATTTTTGTTCGCTACAGCTGAACTTAAAGCTTTGTCAACCACACTGGTTTTTCCAGAGCCACGATAACCGGCAATCAAGTAGCTGCCTCTTAGTCTTCTGGTGCTTTGTAACAGATCAACTAATTTTTCTGTGATATTTTTTCGACCGACAAAGAATCGTTCTTGATCTTCGTTATGATTAATTAGTTCATCAGTAGATTTAGAGGATTGAAGAGGGATTGCTATTGTGCGATATTCGGTGAAAACGTCAGGTTTCATCTGAGATTCTTTAGTTATCAATTCGTGCTCACTTTAGATCATCATGCAAAGCACTACGAAATTACGGAAAGAAATGATTTGAATAGCAAAAAGAAGATGGATTCTTTATGTGACAAAATAGTTCTGCTGAAAATAATTTAAAAGTATCTATAAATTAATAGGTTGTATTGAATTCTATCACAAGATCGATTGAGTATACTGTTGTTGCATAAAGTAAGGGAATAATTTCTTCTACTCTTAATATTTTCTAAACACTGGTATTTATTTCATGGTAAAGCAATGAAATTGATAGGTCTTTAGATTAAAACGCTGAAATTAAAATATACTGGCAGCTTCCCAGGATATTTTCTCAAATGCTTCTTGCTGACATGACAATCACAAATACCCTACCGGTATCGCATCCACATGATCGGATAGCAGTATCCAGGTATTTACAAAACAGATTACTCCACCATGACCGATCGGGGTGTCGAGGTTCTCGATCATACTGAATCCTCTGAATTTCATAGTGTGAACAGCTGCCGATTTTTTGATTTCGACCGGATAGAGTGTTCCGTTTTCTTCAATGAGTAGATCGATTCCCCGCTTTTCCTTGTCGCGGTAAAAATAGATCCGGGGGCTGCGGCTATGATGCAAATAGGATTTGATGGTTTCCGCGATAGCTTAGGTTTCCAATATCGCGACTGACATCGCGTCGAGCTCCAGAGCACCGGCATTCAGTCAGTCGGTCAGTGAAATGACTTTAAAGCGAGCACTTGCTTCCGGAACGGCTTTCCCGAGGGGCGGTGATATTTTTTCCATGTCCCGGCTAATCCAAAGTCAGACTTCAGAATAGTCAGGAACGTCGTTAATTCAAGTAACGGCTGGACTATTCCTGCTGGCTGAGTTAATAGTGCGGCGCATCAAACCTATGCAAGTTTGGCTGTTGAATTCGGGAGGGATCGTGAAGCGGTTGAAGTGTGTTGCTTGAAGCCGATACTCAGGGGGGGGGCGCAGACAGTAAGTACAAGAGAATGTTGGTATCCAGAAATGCCTTATCGATCATGGGCTTAGATACGGTCAAATTTGAAATCCGCCGGTAATTTCCCCCGGTATTTTCTTAAGCGGGCGAGAATCTCGCGTGCTTCCGGTGTTTTGCTGATCTCCAGGTTGCGCGATCCGGTGACATGAATTTCAATATCGTCGCCTTCCTTGAGATCTAATACTTCGACTACGGCGGCGGGTAATCTTACCGCTAAGCTATTGCCCCATTTAGAAACTTGCATTTTGTATCCTTAGTTGGTGATATACGCTGATTGGCAGTATATCTTGGATTTTTAAACGAGGGGTATTTTTGATTTTCGTTGTTTGTCTGTCAGACTTCATCACTCCGCCACAACTGCGCAGCCCCTCTAACACCGGAGCTGTCGCCGTGGATATTTTTCAAGATTGGCGTGATGAATTGATCGTTAAACACATAGCGTGCGACGTTCTCGCGGCCTTCGCTATAGAGCCGGTCGATATTCGATAATCCGCCGCCCAGCACGATGACATCGGGGTCGAGGATGTTGATGACGGTCGCCAGCGCGCGGCCGAAGCGGTCGAGGAAGCGCTGCATCGCCGCTTCCGTCAAGGCATCGCTTTGCGCTGCCAGTGCGACAATGTCATTGGCTTGCAAGGCGCGATTGCCGCCGTGGCGGTGATAATCGGCGGCCAGGGCGGGACCGGAAATGAATGTTTCGACGCAGCCCTTCTGCCCGCAGTAGCAATCCGGCCCGTTCCGTTCCAGGATGTTGTGACCCCATTCTCCGCCTATATGTTGACGGCCTTGATGTAATTGTCCGTTGAACACGATGCCGCCGCCGACGCCGGTGCCCATGATGACGCCGAACACCACGCCGTAACCTTTGCCCGCGCCGTCCAGCGCTTCGCTTAAGGCAAAGCAATTGGCGTCGTTGGCGATGCGCAGTGGCCGGTTCAATAGTCCTTGCAAGTCCTCGAACAGCGGTTGTCCGTTCAGACACACGGTATTGGAATTCTTCATCGTGCCGCTGACCGCCGAGATCGCGCCCGGCGTGCCGATACCTACCGGGCATTGCTGGCCGGTTTCCATTTCCAATTGCCGGGTGAGCTGCACAATAGTGTGCAAAATCGCCCAATAGCCAGCCGATTGCTGCGTATCCACGCGCTTTCGAACCAGCTCTTTACCGTCAGCGTCCAGCACTACGCCTTCAATTTTAGTACCGCCGAGATCAATACCGATGCGCATGGGCGAGCCTCGAACGGTTACGCCGCGATGCGCGCGCCGCGCATGAATACCAGCGCGCCGCGATCGGAGGAAATCGGACGGGATTCGGAACCCGTCGGCGCGAGTTGCCAGTCGCCGCTGCATAGCAGCGTGTCGCCGAAGAACGCGTCGCCTTCGAGCAACAAGCATTCTTCATCGTGGGCGAGCGATGCTTGCTGCGATGACCAATGGGTTCCGGCGGCGATGCGCAGTAATGATGAGCGGGTTTGACCGTCGTCGTGCAGCGGCTTGCTGGAGACACCGGGTGCGAGTTCTGACCACTCGCCTTCGTTGGCGCGGATGGTGATCAATTCGCGGCCATCGCCGGGCAGGTATGCGGTGAGCAGGTCGCGCGCGACTTCGGCGGTGTGGCCCACCGGTATACCCCGCAGGTACAGCAACGCGCTGCTTTCCGATGATATTTTGCCGTGACGGCTGCCCGCGCGTGCCAGGTGATAATCGCCGCTGTTCACCTTGAGGTGACCGAGGCTGGCGGAGCCGCGCAGCACGATGCATTCTTCGTCTTCGTGGTGGCGGTGCATCGGCAGGCTGGCGCCGGGTTCGATGTCGAGCAGGAAAGCGCGGTTATGTTGATCGAGTGTTTTGGCGCGCACGCCGGGGAGAATCTTGTGCCATTGGCCCTGATCACTGCGTACCGTGATGCGTGCGGATTCCGCTGCGGTGCTGGCATGGATGCGCTGGAAAAGCTGGGCGCGGATTTTTGCGCGTTGTTGATCGCTCGGCTGTGCTGGTTCCAATCCTTCCAGCAGCGACGCTTCAACTTTGTCGGCGTGCTGCGGATTATCCGAGTCTAATGAGTAGCGTTTTTTCATCGTTCAAAACCTTTGACTAAATCGTCCTCGAGCACATCGTGCAGCTGCTTGAGCGCGCGGCGGATATGCGATTTGATCGTGCCCAAGGCCATATCGCTGAAAGCGGCGATTTCTTCGTGCGTCAAGCCGCGGAAGAAAGCCATCGCAACTAATTGGCGCTGCACCGGTTCGAGCTGTTGCAGCGCCTGATTCAATTTGGCGTTATTTTGCGCCGCCGCCAGCAAATCTTGCGGATCGCCGTCGTGCGAAGGTTCGTTGGTTAATAGCAGCTCCGGTTCTTCGCAAAGCTCGGCATCGTCCGCCTTGCGCAAATAATCCAACGCCCGGCTGCGCGCGATCGTCAGCAGCCAGGCGATGACATTGCCGCGTTGCGCATCGAAGCGCGGCGCTTCGCGCCACACCTGCCTGTACACATCCTCTCGCTCACTTCTTCCGCCGCTTGCGGGTTACATGTGATCCGCAGCGCGATGCCGTAAACGCGCGCCAGTGTTGCTTCGTATAGCTCCGCCAATGCTTGTTCGTCATACCTGGCGATAGCGGTGATCCACGCATGCATCTGCGCGTCGACGGCATTGCAGTCACTGCGATGGGTATCGCTGGTTGCCACTGCTGATCAAACCCTAATCATTATGATTAACTGTAAGAATTCCTAGCGTTGTTTACAGTATTCAGGAGAATACTGTAGATGAACATACACAAACGCACTCGCTTAACATTATTGGATCGTCAGGAA
>NZ_FNOE01000043.1 GCF_900106555.1 Nitrosomonas oligotropha | reverse complement strand
CTTCCCGATAAAACCCAGCATAGTGCAGCTTGCTTTCTCACAAGCACTGTTGCTCAATGTCCTTACCAGATCGACTATGCTTATTCTGACAACGGTAAAGAATTTAAAGGAACTGACAGCCACGCTTTCGTCAAAGCTTGCAGGCAGCACGGTATCGGTCAGAAGTTTACCCGCATCAATCGTCCGCAAACCAACGGTAAAGCTGAGCGGGTTATCCGCACCCTGATGGATATGTGGCACAGCAAGATTCACTTTAAAGACTGCGCCGATCGGCACATTCAGCTTCTCCGTTTCATTAATTTCTACAATACCGTTAAGCCTCACAAGAGTTTGAATAATGCCACCCCTTATGAAATACTCACCGCTTATTTCAATCAACCTATCTGTAAACAACTCTGAGATTTCTTACAGTTTAACGTTTAAATCAATTGCCAATCAGTAAGCTGGATTGGGCATCCACCAGTCAAAAAGGTCTAAGCAATATTCGACCGGTGTCAACATGCTAGAAATCTAAATGCATCAATTTACATCTTGCCGCAAAAGCGTTTAACAAAATTTTATTTGACAATTAAGACGACTGGTCATATTGTATGCATATGGCTAAATCAATCCAAAAAGAACTCAATAGAGAAAACCTCTTAAACCAAGGCGTCGCTTTATTTATTGAGCAAGGTTATCACGGTACCGGGTTGCAGGAAATTCTCGATGCGGTGAGCGTTCCAAAGGGTTCTTTCTATAATTATTTCGGCAGCAAAGAGGATTTTGGTGCTGAGGTCATTCAGCACTATATTGATCCTTTTATTGTGAGGTTGTCCACACATCTGAGCAAAACCGACACGGACGCGCTAAACGCAATCAGGAGATATTTTGACGAGCTAATTGTGGAACTCGAAAATAACCAATTTAAAGGCGGTTGCCTGCTGGGTAATCTGATGGGAGAAATCGGCAGCACCAACGATGTTTGTCAGCAATCCCTGCAATCGGCTATCAGGCGCTATCGAGATTTATTGCAGTCTGGATTGGCCAATGCGCAACAGCAAGGAACAGTAAGGTCAGACAAATCGTCCGAAGCAATGGCTGATTTGCTGATCAATGCCTGGCAAGGAGCTTTACTGCGAATGCAAATAGAGAAGTCATCTGCGCCGGTTAAGCAATGTTGTCAGGATTTGCTGGAAGATTATTTTAAGGCTTGATTATTTTTATCGAATAAATAGACGACCGGTCATATTATTAATTCAATTTTAGAGGGGATAAAAATGCCAAAATATATTATTGAACGCGAAATTCCTGGAGCAGGTTCACTGACACAACAAGAGCTAAAAGCCATTTCGCAGAAATCATGCGGTATCTTAAACAGTATGGGACCACGAATCCAGTGGCTGGAAAGTTATGTGACTGACGATAAAGTCTATTGCGTCTACATTGCCCCCGATGAGGCCACCGTTAGAGCACATGCTGAACAAGGCGAGTTTCCAGCCAATCGTATTTCTCAAGTCAGGTCCGTGATTGATCCAACTACGGCTGAATAGCATGCAAAAATTTTGCCGGTCATGAAAAATATTTTTCATCAAGGGAGTAATGATTATGCAACCCCATACTTTTCGCCTTGCAATACTAGCTCTGACTCTGGTTGTCGCAAGTACTTTTGAATCATTTGCAGCAACTGAATCAGATGACCAACTTATACCTAGACTGCAAAATCTGGGTACGCACACATTTCCAGTCAGTACACGCAATCCGCTGGCACAGCAATATATCAATCAGGGCCTCAATCTTGCGTATGCATTCAACCATGCTGAGGCACGCCGCGCATTTCGTGAGGCGGCAAGGCTTGATCCCGAACTTGCGATGGCTTACTGGGGTCAGGCACTTGTACTCGGTCCTAATATTAACGCCATGATGGAGCCGAATGAGGAGCCGCAGGCTTTGGAAATTATGCAGCAAGCCAAGTCACTGATGATGAATGCTTCGCCAAGAGAACGAGCACTCATTAGCGCGCTGGAAAAGCGCTATTCAGGAAAAACCGAACACAGAACAACGAATGATAAGGCTTACGCGGAGGCAATGCGGGAGGTGCATCAGAGTTTTCCGGATGATGCGGATATCGCGGTGCTGTATGTCGAGTCCATGATGGATTTGCGACCTTGGGGCTACTGGATGCTCGACGGTACTCCGTATGAAGGCACAGCCGAAATCGTCGCGCTTACTGAAGATGTATTACAGCGCAATCCGCAACATCCTGGCGCGCTGCACATGTATATTCACCTGATTGAGCCGACCAGTACACCTGAGCGTGCAGAGAAGGCAGCCGATACCTTGCTGAACTTAATGCCGGAGGCAGGGCATATAATACACATGGCATCGCATATTTATCAGCGGATCGGACGCTACGCCGATTCCATGAAAAGCAATCAATTGGCAATCGCGGCAGACGAAAATTACATTACACAATGCCATGCCCAAGGGTTATACCCGATGGTCTATTATCCGCACAACATTCACTTTCTCTGGTTCGCAGCCACACTGGATGGTCAAAGCAAGATTGCAATCGAATCTGCCAAACAAGCTGCTGGCAAAATTGACGATGAAGTGCTAAAAGCGATTCCATTGACGGCAATTTTTCGCGTGACACCTTATTGGGCATTAGCCAGGTTTGGACATTGGCAAGAAATTCTTGAACAACCTGCGCCACCGTCAACCAATCCATTTTTGAACGGGAGCTGGCATTATGTACGTGGTCTAGCATTTGTTGCGATGAGGCAACCGCTACTAGCTGAGCAGGAGTTAATAGCGCTGCGCAAGATCATGAAAAACCCGTCACTAGACAATGCGCTGTTGTCTAAAAATACTACCAGCACCATACTCAGTATCGCACCTGAAGTACTGGCAGGTGAAATTGCCGCTGCTCACGGTCAATTCGATCAGGCTATTGCATACCTTGAAAAAGCGGTTCGCCTAGAGGATGCCCTGGTATATACAGAGCCATCAGAATTTCATCTCCCGCCACGCTTGGCACTGGGTGCTATCTTGCTGGAAGCAGGTCAGCCAACTGAAGCGGAAACCGTTTACTGGGAAGACTTGCGGCGAAATCGTAACAATGGTTGGGCACTCTACGGACTGATACAGGCATTGCGCGCGCAAAAAAAGGATGATCAGGCAAGGCTTATCGAAGCGCGCTTCAAAAAAGCTTGGGAGCGTGCCGATGTCACCCTGCAGGCATCCCGCTTCGGGCGCCCGTTACGCTGAGCAAGCACTTAGCCAAATGGTTCTGGCAACACTCAATCTCCAGCGCGGCTGCTACTAGCTTGGATGAACTCGGCGAACCCAGCAAGAAAACTTCGGAGTTGCTCATGTGCTGCCTCATCTACCGTTTGACCCGATTCATTGAAGACGTGATGTGCTCGTGATATGAGCAACCGTCCACCGAACCATGGACGCATGCCTAATGCCCGTAGCACAGGGAGCCAGGCATTCTGAGACAGGACTGTGCCAAATCCGCCGGGCGATGCCCCCATTAGTGCAACTGGACGATCGCCGAAAGTTCGTGCAATACTACTTGGTGGCCGAGATAGCCAGTCAATCGCATTTTTGAGCACGCCCGGTATGGAATTATTGTATTCTGGGGTAGCCAGCAATAATCCATCCGCAGCAGCAATTTGTTCTTGCAGCACAATAACTGTTTGAGGAATACCTTCATTGACCTCGATATCTTCATCATAGAGCGGAATGCCTTTGAGTGTCGCGATCTCCAACTTGGCTTTGTTCGGCATTAGTCCTGCGGCCATACGTAGAGCAGTGCAGTATTGTACGAACCGCTACGTAGACTTCCTGTAATTCCGATGATTTGTATCATGATGTCTTACTGTTATGTTGATAAAACTGAAAATAGGCTATTTGCAACGGCACTGTGTAGCACAAGTGTATTGAGAGTAGCTGATGCAGTTCGTAACACACTTAAAGTACTCACTTTTATTTGCCTCCTGCATCATAATTTTTTCCCCATTCGTCCATCGCATACAGGATAGTTTTAAGTGAATGTCCTAACGGAGATAATGAATATTCTACGTGCGGGGGAATCTCGTTGAAATTATTCCTGATAATTAATTGGTCTGCTTCCATTTCTCGCAATTGTCGGCTGAGGGTACGGTGAGTAATTCCTGTTAAATCCCTTTGTAACTGATTAAATCGCATCGTACCGTTTAATAGGCTATGGATAATCAGAACTTTCCAACGCCCTCCAATCACTTTCAACGTCACTTCTACGGGACAACAGGCTTCTTTCTTTGACATTTGACATCCTTCGCGTGGCAGTATCCTTTTTGTGCGTACTTGTAATTTATCCTGACGGTATTAATCTATCACGTAAACACAAAATCTAGTTGGGGGATAATAAGCTATGCAGACATTAAAATCTGATCCATCCGTTAAGAAGCTGTTACGTATCCAACGGAATACAGATCAGCACTGGGTTGGTGATGGTTTTCCTGTACGCACATTATTTTCCTATTCAATACTGGGCCCTATGACCAGTCCTTTTTTGCTGTTTGATTATGCTGGACCCATGGAATTCTCACCGACTGAGCAACGCCATGGTGTGAGCGAACATCCACATCGCGGTTTTGAAACGGTCACTATCGTGTATAGCGGTGAAGTAGAGCATCGTGATAGCTCTGGTGGTGGCGGCAGGATTGGTCCTGGCGATGTGCAATGGATGACCGCAGCTTCTGGCTTGGTTCATGAAGAGTTTCATGGCCGGGATTTTGCAAGGCATGGTGGTGTACTTGAGATGGTGCAGCTTTGGGTGAATTTACCCGCTAAGGATAAGATGTCGCCACCTCATTATCAAAGCATTCTGGATAACCAGATTCCCGCAGTCAATCTCCCAGGGGATCAAGGAAGAGTGCGCGTCATTGCGGGTGAATTCGATGGAACTACTGGACCAGCGCATACCTTTACGCCGATTAATGTATGGGATTTGCGTTTGACCAGTGATCAGTCTATTAACTTTGCTGCGCCGGATGGTTACAACACATTGTTGGTAGTGCTCAAGGGATCAATTTGCATCGATGATTCGGAAATCCTCGCTACCGCAGAGGTTAGCTTGTTCGATCGGGCAGGTGATCATATCTGTATCAGCAGCAAACCCGATACCATCGCACTTTTGTTGAGTGGTGAACCCATCGAAGAACCCATCGCAGGCAGCGGTCCATTTGTCATGAATACTGCGGAGCAAATTCGCCAGGCCAAGATAGACTACCAGAGCGGCAAGATGGGCAAAATAGCACCAATCCCTTCCACATAAGCTCACAAATCAGTCTTGTTTCTAAGTTGCAGTTCTTTTAGAAAGCGAAGAATTAGGAATAAAAATGACCTTGGAAGAAAAACTTAACGACTTAAATCGGATGATTTTAAATGGCGAGATATTGGAATCGATGGATAAGTATTACCATCCCGATTGCATCGTAGTCGAAAGAAATGATGTGGTGGCGAAAGGCTTGAAACAAGCCAAAGATCGAGAATCCGAATTATTCGAAGGTGTTGAAGTATGGCTCAAATCGGAAATTGTATCGACCACCGTAGGAGAAAACGTCACGATGACCGAGTGGCATTATGAATACAAGCATAAAGATTTAGGCCACAAAAAGTTTGATCAAGTAGCGGTACAGCACTGGAAAGATGGCAAGATCATCAGTGACCGATTCTATGCGCTGTATTGAATAAAAATGCATAACAACAACCAATGAAAGGAGCACTACAATGAACAAGACTTTCAAATACAACCGGCTTTCTAAAGATGATGCTGTTTTGCTATTGGTGGATCATCAGGCAGGGCTGATTTCACTGGTGCAGGATTTTTCACCGAATGAGTTCAAGAATAACGTGTTAGCCATAACAGCCTGTGGTAAATATTTCAAGTTGCCCACCATCCTGACCACCAGCTTTGAAGGAGGCCCCAATGGGCCGCTGGTTCCGGAAATCAAGGAGATGCACCCTACTGCACCGTATATCGCTCGTCCCGGCAATATCAATGCCTGGGATAACGAAGATTTTGTCAATGCGATCAAAAAAACTGGCCGCAAGCAACTGATCATCGCCGGTGTAGTCACTGAAGTCTGCGTCGCTTTTCCAGCGTTATCTGCGATCGAAGAAGGTTATGAAGTATTCGTAGTTACCGATGCTTCCGGTACTTTTAATGAAATAACTCGTGACGCCGCTTGGGCACGCATGCAAGCTTCCGGTGTGCAACTGATGAGCTGGTTTGGCGTGGCTTGCGAATTGCACCGCGACTGGCGTAATGATATCGAAGGGTTGGGTGCTTTATTTTCCAGTTATCTGCCTAACTACCGTAACCTGATGACGAGCTACTTCGCCATTACCAAGAAATAAATAGTCAGGCTCCGAAAGGGATGAAACATGGGTGATAGCGCGGTAACCCTGCGCCGTCGGCGTATTTTGCAAACAGCCGGAGCGTCTTTATTGTTTTTCGAAAACTGGCGTGCTTGCTGAAACTTTGCGAGGTTCATCAATGCAGAACCACAAAACCCAATTGATACTACACAACGGTCAATTCACGACGCTGGATCGCCAGAATCCGCAAGCCACGGCCGTTGCCATTGCGGAAGGCTGTTTCATTGCTGTGGGAAACGACGACGAGGTGATGTGCTTTGCCGAAGACCATGCACTGGTAATTGATCTTAACCGCCGCCGCGTCATTCCCGGTCTGATCGATTCGCATCTGCATTTCATCCGCGGTGGACTCAATTACAATATGGAGTTGCGCTGGGACGGCATCCCCTCGTTGGCTGATGCCATGCGCCGCCTGAAGGAACAGGTAGCACGCACGCCCGCACCGCAATGGGTGCGCATCGTCGGCGGCTTTACAGAAATGCAGTTCGCTGAAAAACGCTTGCCGACACTTGACGAAATCAATGCAGTCGCACCGGATACCCCGGTTTTCATCTTGCATCTTTACGATCGCGCCCTGCTAAATCGCGCAGCACTGCGCGCCTGCGGCTACGATCGTGACACGCCTAATCCGCCAGGCGGTTTGATTGCCAAGGACGCCAACGGAGAACCGATAGGTCTGCTGCTGGCAGAGCCCAATGCGCTGATCCTGTATTCGGCGCTTGCCAAAGGTCCCAAGCTGCCTTACGAGTATCAGCTCAATTCCACGCGCCATTTCATGCGGGAAATGAACCGCCTGGGTATAACCAGCGTCATTGATGCCGGTGGCGGTTTTCAGAACTACCCAGACGATTACAAGATTATTGAAGAATTGCACCAAACGGGTGAGCTGACCCTACGTATCGCCTATAACCTGTTCACACAAAAAGCTGGAGAAGAGGTTGCCGACTTCACGAAGTGGACAAAGATGGGAAAACCTGGCGACGGTGATAGCTACTACCGGCATAACGGCGCAGGCGAAATGCTGGTCTTTTCTGCAGCAGATTTCGAGGATTTTCGCATGCCACGTCCGGATATGGTGCCGAATATGGAGAACGATCTGGAGGCGGTAGTGCGCATTCTTGTCAGTAATCACTGGCCATTCCGTCTGCACGCCACCTACAATGAGACCATCTCACGTGCGCTGGATGTATTCGAAAAGGTGAATCGGGATATTCCCTTTGACGGACTGCACTGGTTTTTTGATCATGCCGAAACCGTAACCGATGCCAATCTTGAGCGTATCGCCAAACTTGGCGGCGGTATCGCCATACAGCACCGCATGGCTTATCAGGGTGAATTTTTCGTGCAGCGCTACGGCCACAAAGCTGCGGAGCGCACGCCGCCTTATCGGCGTATGCTGCAAATGGGCGTCAATGTCGGCGCTGGTACTGACGCCACTCGTGTGGCCAGCTACGATCCATGGAATGCCCTTTATTGGCTGACTAGTGGTAAAACTTTGGGCGGTCTCTCGCTGTACCCGGTAGCGAATCTTGTCGATCGCGAGACTGCGTTACGTCTGTACACGCAGGCAAATACCTGGTTTTCGAACGAGGAGGGTATCAAAGGTCAGATTAAAGTCGGTCAATACGCGGACCTCGCCGTACTGTCCGCCGACTACTCTAGCGTGCCGGAAGACGAAATTCGCAATCTTGTTTCGGTGCTGACGATCGTCGGCGGGCGCATTGTTTACGGTGATGACGAATTCAGCGCGCTTTCTCCACCCTTGCCACCAGCCATGCCAGATTGGTCTCCGGTGAATCACTACAGCGGCTATTTCAAGCCTGCGGCTAATGTGGCCGCATTAAATGCGTTTGCTCAGACAGCTTGCGGCTGCGGGATCAGTTGTTCCTTGCATGGACATGCTCATGGACGTGCGTATCAAGATGCTGTGAATATTGGTGACCAGCGTGGCTTCTGGGGTGTGCTCGGCTGTTCGTGCTGGGTAATATGATGCATATAAAACCTCGCTTGCTCAGTAAACCTCTATATGTGCCAACAGACGGCCAGAAAATATAAAACCAGTCTGATTACCGTTGTACTGTTTGCAATGTCATTGTCAGTGGCTGCATCCGAATATATGCCGCTACGATTCGAGGAGAACTGGGGGTCAAATTGCAACAAAATGACACCCAAATGCTGGCGTATCACCGAGGAAACTACTCTTACGCTCGGTTCTGACGCGCGCGTGCGCGCCCAAGGTTATTGGCCTCTGGATTTCGGTATCGGTAACACAATGAACAGCCATAGGGGTGACAGCTATACACTGTTTCGGGGCTTAATGCATGGCGACCTACGTGTCGGCAAGCATGCTCAGATGTTCATGCAATTCGGGGCCTATGATGAATCTGGACGCCGTGGGGGTGCAGAGAGCAACGATCAAAGCAATATCGACTTGCAGCAGGGTTTTCTGGCTTGGAACGGCGATAGATTTTCCCTCCGTGCGGGCAGACAGGAAGTTATTTTGGGCACCTCGCGCTTGATCGCGGTACGAGAGGGTCCCAATATCCGTCTTGCTTTCGATGGCGCACGCGCCAGTTGGAAACAGGGGCCATATCGCATTGATGCTCTCGCCTTTCGTCCGGTTTTCAATAAACCGGAAGCATTTGATGATGTGATTAGCAAGTCGCAGGCGCTGTACGGCTTATATGCCACATTCGCACCGGAAAGTATTGCGCCGCTCAAAATCGATCTCTACTGGCTTGGTTATGAAAGAGATCAAGGTCGGTTTGCAGCAGCGCAGGGGCGGGAGCACAGGCATTCTTTCGGCACCCGACTGTTTGGTTCTGCAAAGAATTGGGACTGGAATCTGGAAGCAGTATTCCAGATCGGCCATATCGGCAGTCAAACTATCCGTGCCTGGACAGTTGCTTCTGATACAGGTTTTACCTTTACTGCGCTGCCGTGGTCACCCCGGCCCGGCTTGAAAGCGGACATTGCCAGTGGTGATAAAAATCCAAGCGATGGACGGCTCACCAAATCGGATAAATCTGGGTACTGGAGAATGATGCTTTCACTTTTTTAAACTCACTATTCCCCGTGGTCTTGCCACGAAGCTATTCATTAAACAGGCACACCGTCAAATCGGGTAACTGTCAGAACAGATTGTGACCAGTTATTTCATTTTTTGGATAGCTCTTGTACTTTAAGGAAGCACTAAAAATACTGCTCATGTTCACTTTATTTTGCTTCGCCTATCACTCGTTACTTTTTTAGGCTCTCAAAAACAACGCATTCACCATTTGTTGGTGAAACTCTGATATTTATAATTTTTCCGTTGCGCAGGGTTGTTGCAACATCTTTCTGATTGCATCGGCATGTAATTCCTCTTCTACTATTAAACCGCGAGCGTATTCCTCCAAAACCACTGATTTGCCTTGAGCCAATTCCAATAATTGGTAATAGGCTTTCAGAGCTTCGTTTTCATGAGCAAGAGATTCGCGAAGAATATCGCCAACAGGAGCCGAACAGACCAAACTATTATCATGTTGATGCGTCTCAAGTAAAGGGCCGATGGCAAGCGAAGGATGCCCTTCCAGCAAAGTGACGAGCTCACCCGCCTTGCGGGCATGCAATAATCCTTCTTCGGCTTGCTTATTCAACCATTCGACAATAGGAATGCGGCCATAGCCGTATACCATCAAGGAGTAGTGTGTATAACGCACTACGCCAGCAAGCTCGAGTTCCATGATCTGATTGAGTAATGCCACAGCTTTATCTTTATCCAGGTTCATGTGTTTCTCCTTATTGCTTCATAGAAAAGCTACAGTAAAAACTGTTTTCTCAAGTTTACAATTTTTCCGCGTGATGACTGAGATATTCCGCCACTCCTTCAGGGCTTGCTTTCATACCAGGCTCTCCACTTTTCCAGCCTGCCGGGCAGAGCTCTCCGCGCTCCTCAAAGAATTGCAGCGCATCGACCATCCGTAACATCTCGTCAACATCCCGGCCGAGCGGCAAGTCGTTAACTACCTGATGGCGAACGATTCCCTTTTTGTCGATCAAGAATGAACCGCGTAACGCCACATGATTCGGATGACTGATTCCGTAAGCATTCATCACCTCCCCACCCAAATCAGATACCAGCGTAATATCAATCGGACCGATGCCGCCTTGGGTTATCGGTGTATTGCGCCAGGCATAATGCGTGAAATGGGAATCCACCGAGACACCGATCACTTCCACATTACGCCGCTGAAAATCTTTCGCCCGATGAGAATGTGCAATGATTTCCGATGGGCAGACGAAGGTGAAATCAAGGGGGTAGAAAAACAATACTGCATATTTATCGCGAATATGGGCATGAAAATTGAAATTTTCATCAAAACTGCCATTAGGCAAAACGGCAGGCTTAGTAAAATCGGGAGCAAGGTGAGTGACGAGGGTAGACATTATTTCTCCATTCTGATTATGTTAAGGAATCTTTGAATATTGAGTAAGTCATAGTTATTGTTTAGCAGGTATGAAGACAATTTAATAAAAGTAACATTCTCTCTCTACTGTCAAATTGTGCTTGTCATCAAAACCGTCTTTCTTTTTATATAACACAAAAATTTGACAAGTTTTTCGCAAAAAAAATCTAAAATGACGAATAATAAAATTGCAGAACACAATGCAGCGTTACAAAATAAACCTGCACTAGACATAGTACGATGGGGCATTGAACGAGCGAACGGTCATGCTATTGTGTCGACCAACTTCCGCCCTTTTGAAGCGGTCATTCTTCATCTCTGCGTTCAAGTACAGCCGGATATTCCAGTGCTTTGGGTTGATCACGGTTACAACCGGCCAGCGACTTACCGATATGCCGAGAAACTTTGTGAGAGACTCAATCTCAACCTTAAGACTTATTTGCCAAAGCTAACTGCTGCACATCGTGATGCTATTTATGGGCCAATTCCAAATGTCGACGATGAAGCTGAACTGAAGAAATTTAGTGAAATGATGAAGCTAGAGCCCTTTCAACGTGGCATGAAAGAACTTGCACCTGTAGTCTGGTTAACAGCTTTACGCAAAGTACAAAATCCGGGGCGCGCCAAGCTGGATATTCTCTCCAAGGATGAAATTTATAACACCATCAAAATCAATCCTGTTTTCTATTGGACGGATGCCGATATGGAAAATTATCTGAAGCAACATAATCTACCCAATGAATGGGATTACTTCGATCCTGCGAAAGCGGACGAAAACCGCGAGTGTGGACTACACAGAAACTGATAAAATGAGATGCCAGATTCAGCTCCAATCATAATAGGAATCATCATCACTATTTCAAATAGATTAAAAGGATTTTGAAATGACTGAGCAAAAGAAATTAGTTGAACCAGAAAGAGTTTCCTGTGTAGTATGCTTCAAAGAAATACCTATTTCCGAAGCTAAAAGCGTGAAAGCTACTGACTATATTATGTATTATTGTGGCCTCGATTGTTACGATAAATGGATCAAGCAGGAAGAGAAGTCTGAAAAACAAGAAAACGACCAGCAGAAAACTCAATAGAAAAAACCTGGAGAGCCCTATCCAAGCCTGTATCTTGTCAGCGCTGTATGTCGTCTAAGGAATTTTGACAAATGGTTACCTGAAATATATATAAGAGATACTTCAATCCATCTGATTTGAACTTTTAGTTATGCTGTCGCAATACAATTGTCGCCCCTGACTAATATTTGCAACTTTATTTCTTGCGCTTATTCAGAATTGGGAAGTGACAGCAAAGCGATGTCACGATTCTGTCACGTTATGAATTCGGGGGATACTGCTGAGTCTGATAAATATTCAGCGTCAGATTTGCCTCCGACCTGCAATCATGGAGTCCGGCGATCAGTGATAGCAGTGGTAAGTCCAAGAAAAATATGGCTCCCCGACCAGGGCTCGAACCTGGGACCTGCGGATTAACAGGTGTTTTAGCTAACTGTTTTTATTAATAATATACTCGCCGGTGCTCACCAACACTCGCCAATATTCGTCAGATTTGTCACGTCTCATTTGTGCTGATTTCTAAGTTCGTTAAGCAGCTAAATTATTGCATAATTAAATACAGTTAAATTTCAATGGAATTGAAAATGCAATCCATAGTACGCGATGCTAAATCCAGGTTGATTAACGAAATCTTTGAACGTGATTTGAATCAATTGCAGAAAGTTTATCCTTCCATTCAGGAAATTAATGTTTCTAAAAATGCTTTTCTTTACCACCAAGGTGATCGTTGTTCCAATTTATTTTGGATAAAAAACGGTATTGTTAAGCTTTCTCATATAGCGGAGCAAGGGAGTGAAATTACTATTGATCTGCTTAAAAGAGGGGATGTCACTGGTTGCTTTCAAAATAACTCTGCCGGTCAGGAAATAGATGAGACTGCGCAAACATTGGGTGAAGTTAATTACTATCGAATAGCATATGGTGATTTTAAAACAATGATGTCTCATCAAGCAGAGTTGGCTTGGCATGTCATTGAAGATATGTATGCTCGGAGACAGAGAGTAGAACGCAAGTTAAGAACTATTTTGACTCAACCAATTGAAGTACGCGTTGTAACTACATTATTAGATTTGGCTGAGATGTTTGGAATAAGATGTTCTCATGGATATACCTTGGAAATCCATTTGACCCAGCAGGAAGTGGCGGATTTAGTGGGAGCAAGCCGTTCTGTGGTAAGTACAATTTTGAATGATTTCAGAAATCGTGGAATGCTTGACTATACGCGCGATCAGATTTGTATTAATGATGCTGCTTTTATTAATATTTTGGAATTATAGTAATATCAGTAAGTTATTCTGGAATAATGACTCTAAAACCCACAGATTGTTTCTGCTAACCTAGTGCCGTTAAAAATAAGCAAAATGCTTATTCACATAGTTAACTGGCAACTTTAAGATGAACAATGGGTTGGTGATGATTAACTTTTTAAGCAAGCAGTAAATTATTAAAACGTGCAAATTATCTAAAATTACTACTAAATATTTTTTGAAGTTTTTTGTTCTCGAATCCACCCACCTAAATGAGCTATTGACTCTATATTTCGATGCATTTTGCATTGTTGATATTAAATTTTTGGGGGTAAGTGATCATGAAAACCGTAACTCTAGCTATATGCAGCCTAATTCTAGTTTTCACTTCCTTTAACGCTTTTTCCTCCTACAGCACATTTGCAGGATTTGATCATTTATCCGAAGCGATTCTGCACACTTATTCCGCATCCAGGTCTTCAGATGGAAAAACCGTTGCAAAACTTGCCGAGGTCGCGAGGGTTCATGCAAGCGCCACAAGAAGTGATAATTACCGAAGAATCGACCATATTTTTTTGAATGAAGGTATCAGATGCTTAAATTTGGCTGTTAAAGAAGGTAAGAATGGTAATACTGATGCAGCCAAACAAGCAGTCAATGATGCCTTATTGTTTTTAATACAGTCTGTAAGTATTCCAGTTGTGTTTCGCCGAATTAACGATGACGGATAGAAATTCACTCGATGTGTACTCATTCAAACTGAACTCAAGCGCTAACTGATGTAAGAATTTAAGCTGATGATTTTAAGTCAGTAAGTTTCTTAATGACTATTAAACCTGTGTAACTTGGGAGTGAAAATTTGTTATGAAAAGAATTGCCCATATGATTTTCTTAAGTATGCTGTTAATGGGATTAATATCAGCTTGTTCGACAACACAAAAAATAACGAATTCAGCAAGAACAGCTACTGAGCAATTACTCATCAGTGAAGCGATCTCACGCAGTCTTCCTAAACAGATTGATTCACCATTACCTATGCCAAAAGGATCAATTATTAAATTGGATGTTACTGGATTGACGCCAGATAAAGATATGGCAAAAAGTGTGGTGGCCGCATGGTTGGGGTTACTGGGATATGTAGTACAGGATGGAGCAGAAAAAGCTACGTACCGTATTAACGTTGTAATTGATTCTCTGGGCTCCGAAGTAGGCAATACTTTTTTTGGAATTCCTCCTATTCAAGCTTCTTTAATACCGATTTCGCTACCAGAATTAGCACTCTTTAAAGCCGATCTGCAAGGCGGTTATGCAAGATTCCATTTAGATGTTTTTGAAATGCCATCTGGTCGATTTATTGCCTCATCTGCACCATTTATTGCCGATACATACTATAACGCATACACTCTGCTGTTTTTAATCAGTTTTCATAGAACCGATTTGGATTCGCCACCAAAGATCAGAATATTTCCTAAATAGACAAAGTAAGACCCAACCAGTTGAGATGCGCGTTATATCTGCGTTATTAGAATTATCAATAATAAACGTGGAGTGTTTATAAATTTGTTTTGTAGATAACAGACATCAATGATTGCGCTGTATTAATTTATTGATCATGGTGACTATTGGAGTGACCAAAAATTAATACAGGAGCATTTACATGAAAGTGATCTCGCCGCGTATACACGGTTATCTTGATTTTTTGACAGTCTTTATTTTTTTACTTGCCCCTACACTTTTAGGATTAGGTCAGCTATCAGCGATACTTGCCTATAGTCTAGCTATAGTACATTTGATTGTTACCCTGGCTTCTGATTTTCCTTTTGGGGTAGTAAAGCTAATTCCATTTACCGTTCATGGTTGGATTGAGCGCATGGTTGGCCCCTTGTTGATAGCTATACCCTTTATTCTTAATTTTTCAGATGAAGAAGTGGCAAGGAATTTTTATATTGCGATAGGTATTGTTATTATCGTAATTGGTATGCTTACTGATTATCGGGCTGAAGTAAGAGTGAGAAAAGTTGAATAAAAATAAATCAAGCATCGGAAAGATGCTTTACTTACCTTGGAACAATTTCTTGAAGAAGCAAGTTATCCGATACACGATTTAGTAATTTAGCCTTTTAGTACAAACGAGATCGAAATTAAAGCAACTTTGGCGGCGGCATCGATAGAAAGAAATGATCTTGAGCGAGTGGCGAACAGCTTTTAGCAACAGATTTCATTAGCCAAGCGTTCTGGAGCCCTAGTACTACCGAGTAATCGAGATAACCATTCTTGCTGTCTTCGGCAGTCAGCTTAGACAGTTACAATATTCATTTTTCCGGATCTGCGTTTTTTCCTGCTATTGGGCGATTCTAATGAGGCCTAAGAATCAAACAACAGAAATAGGCTGATCCAGTTGTTCACTTTGCTTACTGGTATTATTCACGGCAGTAGATACCGGCAAAGCTGGGCAGTGCGACGAGAGGACAAAAGTAGGAACTGCACTGCCGGTTGAGATAAATTGATTGGTGTTGTTAAATGATACGTGGCACTTGTTGTGTTCTAGATATCATTTCCAATGTAAATTATTTTCCGTCCCAAGAGGTGTTCGCAGTTTTATGCTGGGAGACTTGGGATCGGTATCGGAATGATCTTCAGCCTGATTCACATTGGGATTATTGGGGTGATTTTCATCGCTATCGGGGGAAGTTCCCTTCTTTTTATATCATTCCGTTCTTGAATGCGGCCGGATTCCGACATTTGGTCGATTTGTGGCTTTTCAACAGGTTTATCCAGGGGAGGGATTGATTGAGAAAAAGCAGGCGAACTAAAGATAAAAAGAATTCCAATAAATATAGCGATTAATATGTTTCTTATGGTAGCCATGATAATTCTCCAAAATATATCGGATGGCTTATTATCATGAGCTGTGCGGATAGGTTAGTCTGTTCGCTTTCGCACATCTAGGAAAGCGGCAATAAAAAACTGGCCTGGGCGGGGTGGGTGATACTTTTTGCTAAAGTATACAAGTTGAGTGCTGTTGTAGCATATTCTCTTATCAAAAACAGCCCCGTGGAGTGTTTTACATTCTGCAGGGTTTTTTCTTTTCCAGAATTGGAATTCGATCAACTTGTCGTTCATTCTTACGAATAGGCAATGTCTTTTCTGGCGATAATTCTCATAATATCTTACAATAAATATATGATTTATAAAATGAATATCTTATTTGCTCTTATTTTTTAATATACAAATAAATTTGTTGATTTAAACTTAAGAACAATAGATTTTTCATCATGTAAATCAGTGGAAGAAATGAACAATGGAAGGAAACTACTTAAGTGTTCTGGTTGTTGAAGATGATAACTTTCAGCGACAGATGATAGTGAAAATGCTGCGTTCCATTTTGAATGTGCAGTCGATCAAGGAAGCAAGCAATGGAAAATGTGCATTGGAAATTATCCGCGAACAGAAAGAAAAACCTATCGATATTGTGATATGCGACTTAAATATGCCACAAATTGTCAATGGCGGAGTAAAAAGGTACCAAATAGCGGGCGAAGAGTGTACCAATTAGGTTAATAAAAAAGAGGTTTTGACCTCTGGTTCTGCGCTT
>NZ_FNOE01000041.1 GCF_900106555.1 Nitrosomonas oligotropha | reverse complement strand
GAAGCGCAGAACCAGAGGTCAAAACCTCTTTTTTATTAACCTAATTGGTACACTCTTCGCCCGCTATTTGGTACCTTTTTACTCCGCCATTGACAACCACCAGCGCCCAATGTTATTTCATCTCGCTGACTGGTACGCAGGTGCTGTATCCATAGCTCATCGGATACCGCTGGATATTTCAATGTATCCAGTTTTAGAGTGAATGGCCTAAAACCAGCTTTCACTTCTCCCTTGGGCACAACTAGAATGCGTGGAATATCAATTGTCTGCTGGGTTACTAATTCCACCGTTTTAGCCACAACGGCTGCAAAATCAGGCAGTTCTGTCACCCCTTCTAACTCCAGCTGTATAGGGCGATGTTGTTCTTGCACTGCCTTAACGATAGCAGCCTGGACTTCCGGGTTTTTTAAGTGCGCCAATGTAGGCACGGCCCTCGGTTGATTCTCCATCTTGCGGATAACCTCAAAAGCAATTTGCGCCACTTTTTGCTCTTCCGGTTTGGGGAAAAGAGGGGGCACATTTTGCCCCGCAATTTGTGTGCTAGCCGTTGTATCTGCTGGCTTTATTCCCAATTGGGTTGCAACTTGGGATTGTGAAACGATCGTTGCTGTTTTTTGATCGAGTTCATCATTATCCAGTACCACTGTCTTCAGATGAATGGCGGAATCAGGTCGATTCGCTTCATCGATTATTTCCTGAAACTTATCATGTGCCACAATATTCAGCCTATCCACCGCCGTTACACCTGTGCGCTTACCATAAGGCAGCCGTAACCCACGACCGATGGATTGTTCAATCAAGGTACGTGCATTAGCAGCACGTAGCGGCACAATAGTATAGAGATTGGTTACGTCCCAGCCTTCTTTCAGCATATTGACGTGAATAACGATCTCAGTCGACTCTTCAGTGTGTTCCACTTTCAATAACCGCTCAATCATTTCTTCCTCATCCGCACCGGTTCGGCTTGAATCAACCTGAATGACCTTGTCTTTGTAGCGCCCTTCGAAGAAACCATCGGACTGGATCAACGCTAATAACTGTCCGGCATGAGTCGTGTCACGTGCAATCACCAGCAGGAATGGCTTAACAATAGGATTGCTGGTTTCTCTGGCGTAAGTTTCCAACTCGACTTTTACGCTTTCGTGCAACCGCATCCCATCTTCCAGTTTCATGCGTTCGATTTCTTCTGGCGACATACCAGCCGGGTTAAAATTCTTGCGCGTCACCACGGCGGGTTCTTTTACAAAACCGTCTTCCATCGCCATACCCAATGGATAATCGAGGATTACGTTCTTGAAGGGTACAGCGCCTTTAGTTCCTTCTGCAAAGGGAGTAGCTGTCAGCTCTAATCCAAGAATCGGTTTCAGCTCATTGATTGCCCTGATGCCAGCACTGGCGCGGTAGCGATGCGATTCATCCATCAAAAGCACCAGGTCGGGTAGTCCGGCCAGATAGTCGAAATAACTTTCGCCAATATATTCAGATAATCGTTTGATGCGCGGAGCTTTGCCACCCCGTACCTCAGAATTGATTTTGGAGATATTGAAAATATTGATACGCACGCCACCAAAGAGTGTGCCACTGGCCGGATCATGCTGATTGTAATTGTCGCCTGTGATGATGGCAGGCGCATCAATGGCAAATTCCGAGATACCCTTGAACACATATTTCGGATGTGTGCGGTCACTGAAATCCGTGATCAGTTTGTTGTAGATCGTCAAATTCGGTGCCAGCACAAAGAAATTGTTGATACCGTGCGCCAAATGCAGAAAACTGATAAATGCGCCCATTAATCGGGTTTTGCCCACACCTGTAGCCAATGCAAAGCACAGTGATGGAAACTTGCGTTCGAAATCTGTGACTGATGGAAATTCGCTGCGGATAATCTCCAGCGTTGCCAGAAGATCTCTATCTTTTCTTGGCGGAGTAATCTCAGTGATCCGATCCAGAATTTCTAACGAACGGCGCTGCGGCGCACGCAAGCTGAGACGTCCGGCAATGGCATTGACATGACGATTCATCGCGGTTTTTGTTCTCCGCTTGGCTTTATATGCACACATTTACCATTCCGCAAGACGACAAGCTCAGTGTTCGTACTGACGGCTAATTGTCTCGCCCGCTGAGCAGCACGGCGGATTGCAGCCAAAGAACCCGCCAAATCCGGATCTTTTGCCAGCTCTATACTTTTCTGGTTCATGCCTTTTCTCCCCAATTAATCAGTACCGGCTCATCACCTGCATTGTCATACAACGCCCAAGCATCGACTGCATCCCGATAAACTTGCTCAAAATTTCGTAACCCCGCTGCAAAACGCCTGCGGATAACCTCGCTCGGCACATCATGACCGCCCTGGCGCACACGTTCCGCCACACGATCAATGGCCATTTGTGAATTTGGCAACGACAAGAAAAACAGCGTGACATGATAACCGGCCTCGCGCCAGCGGCGAATCCGATGCGCATAAGTCAATCCAGAAAGCGTAGTCTCGAATGCAAAACTTTCACCGCGCTCTTCAAGCTCTTTAATGCTTTCCAACATAATACGAGCCGCCTTCATCGCAGCTACATCCGGTGCAAACGGCGACAAACCCGCCGCAATCAAATCTGCGTTCACGAACTTTGGACAACCCGCTTCATTGGGCAAAAATTCCCGGGCAAAGGTCGTTTTTCCAGCTCCATTCGGCCCAGCAATGATGATAATTTTCTTCATGACAAAGACCAACAGGAAGAAATGGGATGTTTGAAATTTCCACTCACTTGCGGTGCAATTTTTGAATAAACGGGCACACGTGATTTAACAGTTACCGCAGAATGATTTAATGTCCTCACAAAGATCATTCCATTTCCTCATCAAACAATCCACTTTGTACCGAATTCGCGGCACTATGTCCCTTTGTTTTTTCTACTTGTTGTGGAGGAGGTGGGGCTTTGGGGAGATTTTCTACTCGCAACGAATAATCATCATGTCCCCATTCACAGCGTGACAACACCTGCTTAGGGATTTTCTTCACGGTGAGATTCGCATACTCGCCGCGCCCACGGAAAGCAGTGCACAATACCAACAGACTGCGTTCAGAGCCGACTTCATCGGAAAGCTGTTGCAACTGCTCGTGGTTCAGGTTCGCCGTGGTGACGTATAGAAAATCCCGTTCGGTGGAATACCCGTGCATCCAGTAATGCACTCCGGAAGGCGCATAGGTGAATCCTTCCAGCTTGCATAAGGCCTGCGCCAGCATCTCGGCATTGTATTCCTTGTTGATGATCCACTGCCCATAAGCATCCTGCCGCAACAAGCTGGGCGCGAGTTTGTAATAGCGGAAACCACCGCCCCCTTGCCAATTCACTGCCTTGCTGATGCCGCCTTGGTCTTCACCGTCGATGATCTTTTGTAAACGCGGGATGATATGTGTGTGGCAGTGCTCACCCAACTCGATCATGATCCAGCGACGCCCCATTTTGTGCGCAACTGCACCGGTGGTACCGGAACCGGCGAAGGAATCGAGAACGAGGTCGTTGGGGTTGGTGGCGAGGCTTAGAACACGCTCAAGCAAACGCTCCGGCTTAGGTGTTGCAAACAAATCTTCGCCAAATATTCCTCGCATTTCCTTCTTGGATTCGTCATTGTGGCCTACCTCGTCATACGTCCAAATAGTTGTGCTTGGTATGGTGTCCGTTACCTCGGATAGGAACCGCTTGTATGCAGGGCGAGCATCCCCATCAACTCCGAACCAGATTCGGTTATCGGCTATAAGTTCAGCAAATTTTTCTTTCGTGTACCGCCAGCTTGTCCCTGAGGGCGGCATAACTTCACGCCCTGACGGTAACTTGACAGGAAAAATCGCATAATCCCGAGCCTCATTGCGAAGAACGTCACTTGCTTTCCACGGGCCGCGAGGATCATTGTCACGGTTTGTATATCGCCCCGTTTGCTTCTCCGTCTTCGGAAGGCGCCTAAGGTTAAATCGGTCAAGTTGCTTTGCGACTACCAAGACAAAGTCATGGGACTCAGAAAAATATTTTGAGTCAGATTTTGGTGCGTACTTTTTTTGCCAAATTACGGTAGCCACAAAATTTGCACGACCAAACACCTCATCGCACAACACCTTCAGGTAATGCGCCTCGTTGTCATCAATGGTTATCCAAAGCGAGCCATCCTCCGCCAACAGGTACCGGATAATCTCCAGCCGATCGCGCATCAACGACAACCAAATCGAATGTTCTACCCCATCATCGTAGTGCGTGAACGCGCTTCCGGTATTGTAAGGTGGATCAATAAAAACGCGCTTCACCTTCCCCGCAAACTCCGCCTCCAGCGCCTTCAATGCCAGCAGGTTGTCACCGAAAATCAGCCGGTTATCGAAGATATCGTTATCCGATACCCGATGCTTCGCGTGATAACTCTTCGCCGGGTCTTCCAGCAAAATGCGCGGCTCCAGCTTGGGCCGATTTTCCTTGCCAATCCAGGTGAGTTCAAGTTTTTGTTTTTTGCTAGTCATACCGTTTCAATCTTGTGTGCATTTTTCCAACATGCTTTTAAAACACTGAAGATGATAGACATCTGATTCTCAAAGTCCGTCTGCGTGATCTCCCTTGCCACTTTTTTTGCGAGATTACGCTTTTGGTGAGGTTTAATTTTGTCTGCTGTTTTCCATGGCACTGGATAGTAATTTTCAATCTGGGCATCAGGCAACACATAGAGTTGGTTGCGTATTTCAAGCTGCGAATTCTGCGCTTTGAAAACTCTGAAGCTCTCAACTTTATCTTGATGTGGCGCATCACAAAGAATGATGACCCGATCGCCATAAATGGGGCTCTTATCAAGAGGTCTAAAAATGAGATTAAGCGCCTCCATGTTGGAACTTAACCGATCATGATCTCCTTCGGCAGCTACAACCTGAATGGCTGGTTCGTTTTTGTAAAAGCGATTGATTATGCCATTCAAGAAATCCTTCTCGCTTGGCCCCTCAACCAACATAAAGTTAGCTGGAAAAAGAAGGTCTGCTGGATTGCCGCCAAGCAGTTCATAAACAACCTCATGTTTATCCTCAATAACATGTGAAACAACGGTCTGTTTTTCAACTTTCTGTGCCTTAAAGATTTTTTGCTTTGAATGCTCGTCCGCGATCAATACTGATGAATGCGTAGTCACAAATACTTGATCAGCCCCTTGAGATAGCTCTATCAACGCAGCTTTGAGTTGCCGTTGCGCAGCAGGATGCAAGTGAAGCTCTGCTTCATCAATGAAAAATATAAAAGCTCGCCCTAGAGCATCCTCGCGACGAAAATCTGCAAATGTCTTGATGATGGCCAACATCAATGCACGTTGCATACCGTCCCCTTTTTCTTCGGCGGTCGTTTGAATGCCATCATCAATTTTGGTCTGATAGTTTTTTAGAAGCTCTTCAAATTGCGGCTCATTGACAATGAATTCAACTTTTATACAATCAGGGAATTGTTGAGCTAGATGAAGTTTTACCTTTTCGCTAAGGCCATTAAGCGTTTGCCTAATGCCGGAATCATCCGCCTGAAATAGCCTCTCAAAACTTGATCTGAATTCTCTATATGATTCGTCCTTTTCCAACACCTCTTCAACAACAGCACTCAACATCTGACCGATAGGAGTTGTATTTTTAAACTGTGAAACCTCCTTCAAGCTTTTTGTAGCCTCGACAAACTCGAACCTCGGAATGCAGTTATTGAATGCACTGTCTGCCCCAGCAGGTTGTTTCTTCCACTCATTTGTGGATGGATGATATAGCAATCTGTCTTTGACCGACTTCGAGGATCGGCGTACACGCATATCAGTTGCATCACCCAGAATATTTTTTAACTTTGTCTGATTTTCTGAATTTGTAATGCGTGAAATGCCGTCCTGAATATCAGAAAATTTAATTTCAACGAAAAACTCATCCTCATTACCACAACCGTTATGCTTAATTTCCCGCATGTCGCCCTTACCGGTGTAGAACCACTCAACCGCCTCAAAGAGATTTGTTTTTCCATGGTTGTTTTGCCCAACAAAAACATTAAATTCCGCAACATCAATCTCAGCATGTTTAATCGAGCGAAAATTTTCGATAGTTATTTTTGATATCCGCATTGCCATGCCCTCATTGTTCAACCGTTCTATCTTCAAGTGCATGGAAACTCAACCCTTCAATCTCCTGCAACGACTTCCCCGCAATTCCCTGCAAGTCGCCGTACATTCCAACCGTTGCCCCCATCACCCGCTCAATCTGCTCTTCGCGCTTAGCCCACTGCTTCATAATCGCTTTGCGCTCCTTGTCCAGGTCTTCCTGCATGGTGGAGAAGGCTTCAACAATGGCTTCCACACGTTGACGGAAACGCGGGCCGGTGAGGTACTGGTAAACCATTTCAGTTTTAGTTTGCTGACCTTCGGATGACTGGCGTGCCAGAGCAACTTCCAGCAATGATTGGCGTAATATCATAGCTACCGGTAGAGCAGCACGCGGATGCGTGACCCAGACACCTTCGACCAATTCGAAGGTTTCAACGCCTTTCGGCAAAATCTGACTCACGATTACAGCGATTTCTGCCTTTGCAGTTCGCTGATCATCGCGCAGTTTTACCAACCACGTGTCGCTCCAGTTCTTGGTGCGTTTGAATTCCCACAAAATGGTGCCTCCAGGCTGACCACCTGTACCGACAACTCGGTGCAGCACATCTCCGCCGTATTCTCCCTTGGGCACTGGTTCAATCGTATCGAAAGGAAATTTGCTACGCAGAAGATTCTCCAGTTCAAGTTCCTGTACTTCACCTTGTAGTTGCTGAGAACCCTGTTCAGCCCTACGCTTAAGATCTTCGATCTGCTTCTGCATCGCGGCAATGGTTTGTTCCTTTTCCATCACTTTGAGTTTCTGCTCGTCTTCAGCTTCTTTTTTTGCGAGCGTGCGGACTTCGATCAATCCATCCTGCACTCGCTTTTCTACGGTCAGTTCCAGTTCGCGCTTGGCATCATCGAGTTCACGCTGTTTCTTGATAAGTTCGGCTTGTGCTTTCTGCGCTTCCGCCAATTTTTCGTCGCGGGATTTTAGCACTTCTTGTAATTCGGTCAGTTCACGTGCTTTGTTTTCCAGCTCGGCAGCACTAGCCAGTTTAGCTTTCTTGGATTCTTCCGCAATCACGCGAGCACGCTCTGCTTTCAACTGCTCTGCCACTTGATCGGCTACTTGATCTTCAAACTTACGCTTGTCTTCTGCCAGTTGCTTTTCTTTTTCACGCATGGCTTGTTCGCGCTGGATAATTTCGCTGTCTTTTTGCGCCAGTCGTTGCTCAAACTGCCTACGCGTGGATTCGATCAGCGGAGCCGCCAATGATTCGGTGAGCTTGATTTCTGTTTTGCAGTTAGGGCAGGTGATCGTTGGTTCTGTCATAACAATGTTTCTCCTGTTTATATAGCTATGGCTATGAAATAGTCCAGCGTATCGAAAATAATTGATCGGATCGAGTACTCTGATTCATTTTCCCTTCTATCACCGAAATTAATGCTTCACGTTGCTTATCCACCTGATTCTGTGCATCAAAGAGTGAGCGTCGCTTAAGATTGCGCTGTGCCTCTAACGACTTGATCAGTTTTTGTCCAGAGAGCTTTTCTTCCAGAGTCAGCGCAGTCACCGCAGAGCGGCGTGCCTCCTTAATTTGACGGTCAATTTCTTTAATTTCTCTTTCCAGGCCAACCTTCAGATCATCTGCCCAGCCATCCAATTTGTCTGCCTCAGCCTCGAAGAAACGGGCGTTGCGTTCTGAGATAGTGCGCTGTATTTCCAATTGGCGCTTTTGGGTTTGTACTTCCAGGGATGTGTTTTCTAAACCAGTCTGAACTTGGTTGATCACATTCCCAGGAAGTGTCAGTAGTCGTGCAGCAATTTCCTCATCCAATATTTGACCATCATCGGTTTCTGTTGCAAAAATAAGATGATCCTCCGCTTGATCGAGTGATTCAACACTAAAAAGCGAGAGGGTTAACCAGCCAGACTTGCCAATGAATTCTTCTAGTAATGTAACCTTGCCATCGTATTGCTGATAATCAAAATGAATTTCTGCCGGGGGCAGGGTACGCATTTTGGCCTGTGCAATGAGTGTTTCAGCAAGCGGATGGTTGAGGCGATAAAGATGCGCTTCACCGGATCGCCGTGGCAGTTCATATAATCCAACCGGAATTGTTGCAGCCTGCTCCGGGAAAGGCTGTTTCTGCAAGCGGAACGAGGAATCATCCAGAAACTCAGCGCGGCCATTGAGTTCATATTGGGTAAGTTGCATCAGCAAACGTTCGTAATGATTGAGGTATGCTTTAGATGCCTCGTCCCGCACTTTGAGTTTTTCACGCACCTCGTCATCAAAATTATCTAATAATTGTTGGCGCGTGCGTGTCATGGATTCATTGATTTCCAAGCTCAATTCGAGCTGGAGCTGATCAAAAGCTGTTTGAATTTCTTCCTGCATGCGGCAGTGCTGGTAGATGGCGGCTATGCGTTTTTCGAAATCCACACCCGATTCAATAGCTCCCAGCACTTCATCGCTGGCACCAAAGACACCTTCAAATAGCTTGAATTTTTCTGCCAATAATTCGAAAACGCGCTTGTCCGCAGCATTCTTGCGGTTAAGAAAGTTTACAACCACTACGTCATGCTTTTGTCCGTAGCGATGACAACGACCGATGCGTTGCTCAATGCGTTGCGGATTCCATGGCAAATCATAATTGACTACCAGTGAGCAGAATTGAAGATTGATACCTTCGGCACCGGCTTCCGTTGCGATCATGATGCATCCCTGTTCACGGAAATAATCGACCAGTGCCGAGCGCATATCTGCGGTGCGCGACCCTGTTACTCGGTCGGTGCCTTTGTGACGCTCAAGCCACTGATTGTAAATAACTTTGGATTGATCGTCGGTATTAGTGCCATTGAAAAGTACAATTCCTTCAGCAAATGGACTGTCTGCCAGTAAGCGCAATAAATAGTTTTGTGTGCGGCGTGATTCGGTGAAGATGATAGCTTTCTCGGCTGCGCCAAGTTCTTTTGCCTTGGCAAATGCAATACCCAGCGCTTTTAGCAGTGCCTTACCCTTGGCATTATGGTCTATTGAAATGGCAAGCGCGGCGAAAGCATCAAGCTCGGCAATTTCCAGTTCGAGAGCCACGCGATCATCCTCGGTGAGAAGTTCGGCGAGTTCGTCATCAGTCCATTCCTCGGCGGTTTCATCAAGTGCTTCGTAGTCCTGATCCAGTTCCTCTTCAAGCGATTCTACGGATTTCTGTTTGCCCAGCTTGCGTTTGAGTCGAGTTGAAATCGAAGTTAGCGCACCCGCAATGGCAAAGGTGGATGAGGCCAGCAACTTGCGTAACACCAGCGTCATCAGGGAACGCTGACTTGATGGAAGCGCTTGTAGATTGTCGCGTTGCAGATATTCTGAAACAAGGTGGTAAAGACGATCTTCGCTTTCTTCCGGAGTAAATTCCTCTACCAACGGCAGGCGCTTTGTGTATGGGATATAGGCAGTGACCTGGCGACGCAGGGTTCGATGACAAACCGGCTTGAGCCGAGCCTTGAGGGTTTGAAATACTTGTTCCTGATTCAAATTGGCAAATTGCTCGCGGAAACTTTTTAAATCACCGAAAGTATGTTCATCAATAAAACTCACCAATCCATAGAGTTCCAACAGCGAATTCTGTAGAGGGGTCGCGGTAAGCAGTAGCTTATGCTTCCCCGCCAATGCCATCTTCAATGTATTGGCTATGACATTGGATGGCTTATAAACATTGCGCAACCTATGTGCTTCATCAATAACAACCAGATCCCAGGGTATTGCATAAACATCTGCGGCCTTACTTTTTGCAAACTGGTATGAGCAAATTATGATTTCAGATGATTCAAATGGACGAAACTGGCCTTGTTTGATTGCAGCATTATAGGATTTTGCTTCGAGGATATAGCAGGGGAGAAAGAATTTCTCGTTCAACTCCTGGTGCCATTGTTTACGCAGGTTTGAAGGTGTAATGATCAAAATACGCCGTTTACGCTCACCCATTTTTGAGACAACACCAATCCAGCTTCAATAGTCTTGCCTAATCCAACTTCATCAGCCAGTAGCGCGCCTTTGGAAAGTGGCGAGTTAAAAGCAAACAAGGCTGCATCGACTTGATGCGGATTGATATCCACTTGAGCACTGGCTACTGCACCTGCTAATTTTTCAGCGCTATCTGTTGGAAAACGACGTGTTAGTTCGTGCGCAAAGTATTTTGCTTGGAAAGCTGTAATCATTAGCCGAAGTCTATCACCAAGTATTCCAATTCATATCGACCAGAATGATTTAAAAAGAATTAACGCTATTTTAAATATGTAGAAATGTACTGTACATATTCAGAATAATCCAATTGTGGGAGTTTATATCAGACTATTTCTTGGGGCTTGACCTTTATACAGGTTTACTTGCTCTTTACTGTTTAATCTTGATCATATTGGGTTGGTGCATTTGACATCACTATGGTCGTGTGTTTGAATGCTGTTTCACATATCTAACGTGGAGCCATTCGAAAAATGTCCAATCGTGGCGGGAAAAGAGAAAACGCAGGCAGGCCGCGTGGTCAGGGTAAATTCGGTGAACCGACAGTGACCATGCGCATACCGGAGAGCCAGACGGCAACCATCAAGGATTTCCTGGAAGCCTTGTAGCGTAAAAAGGCCAATGCAGCTGGGGATAATGCAGTTTCGGAAGTCGATGAATTCTTCATTCCCGAAATCAGCGATCAACCCACCTTGTTACCGCTTTTTGCCACCAAAGTGGCGGCAGGCTTTCCCAGTCCGGCGGATGATCATGTCGAGAAGCGTCTCGATGTCAGTGAATTCCTGATCGATCATGCCGCTTCGACGTTCTTTGTCACGATCAAGGGCGATTCGATGATTGATGTTGGTTTGCTGCCGGGAGATAAAGTGGTAGTGGATCGTTCCAAAACGCCCAATATCGGCGATATCGTCCTGGCCGTGGTAGATCGGGAATTCACCATCAAAATCCTGGATCATGGGGCAAACAAAATACCACGGCTGATACCCGCCAATTCCACTGGTGCTTACAAGCCGATTTACATTCGCCCCGATACCCAGTTCGAGATTTTTGGTGTCGTGACCGGATCATTCCGCCGGTTCAGATGACGACGTTATTGCCATGCTATGTGTTCTCAATCTGGAAACAACAGGCACTACATCGACCCAGGATCGCATTACCGAAATCGGCCTGATCCGTTATGTTAATAACAGAACAAGCATTTAATTTTATTTTGTTGGACGTGCGTTTTCAACACCTACTTAGCTTGGAGCTCCGCCTTGAACTGGCAATCCATGTAATTGTGGAGCAGCATCATCAAGAACGGATGAGTAACCACTTGGACGTTTTGGGCGATTACATTCTCGCAACGATTTATCTTCGATGTTTTTCATTAATTGTTCATTCACTTTTCTCAGCTTTTCATATTCTTGTTCATAATTTTTAAGCTCTTTCTGAAGCTCTCTTCGTTCATTGGCGCATGAGTTGAGCTTCTTATCAAGCCGATTCTGTTCTTCACTCAATTTCTCATCAAATGAATTCAGCAATTCTTTCATGTGGCGGGGCAGTAATACGATCCGGCGTCCGCGCCGCTCTTTGCCTTTGGATTCGCAGCGCACGACAGAGTGGTAGTTGATATTTTCAAGGAAAGTCAGGTCTTTTAGTAGTGGTGGTTGCGTATCTTCATTAACAAGATCAGCTTTGAAGACTTGTTCAATAATTTTCTCTTTCTTTTTAGGCATAAAATATCCTCTGAGTAAGCACCTATTAATAATTACGGCAACTTTCTCGTGGTATTAAGCACATTACTCAGGAATTACTTTATCCTGGAGATTTATTATCGATTAATTTAATTACAGTCACGAAAGAAAATATAGAAAATCGCGTAGTGGGTATCAGACTTTGATTAAAAAATGGTTTTCTGACTAACGATCCTCCCGGCCATGCCAGAGCCGCAAAATATAGATCGCTTCATCGGTTAGCTCGTACCGCAACTCATAATCGCCAATGATCATTCGGCGCACATCACGGGGCAAGAATTCTTCGAGTTTTATTCCAAGCTGCAGGTACTGAATCACCTGTTCCGCGCCTGCGATAAGCTGCCGAACTACTTGTGCTGCTGCGCGAGGGTTGATCGTGGCCAGGAATGCATGAAGCCGAACCAAGTCACGCTCAGTGCTCGTAGTCCATCGCAAGATCATTGCTTAAACTGATTGGTCGAGATTCTTGGTCCAGGCATCAACCGATGCATGATCGACAAGACGGCCAGCATCGACATCGGCCAATCCCTCCAGTGTAAGCTGATGGCGCTTGGTTTCTAGTTCGACCCAGGAAATCAGAGCCTGTTTGACTATCCAGCCTTTAGGACGATCCAATCGCTCGGCAAGTTGGTCAATTTGTTCGGCCAGTTCATTGGGGATATGGGCGGTTACCACGCGAGTATTCATCTTAATCAGAATAAATCAAAATTAATCAAAACTAATATAATAGTTGCATCGGCATTTGTCTATAGAGGGATCCCGGCAATACCGGCAAATCGATCTTTTCGGGTCTATCGATACCGATACCGATACCGATACCGATACCGATACCGATACCAGAGCCAGTCAACTGATGCGCGTCATGGATCAGATCAATACCCGCATGGGGCGAGGCACGCTAAAACTCGCATCCGAGGGATTCGAACAACCCTGGAAGATGAAATAAGGGAATAAAAGCCCTAATTACACTATGTGCTGGGATGAGTTGATCTGTGTCTTGAAATGAACGGTGTTTTTAACTTCAATTAGCAGCAACTCTTACCGTTCTTAACCAGCTTCTTCTGGATTAATTTACTATGAACGATAGAGCAGTAAAAATTGCCTACATGCTTGCAATCATCGGAGGCGCTGTTTTATGGCAAGCAACAGCAATCATAAGCGGTAAAACCGAAGCCTGGGATGCTTCATCCTACTGGACTGTGACCTATCCGCTTTCAATTATTTTAACCGGATGGCTCGGTTACCAATTTCCCGAAAAGCCGTGGCGCTGGGGATTCTCTGTCATGTTTGGGCAAGCGGGTATGATGATCCTGTCCAATTCAGATTATAGTTTATTGCCGTTGGGAGTGATTCTGTTTGGCTTGCTTGCATTACCCGCAGCAGGATTGGCACAGATAACTGCCAAGCTACGTTTGTCCAGCCAGAAACAATAAAGATGAATGCTGGTAGTCTAATCCCACAATTAACAGATTCCGCTGAAGGAATTCCATCGATGATTAATCGAATTATCCCAAATTTTTTTGATGGTATGATTGATGGTATTATGATTGTTATGTAACTGAGAGCGGCATGGATACTGGATATTTGGCGAAGGCGGGATTCGAACCTTGATCTATATTCGATATATCAATCATTTATTGTTTACCTCTGCTATTTTTGTGTCATTTTGAAGTATTTCTCTAAGTTTCAAAGATTTCATCAAACTTAGTGTAAGCTTTTTTAATTAAACCATCAAGATAGTTAAATCTTTGTCTTACTGTCTCGATAGAAGCTTTCATTGATAGGTGAGGTTGGGCAAGTAATTTCTTCACAAAGGTGGAGGCATGCAGTTTGGAAAGTTTGCGGCTAATTCTAGCACTTGCTTTTGCAGTGGTTGTAGACCGCTAAGGACGACTGATTGCATTGCGCAAATCATTGCTAACCCGTTGGTATTCCTCGTTACGCCCTGGATCAGCTTTATTGGATAGCCTTCATGGTGCCTTTGAATTGGATGTATTCCCGCGTGTACGTAGGAATTGAGCGCATTCCATGAATTCTGCTTAAACCTATTGAGTGCATCGTAAGCTTGCGATGGCGCCTTTTTTTCTATCGCGCTTATCATGTCAGCGATCTGCGGAATATTCTTAGCAGATAGTTCGTTTTCAAGCGTTAGGTTCGCAGATAATTTTGCAATCTTTTCCTCTGTGGCTGCATAAAGGAGCCACACTGAACGAACCAATGCCTCAAACTGAGCACGTTGAACTACCATGCCTGAAGGAAGTAGACCAGAACTAAAGAGCTTACGTGCTGCTTCCCAGTGTTCTAGAGCTATCGAGCACGCAACAGCACTTATCACAACACGAGGGGAGTCATCAAACAATGGTAAGTCGATGAGCTGATAAAGCTCAAAGGAGAGCTTGTCAGATTCTAAGAATATTGGATCAAGTACCATGCACATCAAACAATGTAATATATACGAGATTCAGTCAATTAATTAATGCTAAATTAATCAAAGACTGATTTCTGAAGTTATCAGCTCAAGTTTGAGCTACTACTTATATCTTTATGGTGCTTTGATTACCAGTTTTCTTAACCATGGTTCAAGGTGAGCCAAATCAAATGTACTTGTTTCAAGCATTTGCATCATATCGGCGTAAATAATCATAGATTCACCGTTGATTCGATAACCATTCATACGAAGGAAAATATCGGTAGCTGCAAATGCTACTCTTTTGTTGCCATCTACAAAGGGGTGATTGATAGCCAAACTCTCCATCAGCGCTGCTGCTTCTGCCACTATATCAACATAGAAGCCAGATTGAAGGCGAAATAAAGCGGATTCAAGTGTTCCGGAATCACGGATACCATATGTTCCACCGTAACGCTGAATTAATATTGAATGGATTGCCAGTATATCGGGAACAGTCAGGTACTCTTTCAACGTTATTTAGCTAATTCACGATAGAGCTGATCAAATTCGCTTAGGCTGTGCGCAAAAGCATCCATCGCTTGACGACGAGGTTGGCCTTTTTCTTTACGTTCGATATATTCCCGCAGAGCTTCATCAAGTATTTCTTGAATAGGACGCCCCTCAGATTCGGCAATTTTTCGAAGTGCGCTCAGCACTTCCGGTGCAGCTTGAGAAGAAAATTTTTCGCGGGTTGCGGAAGGCATGAAATATCACCATATCCTGATGTTTTTGAGAGTTTTATGATACGCTAAAGATTGTTTTCTTATCAATGTATTTGTAGCCCCCCATGTTACTTGAACGGGGAACATGCGGGTTTGCATTTTGGATGGAATTATTTCTAAATGATAATATATTTATAACGCCGAGTTCAGCGGCAACGACATGTTATATTGCTTCTTCTACAGCGAGAAATGATTCTCCTACTTCTCGTACATAATGCTCAATTATTTTTAAAAATAATACTGAATCACTGTAATCCAATTTATTACTTTCGTTTTCAATATAAGATGTTATGAAGATCGATGTAATTGTAGATAGGCTTATTGCAGTAAAATGAGCCGGATCAGTAAATCCAGAATTCGATTGCCCAGAAAGTAATGCATCGAATTTTGCTTCCCTCATTCCAAGCAATGAAGCCATTTCAAAGTAATCTGAATGTATATTTCGACTTGCTAGCTTGTAATTATGGGACCATTTCCCCAAACCTACATGGTCACGAAGTTTACCAAATTGGCTTGCACCGGCGTACTTTCGAGCCCAGTGCCAATTTTCCTCTCCGCCGCTAAACTCCGCTTTTAACTCCTTAGCTCTCTCAACCTCTTCATCAGTAAAGGTTTCACAGCGCATTTCTGCAGCTGTCTTTTTATGTTCTTCTATACCTTCTGCGTTTTTAACCATACCGTGCTTAATATAGTCAATAGCCGCTTCTCTGCCGTGTTTTTTTATTACCAAGCAAGTAACAACCATTTCAAATAATGTTCGCCAGCGTGCTAATGCAGCGTCAGGATATCCGCCCTCTAGCAGATGAATGATTTCCCCACTAATTCGGCATGCATGCGCATGCTGCCTCATGAACACACCAATGAGTTCGTCATTTTCAAACTCAGGAATGCCTAAAATTAACTTTTGGAAACTCATCCCTGCTTCTAAACAAACTGCCCTTAAGGCACGCAGTTTTCTAAAACCAACAGCCCAGCGTAATCTATTTCTCTTTATAAATTCGTCATTATCTGATACCACACGAGAAATCTCTTCCTCTTCATTTTCTTCCAAGCTCTCAATTATCTTTTTTGCAGAATTTTCTATTACCAATTCAATTTCGGTTCTATTTCCATCAACAATAAGATCTTCATCCATAAGCTTTAAAATATCTCTAAACACTGTTCCCTCCGACGAACGGAAAATATGTCCGCTGACTTGGATTGTTAGGCTTTATTTTCGATCATGCTTAAATGCTTTTCTCTATGAAAAATGATAAGCGCTCCAAGGCAAGCAATTCCTATCACAAACATAGTTTTTATTTTTTTCTCAACCAACGTTGTTTTTAATTCGTCGTTCTGCTCTAGGTACGATATTGCTTCTTCTTGAGACTCGAAGAGTTTCTTTCCTTCATCCAAAGGGTGGCTAGTATCCATAATTTTCTGCAAAAATGCCTGAACGACAAGTTCACCGGACATGTTCGCAATTCCAACAAAGAGGTTCCCACTACTTATCTTGTTTAATATATTAAATATGGTTTCCGAGTTTTCTTGAATCGTAAAAGGTGACGCTTGGTGAGCCAAATTATTTCTTAGTTTTCGCAAGCAATGCATGCAGTTGACTAGATCTTCAGGGAGAATTTGGCAAACATATGCAATATCCAGTTTGGCAGACAGTGTGCCAAACGCACCCTTTCCGTCAAATATCTCTTTTTTTAGACTCTTGCTTGTATCTTTTAGCAAGCGCGATTTGAACATTGTAGTAAGCTCTTCATCCAACATCGAAACCCCAAGCAGAACACATCCTCTGTCGGCTTCGGCCATAAGCAGAGAGTAAGCGCGCTCAAAAAACTCTTGTGAATCCTGGTGTTCGAATAGAGATACCAATGTCTATTTCCTTTCAAATCAATTGCTGGCTATCTATCATAGAACACTATTGAACAAATATAACTAAATTCCATTTACCAGATTTGCCCGCTTTGGCGAGACAAGTAGCGCAAGAACTAAGATTTAACTTGTTTCTGCGGAATATATCGTCCATAGCTCTTTCTAATCTGCCCCCAATCCTTATGTCCCATTTCCTCAGCAACCTGCATGTGATGTCCGCCTCTTGAAAGCATTGTGGAAGCGAAAGTGTGGCGGGTTTGATAAGGATTGCGATATTTAATACCGGCCCGTTCCAGTGCCGGAATCCAAACTGTTTTACGAATGGCTTGATCGTCTTTCCAAGGTTTGTTGTGGCGTGGATTATGAAAAACAGTATCATTTAGTTTTGCAGTATGAATTTGTTGCCTGCGCAAAGCTTCTCTGGCTTTTGGTTGAAGTGTAATTGTGCGTTCTCCTGATTTGGTTTTAGTCCCTTTCAGGTGATTTCGCACATTTGCAACCCTGACATGGATGCAGTTTTGCTCAAGATCGACATCCTGCCAGCGTAAGGCAATCAGTTCGGAAGTTCTGAGTCCCGTCCAGAACGCAAACTGAATCAGGTTTCTTTCTTGTCCTGCAAGTTCATTTAAAATACTTGCGACTTCATGGGGTGTGAAGGGTTGGGGTTCTCGCGTATGGATCGGAAGATTTTTTACATGATCAAGCGGGTTTTTGGCGATGATTTCATCATGGTACATTTCGTCATATAACTGACGCATAGGAATCAGAATGTTGTTTTTGCGTTTGTTAGAGCAAGGAAGTTCAGCCAACCACTCTTTAACTTTGAGCGCAGTGAGTTCATCAATTGCTAGATCGCCAAATGTTGGAATCAAATGGTGATAAATTGCGCTTGTGTAGTCGCGTAGTGTGCTTGGTTGACATCGGGATTGGGCACGTTGTAGCCAATCTATTAGACCTTCGCGAATAGTGTATCGATCTGGCCGGGTTTTTCGGAATTCCTTTGCTTTTTTGCTATCTGGGAAATGCTCGCCATAATCGAAAATTCCCATGCTGATTTCGAAAAGGATTGTTTGCCGTTTTAGAATCAGTTGTTTTTGCGCGGCTTTAGTGGGTGGAATTGGAATAGTTTCCCGACAACGCACACCCTGATAGGTGAACGCGATCTGAGCGCTATTGCCTCGAATCGTTATGCCTCGATGCCTTGCATCCATGCGTAAGCTGCCTTTGCGATGATGAAGATTCGGCCGTTTGGCGCTTTGTTCCAGTGAATTTTGTATCGCCATTGTCCTTTCTTGATATATTGCCGAATAGCTTCTTCAGTTAAGCCGGTTAATTCAGCAAACTTTTTGATCGTTACTAATATATGTTCGGAGTGGCTCATTTTTTCACCTCCCCATCATTATCGGCGATATGCTTGGCTACATGCTTTTCAACTTCCGCTTGATCCTCGATCAAACCCTTATCCACTACTTTGCGCTTGCCCATGACCACCGCCCAGAAACTGCCAAGTTTTTGAGTGATGGCATAGCCCACGCTTTTAGTTTCGCTGTATCCAGTCGTCTCCGGGCAAACATCCTGAAAATTAAGGCCTAGAATTTTTTCATAGCGGCGATAGGTTAGCGGATTGTGTAGTATCTTAAGAACGCGCCATCCGAAGTATTGCCCCATGATCAAAGCGCCTAATGCGCTTTCAAGCGTGGTGCCAACGCCTCTGAATTCTTTGATATTCTTTAAAATAATTTGCTCTTG
>NZ_FNOE01000007.1 GCF_900106555.1 Nitrosomonas oligotropha | reverse complement strand
TTTGAGAGTTATTGGACGGACAGCAAAAAAGAAGCTTTCGGCGAGTTATGCAAAGCGGAAAACATCAATCCGCAAGAGCTGGAAAAATTGCTGAACCATTACGCCTTCGCCAACCGGCTGCCACGCGAACAGGAAATTGTCGATTCGCTGAACTTCAAGCCCAAAATACTGGAACGCAAGCCGATCATCGAGCGGGTAGCGGATAAGATCAAATCGTTTATCGATACGTTTATCGAGGGGATGGGCGGGAGTGTTTGAGGGAGTACTAAGGTACTTCCAGCTGTTTTTTGCTTGAGGGTAATTCGGCCCCCGATCAAAAATTAGAAATCCAAAAATCAAAGTAGGTTTACATATGACAAAAACGGAGTTAGCGCAAAAACTAGGCATTTCCAGACAAATGCTTTATAAGCTGGCTGACATGGGAATGCCGCTAGAATTACAAACCGCCACCGAGTGGCGAAGCAAAAACCTGGATTTTTTCAAAACAAAAAACGGGCGAATTGATGGCAATTCAGGCGGCAGAGCGGTTTCCATTCCATCAGTTTCAAATGAAACCACGGGAGACACTCGCTCGCTGGAAGAATTGCAGGCGGCTGTGAACAATACAAGCCAGCTCGATCTTGATGGTAACGACGCGGATGAGCTTTACAAAAACAGTCGAGCATTGAAAGAAAAGGCGCAAGCATTGGCGGCGAAACTTGAGCTTGACCTTGCGAGTGGTAATGTTGTGGTGCGTGACGATGTTCACAAGGCAGCATTCGAGGCAAGCCGAAAGCTGCGCGATAACCTGCACTCACTTTGCAAACAAGCCGCGCCAAACGTGATCGGCATGACCGCGCCGGAAGCAATCGAAACATACCTACGTGACGAAGTTGACAGAATGTTAGAGGAGTTTATAGAAACGTGTGTTTGATATCGGTGGCAGCGGTTGCCATTAACACAAGCAGAGCCCGGATCCACTCCGGTTTTTTTATTGCTTGGCGTTGACCGTATTTCCTTACACCTGCCTTACATGGGCGCTGTTTAAGGAAAATAACTTGTAAGGTTTTGCTCTAAGTGTTTGATTTATTTGGTAGCGAATCCCAGATTCGAACTGGGGACCAACGGATTATGATTCCGCTGCTCTAACCACTGAGCTAATTCGCCATGTGCTAAAACGCAAGGGACGCATTTTGCCTTTGAGGGGGTGGCTTGTCAAGATCAAAAATGTGACTTGACAAGGGTTTATGCGTGTTTTCAGGGGATTCGGTGTTGTTTTCCAATTATTTAACGTGAGCTGGCCATCAGCCGCGCTGGGCTGAAAATGTTCGGCTGCCGGGTGAATCAGATAGTCAACCGGTTTCGGCTTTCAGTGAAGATGCAGTTTGTATTACCTATCCGCAACAAAGCGACTGTATAATCAATTCCATGAAATTCGATATGATAGTGATCGGTGGCGGACTGGTAGGTGCAAGCCTAGTGGCAGCGCTGAAGGATAGCGGCTTGAAGATGGCGCTGATAGAGCCGCATGAGTCCATGCCGTTGCCGCAGGATGACAAGTGGGATAGCCGGGTGTATGCGATCAGTCCAGGTAGCGCGGCGTTCCTGCAGGAGTTGGGCGTGTGGCAGTTGATGGGGGCCGAACGCGTGGCGCCGGTTTATGAGATGGCGGTCTTTGGCGATGATAATACCGCGCATATTAACTTCAGCGCATACGAGATCGGTATACCGGAACTGGCATTTATCGCTGAGAACCGCCAACTGCAAACGGCGGTCTGGGAAGTGCTCAAATCCTCGAATGAAAATCTGCACATTTTTTGTCCGGCGAAATGCACTGCGATCACCTGGCAGGAATCGCATGTCGAGGTGCAACTGGATGATGGCAGCCAGCTTGAAGCCGCTTTGGTGGTGGGCGCAGATGGTGTGAATTCGTGGGTGCGCAAGCAAGCGGAGATTGACGTATCGTGCCATGCGTACAACCAGATCGGTGTGGTTGCCAATTTCAGCACGGAACGGCCGCATCGGCAGATTGCTCGCCAATGGTTCAGGCGGGACGGCGTGCTGGCGCTATTGCCGTTGCCCGATAAGCGAGTGTCGATGGTGTGGTCGACGACTGAAGATCACGCGGATTTTCTGCGCAATTTACCTGCTGATGAATTGTGCCATCGCGTCGAGGAAGCATCCTCGCATACATTGGGCAAATTGCAGTTGATTACCCCGCCCATGGGTTTTCCGCTAAATTTTGTGCATGTGGATAAACTGATCAAACCGCGCTTGGTGCTGATTGGCGATGCAGCGCACGGTATTCATCCGCTGGCCGGGCAGGGCGTCAATCTGGGATTGCGCGACACCCGCGAGCTTGCGGCGATTCTCAATGCGCGCGGGATGCGGACGGATTGCGGCGATTTTATGTTGCTGCGGCGGTACGAACTGGCGCGCAAGGAAGATATTCTGGCGCTGGAACTGGCCACCGATGGATTGCAGAAACTGTTCAACAATTCCAACCCGACGTTGGCGCGCTTGCGCAATCTCGGGCTTGAAATCACCAATCGCTTGCCGCTGATCAAGAATCGCTTGATGCAGCAGGCATTGAATTAAATTTTATTTTCTAACACTGGAGTCATTATGGCTACGCGCTTAAAGCTTTTCATCTCAATTCTGGCAATCAGTTTTTTCTCCGGACTCGCCTGGGCCGATGAAGAAGCGTTAAGGAAAGCCATTCAACCGCATTTTGCCGGGAGCACTATTGATAGCTTGAAAAAAACACCGTACTTGGGTTTGTATGAAGTGGTTGTCGGTGACGAAGTATTTTATACCGATGATAAAGCCGATTTTTTCTTCTTCGGCCATGTAATCAATACCAAAACCCGGGTGAGCATGACCAACGAGCGCATTCAGGAAATCAAAGCGGCGCGACGCGTGTCATTGGAATCGCTGCCATTGCAGCATGCCATCAAAATCGTCAAAGGCGACGGTTCGCGCAGGCTGGCTGTTTTCACCGATCCCAATTGCCCGTATTGCAAGCAACTGGAAAAAGAGTTGATGAACATCAACAATGTGACGATCTATACGCTGCTTTATCCGGTATTGAAAGGCTCGATGGAACTGTCGAAAAAAATCTGGTGTTCCAAGGATCAAATCAAAGCCTGGGATGATTTTATGTTGAAGGGTGTTGCGCCGTCGGGTAAAGATTGCGAAACGCCGTTGGATGCATTGGTAAAATCTGGCCATGAGAATAAAGTATCGGGCACGCCAACATTGGTTTTTGCCGATGGTTCGATTGTCGGCGGGATGATTCCCGCTGCGACCATCGAAGAAAAGCTGGAAAGCGCGAGCAAAAGCAAATAAATTCCAAGCAAACGGTTTAAAAAAGCTTGCCGGGGAAATCCGGCAAGCTTTTTTATTGCCGTGAGAGTGCGGGTGGCTTAGCGTCGCGTGGCATCAACAGCCACATTTTTCCGCGCTGTTTCATTTTTCCTGCCTGATTCCCGGCTTCATGGCCGAATCCCCAGAAGAAATCCGCACGGATGCCACCCTTGATGGCGCTGCCGACATCCTGCGCTACCATCAGCCGATTCAGCGGTTTGTTGCTGTTGGGCCAGGTGGTCGCCAGAAATACCGGTGCGCCTTGCGGGATCGACTGCGGATCGATCGCGATGCTGCGTCCGGCGGTCAACGGTACGCCCAAAGCGCCGATCGGCCCGGATAAATCGGACGGCAGTTCGCGGAAGAAGACGTAGCGGGCGTTTTGCTGCAACAATTCGGGCAGTTTTTTAGGGTTTTGCTGCCCCCATTGCTTGATGCCTTGCATGGAGGCTTTTTCCAGCGGCAATTCGCCGCGTTCGACCAGAAGTTTTCCGATCGAGTTATAGGGGTGGCCATTTTGATCGGCGAAACCGATTTTCATCGTTTCCCCGCTATCGAGCACGATCCGTCCGGAGCCTTGTATGTGCAGGAAGAACAATTCAACTTCGTCTTCCACCCACAAGAGCTCGTAGCCATTCAGTAATTTCGGGTTATTCATGATGTCCGCCCGACTGTGATAAGGGATAACTTTGCGTCCATTCAGGCGGCCGCGCAAACGCAGATCCTTCAGTTCCGGATATGCGGTGCCTAGCTCGATGGTCAGCAAATCATTCGGCGCGGCATACACCGGATAGCGGTAACGGCTCGAGGGTTTCCGGCTGCCTTTCAGCAGGGGCTCATAGTAGCCGGTGATCAATCCTTCTTCGGTGTTATCGGTATTGATGACTTGATACGGCGTGAAATAGGTTTCAAAGAAGTTTCTCAACGCGGTGTTATCGTTTTTTTGCAGTGTTGTGGCTAGTCTGCAAGTTTCCTTCCAAGCCGGTTGCTTGCTTAAAACCGTGCAGCTTTTTTGGAACGCTTGCCACGCCGGTTGTAGATCGTCGTGTTTCCAGCCGGTTAATGCAGACCACTGAACGCGTTTGTGAACCGATTTTGTCAGGGGTTTTTCCGCTGGCGGCGGTGCGACAACTTCCGCCGGTTCGCTGGGCGGCAGCGTGGGACTGATGGTACCGGTAGCGCAAGCGGTGAGCAGCAGGTATGAAGCAGCAATAATAAAACTTAATTGGTTTTTCATCGGATTTTGGTTAGAGTAACAGTCTGATTTTAACTTGAGCGTATCTTACATTATGAATTGGTGGTGGCTTGTAGTCGAAGCAGCAGTGGCGATGGGTTTGTTTTTGTTTGTCATCTGGTGGACCATGTTTTCAGGCAGAAAGAAGCAGGATGATGACAACAAGGATCAATAGATGACAACCCTTCCTTCAGATTTGCCGCAACTGCTGTAATTAAATACTGCTACGCTTCGGCTGGGCTATACCGGATTTTCAATATCGATAAACTGATGCTGGATGCCGAATTTCTGCGCAATGTGATCACCCACTGCTTGCACGCCGTACCGCTCCGTCGCATGATGCCCAGCCGCGATAAATGCAACACCGGATTCACGCGCGGCATGCACGTTCTGTTCCGAGATCTCGCCGGTAATATAGGCATCCACACCCAACTGAATGGCCGCGTCGAAATAGCCTTGCGCGGCGCCGGTACACCACGCGATTTGCCGGATGGGTTTATCGGGATCGCCGATGATCATCGGCTTGCGTAACAGTGTGCGGGATATTTTTTCGGCCAATGCGCTTAAAGTAGTGACTTGGGCTAACTCTCCCTGAGCGGCGATATCCTGTTCGCCAAACCGGCCTGTTTCGATCAATCCCAGTTTTTTTCCCAGGATGGCATTGTTCCCTAAGTGCGGATGTACATCCAACGGCAGATGATAAGCGAATAAATTGATGTGCTGCTGCATCAGCAGCGCAATGCGGCGGCTTTTCATGCCGGTGATGCGCATGTCTTCGCCGCGCCAGAAATAACCGTGATGCACGAGAATGGCATCCGCCTTAGCTGCGGCAGCGGCTTGCAGCAGATCAAGCGAGGCGGTAACGCCGCTGATCAGGATATGAATGCTGTCGCGCCCTTCCACTTGCAAGCCATTTGGGCAATAATCATGAAAACGGGATATGTCCAGTAATTGGTTCAGGTGATTTTCCAATTCATCTCGATGCATTGATTTTTCTCCTTGGTGCATATACTACACCGCAATTAATTCATTTCTACGGCTATTTTAATTTTGGAGTAACGAGCTTTGATGTACAGACTCTGGTTGATTTTTGCACAAGCGGCGGCAGTTCTGCTGGCTATTTTTTTTGTGATTTCCACGTTACGGCCGGAGTTGCTGCCGTTGAAGCCGCGCGGAGAAATCGTGACCATCCGGGAAACCGCGCCAGCGGTAGAGGCTGATAGGCCGGACAGTTATTCCAGGGCGGCGGAGGTTGCCATGCCGTCGGTGGTGAATATTTTTACCAGCAAAGAAACCAAGGAACCGTCGCATCCTTTGCTGGATGATCCCGCATTCCGGCGGTTTTTTGGCGAGCAATTCGAATCCAGGCCAAAACGCACGTCAAGCCTGGGCTCCGGCGTGATCGTGAGTGCTAACGGTTATATCCTGACCAATCATCATGTGGTCGAAGCCGCGGATGAGGTTGAAATCGCCTTGCTCGACGGCAGAAAAGCCAAGGCCAAATTGATCGGCTCCGATCCGGAAACCGATCTGGCAGTGCTGAAAACCGATTTGAAGGATTTGCCGGTCATCACATTCGGGCAATCGCAGCAAGTCAAGATTGGCGATGTCGTGCTCGCGGTCGGCAATCCTTTCGGTGTCGGGCAAAGCGTTACCATGGGTATTGTCAGCGCTTTGAGCAGAAGCCGGGTCGGTATCAATACCTTTGAAGATTTCATTCAAACCGATGCCGCGATCAATCCCGGTAATTCCGGCGGTGCGCTGACCGATACATCCGGCAATTTGATCGGTATCAATACAGCGATCTATTCCCGCAGCGGCGGCTCGTTGGGTATCGGCTTCGCGATTCCGGTGCATATCGCCAAGCAGATCATGGAGCAAATTGTTCAAACCGGCGGTGTGACTCGCGGTTGGCTGGGCGTCAGTATGCAAGACATGACGCAAGAGCTGGCAGAATCGTTCGGTCTGGAGCAACCCAACGGCGCGTTGATCGCCAGCGTGTTGAAAGATGGCCCGGCGGACAAGGCCGGCATCAAGGCGGGCGATATTATGATTGCGATTTCCGGCAAAACGCTTAAGAATTCGTCCGAAATGCTGAATGTGGTGGCCGCGCTGGCACCGGGTGAAACCGCGACGGTTACGGTGATCCGCAATAAGCAGGAAAAATCGATTCCGATCAAAGTAGGCGTGCGTCCTAAGCAGAATTAACCGTATGCCAGTATTCCAATCTGACGCCAATTAAATTTATGAAAAATCTATTACCCGCTAACGGATTCTTATCCGTCATCGCGCAGTGGTTCAGCGCCAATATTCTGGCGCTCGGACGGGAAATGCGCTTGTCTTACCTACCGCCGCTGATGGTGTACGTGGCTGCCGGTATTTCCGGCTTGACGGGAATTGTGGGCACGTTTTATGTCAAGGAGAAGCTCGGTCTTTCCGCCGAGTTTCTGGCCATGCTGGGATTCTGGATGATGTTGCCGTGGGCGCTCAAAATGCCGCTGGGGCATCTGGTCGATTTGGTGTGGCGCTGGAAGGGTTTGCTGGTGTATCTAGGCGCCAGTTTGATTATGCTCAGCTTGATTATCATGATCGGTTTGCTCGGACATACCGAAGCCATGGCCGCGATGGCGCCGGTTGAAACGTGGTATGTATTGTCCGCGTTGCTGGCGCCGATCGGCTATGTGTTGCAGGATGTGGTTGCGGATGCGATGACCGTTGAAGCAGTGCCGCGCGTCGATGAGAACGGCAATAAGCTGGATGCGGAAAAACGCAAACTCATGCACGTTACCATGCAGACTTTGGGGCGGGTCGCCATCATTGGCGGCGGTGTGCTGGTATCCGTTGCCAATGTTGTTTTATTGCGCGACGCAGCATCATTGCCGGAAGTGGAAAAGGACGCGGTCTATCTGCTGGTTTACGAACTGGCTTTAATTATTCCGGCTGTTTCTATTTTCGGGGTCGTTTTTGCGGCCTGGTTGCGGCGGCGTGAACGCAAGCGTTTTCAGGCGCAAGGGTATAGTCGGCAGGAAGTGGATAAATTGCTTGGTATGCATTCGGAGCCGCCCGCGATTAACTGGTGGATTCTCGGTGGCGGCTTGGTTTTTACCGTCATGTCGCTGGGCGTCGGGGTCAGCGGTGTATCCGGCGGGGAAGAGATCGTGTTTGCGATTTCCATGGCGATTATCGTGTTTCTGATGTGGCGATTGACAGGGGAACTCGAACCCGATGCCCGCAATGTGCTGGTCGGAACCGCCGTGATGATTTTCATTTTTCGCGCAATTCCCAGTCCTGGTGCGGGTTCCACCTGGTGGATGATCGATGAGTTGGGGTTCGATCAGCAGTTTCTCGCGGTTTTATCCTTGATCGGCGCGGTGTTGACACTGTTCGGCATGTTTATTTTCCGCCGCTTCATGGCCGAGCGCTCGATTGCGTATATCATCGGTTTTCTCACTATCGTAAGCAGCTTCCTGTCGCTACCGATCGTCGGTATGTACTTTGGTCTGCACGAGTGGACGGCGGCGATGACGGGCGGTGTTGTCGATGCGCGTTTCATTGTGCTGATCGATACCGCGCTGGAGTCTCCGCTGGGGCAAATTGCCATGATTCCGATGCTCGCGTGGATCGCCAATTCCGCGCCGGAAAAACTTAAAGCCACCTTTTTTGCCGTGATGGCATCGTTTACCAATCTGGCTTTGTCGGCTTCGCAACTGGGAACCAAGTATCTCAATCAGATTTACGAAGTGAAACGCGAAGTGAAAGATATGGCAACCGGTCAGATCACGATTCCCGCCGATTACAGCGAGCTGGGGCATTTGTTGATTACTGTTACGATCATCGGTTTCGTGTTGCCGCTGATCACGATTTTGATCGTCAAACATTCGCGCTTCCGTAATGCTTGATCGGCTTGATTGAGGAATTGTTCGTTTCCTCGCAAGCGCTTGAAAATTCAGGTACTCGCTAAATTAATTTTAGCCCAATCCGATATCACCTAAACCTGACTACATAGCAGCTTATGTAGGCAGGTTTTTTTAATCCGCAAACACTGAAGCGTTGTTACTGGCGCATCAGTGTTTGTTTTTGATGAGGAGTGCTTATGAAGCGATTATTTTTAATAATAACTTTGTTTTTCCTGGTTACCGGTACCACGTTTGCAGCTGTCAATATCAATACAGCAACGCAAGCTGAGCTTGAGTCCCTGCAAGGGATTGGCCCCGCTAAAGCAAAGGCGATCATTGAGTATCGCGAAAAAAGCGGTGCCTTTGCTTCCGTTGATGATTTGGCGAAAGTGAGCGGGATTGGTGCGGGAACACTCAAACAACTGCGTGATGCGGTTACCGTCGAAGGCGAAAAAAGCGCAGAAGCTCCAGCTAAGCAGGAGTAATGTTCCGGCGGTAGATTAAAAAACCCTCTCCGGAGAAATTCGGAGAGGGTTTTTATTTGCGTAATAACATTGTTTCAATACCGGTTGCTTGTGCGATAATCTGGAGCATTCGTTATAAAGTCTGAGTTCATGTATAAAACGATTGAGAACTTTGTTGGCAATACGCCTTTAGTAAGACTCAAGCACCTGCCCGGAACAACCCGCAATGTCATTCTCGCTAAACTTGAAGGTAATAATCCAGCGGGATCGGTAAAAGACCGGCCGGCGTTGTCGATGATTTCGCATGCGCAGAAGCGCGGTGAAATTAAACCGGGCGATACCCTGATCGAAGCAACCAGCGGCAATACCGGCATCGCGCTGGCAATGGCTGCCGCCATGATGGGTTACCGCATGGTACTGGTCATGCCGGAAAATCTCAGTATCGAGCGGCGCCAATCAATGAGCGCCTACGGCGCGGAAATCATTCTGACGCCGAAAAGCGGCGGGATGGAGCAAGCGCGCGATCTGGCCGAGAAAATGCGCGATGAAAGAAAAGGAATTATTCTCGATCAATTTGCCAATCCGGATAATCCGCTGGCGCATTATGAAAGTACGGCGCCCGAGATTTGGCGCGATACGCAAGGAAAAATTACCCATTTTGTCAGCAGTATGGGGACTACGGGAACGATCATGGGCTGCGCGCGATTTTTTAAAGAGCAGCCGACGCCGGTTAAAGTGATTGGTGTGCAGCCGGAAGAAGGAGCGCAGATTCCCGGCATCCGCAAATGGTCACCGGCGTATTTACCGAAGATTTTCGATGCTAAACAAGTAGATGACATGATTTACGTTTCTCAACCTGAAGCGGAAGAGATGACGCGCCGTTTGGCGCGTGAAGAAGGTATTTTTGCCGGTATTTCATCCGGGGGCGCGTTGGTCGCGGCGTTACGCGTATCCGCCACGGTTGAAAACGCCGTGATCGTATTCATTGTATGCGACCGGGGCGATCGCTATTTGTCAACCGGTGTTTTTGCTGCATAGTGATGGTGCCGGTTGCGGTATCATTACCATTCCGGTTTTTGGTCTTCGGTCTTCGGTCTTGATAAGTCATGTTAAACGATAATTTTTCACTGCCCGTTCGCGTCTATTATCAGGATACCGATGCGGGCGGCGTGGTCTATCACTCAACCTACCTGAATTTCATGGAGCGGGCTCGCTATGAATGGCTTAGGGCGTTGGGATTCAATGTGCACTCAATGGTTGAAGTGCACAACATGCTGTTCATGGTGCGTTCGCTCGAGGTTGAATATTTGAAACCCGCCATCCTGGATAATTTGTTGCATGTGTCGGTTGCAGTGACAGAAGTCGGTAGAAGCCGGATTGCGTTATTTCAGGAAATAATATGCAATCATGTCAAATTAGTGAGTGCCACGATTCAGGTGGTGTGTGTCGGTGCGGATACGCTTAAGCCAATGCGTATTCCTGCACCATTACGTGAGAAAATTGGGAAAGTCGCATGAGTACAACAGTAACGCAAGATATGTCATTTCTTCATCTGATCACCAGTGCCAGTGTGCTGGTGCAGCTGGTGATGCTGATTCTGATCTTGATTTCGCTTTCATCGTGGTGGTTTATTTTCCGTAAATTGTTCGTCATCCGCTATGAAATCAAGAAGACCGATGATTTCGAGGATATCTTCTGGCGTGGTGTCGACTTGAATGCGTTGCATCAGCGCATCATCAGTTCGCGCTATGAATCGGGCAGTTTGGAACGCATTTTTGCTGCCGGTTTCGGCGAGTTCACCAAGCATCCTGCCGGATCTGATCTCGACGCGGTGATGGAAAGCACGCGCAGAGCCATGCGCGCTACCTATCAGCGGGAAATGGATTATCTGGAATCGCATCTGTCGTTTCTGGCGACCGTCGGATCGGTCAGTCCTTATGTCGGGTTGTTTGGCACCGTATGGGGCATCATGAATTCCTTCCGCAGTTTATCCAGTGTCACTCAGGCGACCATCGCCCATGTCGCGCCGGGAATTGCCGAAGCGCTGATTGCCACGGCGATGGGATTATTCGCCGCCATTCCGGCGGTGGTTGCCTATAACCGCTACGCTAGCCGGACAGATCAACTGGCGACACGGTTTGAAAGTTTCATGGAAGAGTTGTCCAATGTGTTGCAACGGCGAGCAGCTGAGTAAACAAGACTGAGAGGTTTTTTATGGCGCGTCGTGCCAAACATAGATTAATGAATGATATCAATGTGGTGCCTTACATTGATGTGATGCTGGTGTTACTGATCATTTTTATGATCACGGCACCGATGATCAACCACGGGCAGATTGAATTGCCGCAAATCGGCAAATCGCTGGCGACACCGGCGATTCCGCTGGAAGTCATTATCAAAGCGGATGGCAGCCTGACATTGCGGGATCGCGCCAAAACAACCACGGAACAAAAAGTGGACCGGAATCAGTTGATCGAAGCGATCAAGCAAAAACAAGCGCAAAATGCCGAACAACCGGTAGTCATCGCCGCAGACAAAAATGTACGCTATGAAGAAGTCATCAAAGTGATGGATATTCTGCAGCAGAATCAGGTACAGAAAGTCGGTTTGCTGGCTCAACAGAAGTAACGACTGCTCATGAGTTCGAGCGACCCGCGTAATTCCCCCCATTCAGAACCAAAATCATTATTGGCAGGTGTGCTGGCGGTGGTGGTGCATCTGCTGTTTATTGCATTACTGGTTTTTGGTGTGAGCTGGAAAGATCATCCGCCGGAAGGGATGATGGTCGATATCTGGACCGAATTGCCCAAACCTGTACCGGAACCGGTCAAAACACAAGCGCCGCCGAAGCAACCTAAACCTGTACCAGAGCCCGTGAAACCCGAACCGGAACCACCCAAGCCTGAACCCATTAAACCCGAGCCGCCGAAACCGGAGCCACCTAAGCCCGAACCGCCGAAACCGGAACCGGTCAAGCCTGAGCCGCAAAAAGCGGCGGTAGCCGCGCCGGTCAAGAAACCGGATATTGCGATGAAACAAAAACCCGAGCCGGTTAAAGAAAACAAACCGGATCCGGAAGAGCAAAAGAAAAAAGAACAGGAAAAAATTAAAGAGCAGGAAAAGCAAAAAGAGCTGGAGAAGAAGAAAGAACTTGAGAAAAAGAAAGAGTTAGAGAAACAAAAAGAACTTGAAAAGCAGAAAGAACTTGAGAAGCAGAAAGAGCTGGAAAAACAACAAGAAATAGCGAAGCAAAAGGAAGCGGAGAAACAGAAGGCGCTGGAGAAACAGAAGGAATTACAGAAGCAAAAAGAAAAAGAACTGGCGGCGCAACGGCAGCGTGAGCAGGAAGCCAAAGCGCAGCGCGAAGCGGAAGCGCAACGTGCCGCGCAACAGGCTGCGGCAAGGAATCAGGTGACGAGTGAGATCGGCAAATATAAAGCTCTGATTCTTGCCAAAATCAGGAGCAGAATCGTGATGCCGCCGGATCTGCCTGGTAATCCGGTGGCCGAGTTCAGTGTCACGTTGCTGCCGGGCGGGGACATCCTCGATGTCAGGCTCAGTAAAAGCAGTGGACACCCAGCTTTTGACAGTGCGGTGGAACGGGCGATCTTTTTGTCCAAACCGTTGCCGTTACCGCCAGATCCCATGCTCTTTAACGAGTTTCGCAACCTGAATATAACCGTGCATTATCGTGAATGATTGTTATAATCAGCCGGTAATTTTTTGTTTTTTGAAAATTTAATGCCTATGTCAATTAATTGGTTCCAATCTATTCGTGCCGCATGGATTCTGCTTTTATGCTTAATCAGCGCACACTCGCACGCGCAACTGAACATCGAAATTTTTGGTGGTGGCGCATCACGTATCCCGGTTGCGATCGTCCCTTTTGCCGATGAAAATAAACTGCAACAAAGCATCACGCGGGTGATCGGCGATGATTTGCAGCGTACGGGTTTGTTCAGATTGATCGATCCGGCCGGTTTGTCGCCCCATGCGCCAGTGGAAGTTGTGTATGCCGACTGGGTCAACCGTGGCGCCAATGCATTGGTGATCGGCCGCGTGACCGCCGTTTCCGGCGATCAGGTGGAAATACAATTCCGTTTGATGGATGTGGCCAAGAAATCGCAACTGACCGGATTGGCGATCACGGTGCCCACGTCACAATTGCGCGCTGCGGCGCATCGTATCGCGGATGTCATTTATGAGGCATTGACCGGCGATGTGGGTGTTTTCAGTACGCGAATCGCTTATGTATTGAAACGCGGTAACAAGTATGCCTTGCAGGTGGCCGATGCGGATGGCTATAACGCGCAATCGATCATTGAATATACCGAGCCGATCATTTCGCCAGCATGGTCGCCTGATGGTAAACACTTGGCCTACGTTTCTTTTGAAAATAAAAAACCGATTGTTTATGTGCAAACATTGGCAACCCGGGAGCGCAGAGCGGTTGCCAGCTTCAAAGGCAGCAACAGCGCACCGTCATGGTCGCCCGACGGTAAACGATTGGCTGTAGTATTGACCGGCCAAGGTGGATCGCAGATTTTTCTGGTGAATGCAGATGGCAGCGGTTTGCAAAGGTTGAGCCGAAGCTCCGGGATCGATACGGAACCGAGTTTTTCACCGGATGGAAGGTATATTTTGTTTACCTCCGACCGTGGCGGCAGTCCGCAAGTTTATCGCATGGCGGTAGGGAGTTCGGAATCCGGCAATGCCGAACGGCTCACTTTCGAGGGTAGTTACAATGTCAGTCCGGATTATAGTCAGGACGGTAAAAGCTTTACTTTCATTCACCGTAACAATGGCCAATTTAATGTCGCGGTTCAGGATATTGGTTCGCGTCAGGTACAAATACTGACAAACTCCAAATTCGACGAATCGCCCAGTTTTGCCCCTAATGGTAAGATGATCTTGTATGCAACCGAGATTAACGGGCATGGTATATTATCCGCTGTTTCCAGGGATGGGCAGACGAGACAACATCTGACAGTACAGACCGGTGATATCCGGGAACCGGCCTGGGGTCCCTTACCAACTTGGAAGTAATTTTATTTTAAAGGAGTTATAAATGAGAAAACTATTAGGTATTTCATTGATCGTTTTGTTATCAGCGTGCGCCAGTCAAACAACGCAACCCGAAGTGGATGATCTTACCGCAGGCTCGGGTGCTGGCGCTGGTTTGGGTGGCAGCGATTTGGGCGGAGCCGGCTCAGGTAGACCGGGTTATTTCAGTCAACTGAATGATCCGAACAGTATCCTGTCGCAACGCAGCGTTTATTATGACTACGATAGCTATAGCGTCAAAGGTGAATACCGCGAACTGGTGCTGTCACACGCCCGGTTCTTGCGCGACAACGCCAGCGCCAGCATAATCCTGCAAGGGAATACCGATGACCGTGGCAGCCGTGAATACAATCTGGCTTTAGGTCAACGCCGCGCTGATAGCGTCAAAAACATGATGACTTTAGCCGGTGCCCGTGATGCGCAAATTGAATCGGTTAGTCTGGGCGAAGAAAAACCGCGCGCAATGGGACAAGGTGAATCGGTGTGGAGTCAGAACCGCCGTACCGATATCCTGTACCGAGGTGAATAAATATGCTGATACGCGCTTTCCTTCTGCTGGTATTGCTGAGCTGTAATGTCAGTTATGCCGCATTGTTTGGCGATGATGAGGCACGCGAGCAGATTAACGCATTACGTAAACAAGTGAAAGAAATGGAAGCGCGTATTGCCAAGATGGAAGAGGCGCTGAATAGTCAGGCTTTACTCGAGCTTTATTCAAAAGTTGAAACGCTGGAACAGGAATTGGGAAAGCTCAACGGGCAAATAGAAATGCTGGGTAACGATAATGCGCTGTTACAAAAACGGCAACGGGATTTCTATATTGATTTGGATAATCGGTTACGCCAGATCGAACAGCAATCTCCCCAGAAGCGATCCCCTTCTTCTCACTTGGAATTCAACAAAGGCGCAACCAGCAGCGTGGCTGCGCCTTCGCCTAGCGAACAAGCTGCCGCCGCGGCGCCACCGGTAGATGCCGATACGGTAATACCGGAATCGCCGTCATCCGAAGTCGCGGATGCTTCCGTGACTCAGGATTCCGGTGCAGTAGCCGCGAATGAGCTAACGCCGCCGGGGACTACAGAAAGTGGTGCGTATAAAGCAGCATCTGATTTATTCAAAAGCGGTGAATACGCTAATGCAATCGCCCAATTTGAGAGCTTTCTGGAGAATTACCCGCAATCCAATTTAGCACCAGGTGCCGCTTATTGGATTGGCAATGCGCGTTATGCGTTGCGCGACTATCAATTGGCGATCGATGCGCAAAGAAAATTGATCAGCAAGTACCCTGCGAGCAACAAAGTGCCGGATGCATTGCTGAATATCGCCTCCAGTCAGCTGGAAATGGGTGATAGCAAGGCAAGCAAGCAGACCCTGGAAAATTTGCTGGCGAAATACCCGCAGAGCGATGCCGCCAAAAAAGCCAAACAACGTCTGGCTAGCATCAAATAAACGCCCAGTTTTATCCATAGCTGTTCAATCGCAGTTTCCCGCATTACCCGCAAAGCAATATAATCAGTCTTTTTCTCCAAGCGATCCATCATCATGCAAGCGTTAGAGACAACAGTCTTGCGTATCAGTGAGATTTTCTTTTCCTTACAAGGCGAAACCAGCAGAATTGGCTTGCCGACCGTGTTCGTACGCCTGACGGGATGCCCGTTACGCTGCGGCTACTGCGACACCGCGTATGCTTTTAGCGGCGGTGAGAACTTATCGATCGCGGAGATACTGCGTCAGGTAGCCCGGCATAAAACACGCTATGTGACCGTCACCGGCGGCGAACCATTGGCGCAGAAGGCATGCCTGGTTTTGCTGACGGCGTTATGCGACGCGCACTATTCGGTGTCGCTGGAGACCAGCGGCGCGCTGGATTTATCCCAAGTCGATGCGCGGGTATCGAAGATCATGGATATCAAAACTCCTGGTTCGGGCGAGGTCTCCAAAAACAACTGGCGTAATTTGGAATACCTGACACCGCAGGACGAAATCAAGTTTGTGCTGTGCGACGAGGCCGATTACCAATGGGCTTGTGAGATCATTCGCAGCAGCCAATTACAGCCGATATGCCCGATCCTTTTTTCCCCGGTGTATGAGAGCCTCAATCCCGCCCAATTGGCGTCTTGGATATTGCGTGATGAGTTGCCGGTCAGAATGCAGGTTCAACTGCACAAACTGCTGTGGGGCGAGGGGCCGGGTCGATGAAAAAAGCCGTGGTACTGTTGTCCGGCGGATTGGATTCCGCCACTGTGCTGGCGATCGCGCGCGATCAAGGTTTTCAGTGCTATGCGCTGAGTGTCGATTACGGGCAGCGCCACCGGTCGGAACTGGAAGCTGCGCGAAAAGTCGCGCAGTCTTTACATTCGCATGCGCATCAAATTATTAGACTGGATTTGACCGCATTTGGCGGATCAGCGCTAACCGATCGAACGATGGAAATCCCAACGAGCGGGGAAAAAACAGAAATTCCGGTTACCTATGTGCCCGCAAGGAACACGATCATGCTGTCATTGGCGCTGGCTTGGGCGGAAACGCTACAAAGCCAGGATATTTTTGTGGGCGTGAACGCGGTGGATTATTCCGGCTACCCAGATTGCCGCCCGGAATATATCCAGGCCTTCGAGCAGATGGCGAATCTGGCGACCAAAGCGGGTGTTGAGGGCAAAAAACTAAACATTCATGTACCCCTCATGCATTTATCGAAAAAAGAAATCATTCAAGCCGGGCTTGCATTAGGTGTTGATTACGGCCTGACGGTTTCCTGTTATCAAGCGGATGAAATGGGGCGAGCTTGCGGTATTTGCGATTCCTGCCGGATTCGTAAGGCAGGGTTTGCAGCGGCGGGTGTATCCGATTCGACGTGTTATCGGCTGCGATCAGTTTGATCAGTAAAACCTAACAGTACATCCGGTTTATTTTTTCTGAGGAGCATTTTTGCCGCTTTCCTGGCGCATTTTATTTTCCAGTTTTTCCATTTGCTCTGGCGTCAAGACAGCTTTCAGATTGGATCTGGTTTCGTCCTGAATTGACTGCAATTTTTTCCTTTCCTCGTTGAAAACAGCTTCGACTTTCTTTTTCTCCGTATTAAGGATGGTTTCAACCTTGGTTCGTTGTGTTTCATTGAGACCGAGCTCTTTTGTCATTCGTTTGATGACATCACGGCTATCGGCGGCGGGATTATTCTTTTGTGCTTGCGCGGCGGAAATCGTAAAAAACAGAACCAAGATCAGCATTAAGGGGATTGTTTTTCCTGGCATGATCGCTCCTAAGTTTGGAAAGAAGATTGCACTTTGGTTAATGAGTGCTTTGTGAATGAAGCGGTGAAACGTGTGCTCCAGCCGCAGTTACTTGCAACTGGAGCACATGCGAAATCCGGCAGCGCCCTATTTTAGAACAACCCCGAAATAGAACGTGCCAACCCGTTGGTCAGTTCAACCGCGGCTTCTTCGTATTGCAAATTTACTTTATTGGCTGTGCTCACGACGCGAGTACGGAATTTGTTCATCTCACTGACTTTTGTCGACGATTGTCTTCGCGCGCCACCGACGCCTTGTTTTGCGTCTTGCTGCCGGTCTTCACGGACAATGACACCTTCTTCGGCGCGTTCCGCGATCTCCACGTCGGTAATCGCCATGTACGTGACATCTTTGACAGAGGCATCCGCGATGGTACTAACGACACCAAATGCGGCTGCACCCGCTAGTCCGCCAATACCGGCGCCTGTCCAGCCACCCATCGCCGCGCCAGTAGCTGTTCCCACGGCAGCACCTAAGGCGGCACTGCCCATGCCGCCGTATCCGGCCCTCAGCGCAGACTCTGCGGCGGTCGGACTGGCCTTGTCGACGCTCAGCACGTTAGCTTGCAGCCAGTAATGCGCTTCTTTCGGATTGGTGGTGATACGGTAACCGCGGCCTTCCAATGCTCTGGCGACTGTTGCGGTAATATCGAAATTGGTTTTGTCAGAGGTGTTGCGAATATTCATGTAGATGACTTTTTTATCCGGCTCGACGGGATCCAAAAAAATGGAATCACTCATTTTGGTTTGCACATCCAGGTCCTTCTTGGCAATGGAAGTATGAACCGCGGCGCACCCGCTTAGAATCAGAGAACACAGCGCGATTCCTGTCACTACCCAGGTATTTTTGTTAATGGAGTAACCCATTGCATCTTCCTTTTGATGATTAATAAAAAATTAAATGACCTGCATGATCTAATTTGTTCACTGGTTGTCCGCAGAATTACCAGCCGGAATAATACGGCACATAACTGTTAACGCCATACAAACCGCCGTAGTAGGGGCGTGAATAGCCGCCGAAATAACTGCCATAACCGATGTTTTGCCCTAACACACAGCCTAAACCAAAGCAGCCGGGCGAATAGCTTTGTGTTTTAGTGGGCGTGCCTCTTTGCGTGGCCTCCCTGAGCGCCTTCGTCAGTGTGGCGTCATCGGGAACGCTAAAAGGCTTACCCGCGGTTTCCGCATTGAATTGTCTTTGAATTTCGTTTAAATCCTGTCCAACAATCGTGCTATTCATGAAGAATATTATTAGAACTGCAAAAACTATAGGGGTAACGTGTATTGAGCGCATTGAATACCTCCAAATCCCGGATAAGTGAACGATATTATCAAATTATAGAATCGGCCGCCGCAAGTTTTTTGCCTGCTGAGTCCGTAATGGCAAGGAACTGACGACGCAATCGCATGACGAAAAAGCACTGGTCATACGTGCACTAAGACTCTGAACGATACCAGCGGTTCTTGCATCGATTGTAAATGATCTACTGTAGATACAACTGCTTGAATAGACCGGTTTGCACCGCATATTCCGCATTTGCTTTAATGAGCAGCGCGATATCTTCAGCGACAGCGTCTTGAATGTCAGTGCCGATGCTGGTTTTGATCGCTCGCGCTGCTTGCATCGTGCGTTTCGCATCTTCTTGACGATCCAGCAGGAATTGCATCAATCCCAACTGATACAGTGCGTATTGCCGCTTCTCGTCCGGCGTTTCCAGCAGCGTGTTATGAAAATTCCAGGTGGCTTGATTCTTCGGTTGATCGATGATCGTCTGTTGACCGGCTAAAGTCATGAATTGCTCCAGGTAGCGCTTTGCCATCTCGAGCTTGCGCGAATGCGCATAACTTTGCGCGATCCCTACATGCGCCAGCAGGTAGTCGCGATCCAGTGTCAGGATTTTTTCATACAATTCGATCGATTCTGGGTATTGGCCGAGCTTGCGGAGAGTTCCGGCCAGATTATTCAAATAGCGCTGATTCCACGGCGAGCGTTCGACTGCTTTCTGATAGTGCACCAATGCTTGCGTCAAATTTGACTGGATTTCATGCCAATAACCCATGCCGAAATACGCCGCTGCCGGTTGGCGGCCGGATTGCATTGCCGCCTCGTAATGTTGCTTGGCTGCGGCAAAATCTTCCCGCTGCACCGCAAGGTCGCCGAACAGTATGTGCACGTACGGATTATCCGGCTGCTGCCGCTGCAGAAAATCGAGCTGCCGTTCAACCGCTTGCGGCCGGAAATCCTGCTTAATTTGACGCGCGGCTTCGACGATGAAGCGGCCGATTTGCGCGCCGACGTGCAATTTGTCGATCGCCAATGCTTTGCCGAATTCGTCACCGGCTTGATCGTAAAGCTGGTCGTCTAAAAACGCCTGCCCGATCGCCACATGATTGGCCACCACTTGCTGCTGGAATCGCCGCTGCTGCTCGGCGTAATCGAAGCCTTGCTGTTCGGCGACGATGCGTTTGAGCAGGTGCAGCGGTTGAATGTCGTGCAGCACCCATGCCGCCAACGCTATCACAATGGTAAAAATGACCCCGAGCGCCGGTAAGAGCTTGTTGAATTGCTCCAGCGATTGCTGCAATCGTTCAAACGTCATGGCCGGGGCGCTTATGGCTTACAACCCGGCTTGTCGAAACCGGCTTTGCACGCGATCGGGAACGAGTCGCCCTGGATCAGGCGCATCGGGATCTGCTCGAAGCCCCATTTCTGCTGCGTGATTCTCGGCACTTCCGCGCGCACGTAGTCGGCCAGTTCGTCGAGCGAAATGCTGCCGTCGTTCGAGCCTGCGCGGCTGGCATGACCTTTCAAGCCTTCGAGCAATGCCCAGGTAAACACGCCGTGCTGATCGTGCCCTTCCAGCGCGAAATCCTTTTCGGTGGTGGCGGCCAGCACATAACGACCGGTGGCGCGCATCAAGCGGTCGATCGCCGATTTGTCGCCGATATTACCGCGTGTCAGCATGGCAAACTGCTTGCCTTCGGCAAAGTCGGCAGCGAGTTGTCCGGCGGAGCAGGAATCGAGAATGATCAAGCTCTTCGACGTCGGGATGCGTTTTAGCAGCGCCGCCAGTTTTTCCTGCGATAGACTGGCTTTGACCAGCGTTTCGGTGTTCTCGTACAGCGCTTCCCACGGGATAAAATGGTAGTCGCCTTGCCACGCCATGCCGTGTCCCGCCATGAACAGCACGAACACGTCGTTCGGCTCGATGCGTTTGGCGATGCCGTCGAACGCTTGTTCGATTTTATCGGCCGTGGCGTCTTGGTCGAGCAGTACCACCGGCGTGTGCACGGTGCGGTATAAGCCCTGCGCTTGCTGTTGCAAGCGTGTGCTCAGCGCTTTGGCGTCGTTTCCGGCAAATTTGAGATGCAAGTCGCGGTCGCGGTAATTCGAAATGCCGACCGCCAGTATGTGCAAACTTGGTTGCCGGTTGCCGGTTGCGCGGGTCGTGCACGCTGCGCGTCAGCTTGATTTCGCGCGAGCAAATGGTGTTGTTTTTATTGCATGCGATCACCGTGACGGTGTTGTTGCCGTCCGGCAACGTCAGCGGTTTGGTGGTGTAATGCTCATCGTCCTTAATCACGCCGCTGCGGCGCATGCCCAGCGGCGCTTCGCCGCGCGCGGTAGCCGAGGCGATTTCCGCGCCGTTGACGAAATAACGAATGGTGCCGATACCGCCGCTCAACGGCTTGAGCGCGACTTCCAAGGTGAAGTTGCGCTGCTGGCTGGTTTCGCCGCTGGCGCTCAACAAACGCACTTCCGGCGGTAAGCCGTTGGCGATGAGCTGGTCGATCGAACCGATACGCGCCAGTTCGGCGGCGATTTCCCGTTCATGGCCGCCTTGCACGGTTTTCGCCACCAAATCGGGGCGGTAAAAATGCTGGCCGATCTGGTCGAGGCCGACATAATCCGCCGTTTGGCCGACACCGCGGTTGATATGGTAGCCGACGTAGGCGTCGCCCTTCGCCGACGCGGTATAAAATCCGTTCTCGGTCCATGCTACCCATTCACCGTCGTTGCCGTGGAAAATGGTCAACAGCAACTTACCCGATGCGATTTCCCACAATCTCACCGTTTGATCGGTGGAACCGGAAACCAGCAAACGGCCGTCGGGCGACGGCGCCACCGCCCAGACATCGCCGGTATGGCCGGTAAAATCATGAAATTTTTCCCCCGTTGCAGAATCATAACTGGCCATTACGCCATTCATGCCGCCACTGATTACCGTGCGGCCATCCGGCGTCAATGTGATGCTGCGGTGATCGTAACCGGTTGTGCTATCGCGAGTAATCGTGTGGAGGACTTGACCGTCTCTTTTGATCTGTAACGTGGGGTCGATGTGGCCGGATGCGGTACCCACCGAAATCGCACCCGCCGTATCGATTGCACGCAGGAAGCGGGCCGATGCGGGCGAACCGGATTGCGCGGTAGAATCGATAGGTTTGCCGAGCGTCAGACTGAAATTACCGGCGGTGTCCTGAAGCTGGAAGGAGTATTCCAATACTCCACGATTCAGCAAACTGCTTTGAGTCCATGTTTTACCCCACGCAATCGCTTTGCTGTCCTCGGAAAAACCGGCGCTCCAGATCCGTTCGCCTCGTCCAATCAGGCGTTGCTGGATCGTGCCGGTGCGGATATCCCACAGATAAATTTCTTGATTATTGCCGCCACCGGTTGCAGCGATTGTACCGTCCGGGGAAATCGCAGTGGCCAGCACGATGTTTTGATGACCGGAAAACGAGGCTAATCGCTCGCCGGACGGGATAGCGAAGACTTTGTTGATTTTCTGGCCATCACCGGCACCGGTCAACACCTTGGAACCATTCGGAGTTATGGAAAGATGATCGACCGTGGCATCCTGCCGTGCCAGCACTTTGATCGCCGTGCCGGTTTGGCCGTCCCACAAGCGGATGGTTCGATCGTCACTGCCGGACAACAGATAGCGGCCCTCCGGCGTAAACGCAACCGAGCGTACTTTGTCAGTGTGTCCGTGCAAATCGGGTAACGGTTTACCCGTCGCGCTATCCCACAATTTCAGGCTGTTATCGTCACTACCAGTCACCACCAAACGGCCGTTGGGCGAGAAAGCCACGGCGTAAATGGCGTCACGATGCCCACTCAGGGTTTGAAGGCTTGCACCGGTGGTGACGTCCCAAATCCTTGCGGTTTTGTCAAAACTGCCGGACACCAACCGGCGGCTATCCGCTGAAAAAGCCAGTGCACTAATGATACCCCGATGGCCTTTCAACAAACGCACGACTTGGCCGCTGAGAAGATCGATGAACCGGATACTATCGTCAGTAGAATAACCACCGATAGCCAGCCAGCGATTATCCGGCGACAGCGCTGCGGCAAAGATTTTGCCCTCGTGCCCCGGCCCGATCTGACCGCGCAAGATACGGAGCGTTTTACCGCTGGCGATATCCCACACGCGCACGGTTTTGTCGTCCGACGCTGAGATCAGCGTGTTGTCGTCGTGGGTGAAAAAGATATCCCGTATTACTGCCATGTGCCCGCCGCTGTCGATTTGCAGGATCGGCTGGCCGTCAGGCACCGCCTGGAAGGTGTCGGGAGATTGCGCCGGTTCGAGAGCAGGCGGCACGGTGCTGCATGCGCAGACGAGTCCTGCCAGCAGCAACCACACAAGAGATAACCGGTTTTTCATCGGTCGGTCCATATGCAGAATTAAGTGACTGAATCTTAAACCGGATAGCGCTGGTTTGCCAATAGCGGCGAATGCGAGTGTAACGGTCAGCCTCTGCGTTGGCCGCGCTCAATGCGCACGCCGAGTTTTTTGACGCCACGGATGATGCCGAGCTTGGCGACGCTGACCTTGACCCACGGCGCGTGAAATTCGCTCAGGATGGTCTGCGCGATGTGTTCGGCCAGCGCTTCGAGCAGCGAAAAGTGTTTGTTGGTGAGAATGTTGTTGATGCGGTCGACGATCAGCGCGTAATCGAGCGCGTCATGGATGTCGTCGGTTTGGCACGCGCGGCTGCTGGGCAGGGCGATTTCCAGGTCGAGCTGGATGGTTTGCGGCACGATGCGCTCCCACGGGTACACGCCGATCAGCGTTTTGGCTTTGAAGTCGTGCAGAAAAATAATATCCATTGATGATTAAGCGCTAAAATGTGCGGATTGTTCGGGTATGGCCGGAAGCTTTTGAGAGCGGGCGATACCGGATTCTAGTCTATTTTTTCCAGGTGATGCTAATCCGATGACGTTATTGTTGTTTGCCGTGCTGGCTTATTTGCTGGGCTCCGTGTCGTTTGCGCTGATTTCCAGTTGGATTTTTAAACTGCCCGATCCGCGCACTTACGGTTCGAGAAATCCCGGTGCGACCAATGTGTTGCGCAGCGGCAAGAAAGCTGCGGCGGTGCTGACCTTGCTCGGCGACGCCGGGAAAGGTTGGCTGGCGGTGTTTCTAGCGCAAACTTACGCGCCGCAGTGGGGTTTGGGCGAAGAGGCGGCCGCCGTGGCGGCGCTGGCGGTGTTTCTCGGGCATGTGTTCCCGGTATTTTTACGCTTCCAAGGCGGCAAAGGCGTGGCGACGGCGGTCGGCGTGTTGCTCGGTTTGAATGTGTGGCTGGGATTGCTGGCGATGGCGACCTGGTTGGCGGTTGCGTTCACTTGGCGTATTTCTTCGTTGTCGGCGTTGATTGCTGCAGTATTGGCGCCGCTGTATGGCATCGCTCTGCTTGGTTTTGAAGTCAGCACCTTGGCGGTTTCGGCGATGTCATTGCTGCTGATCTGGCGCCATCAATCGAACATCGTTAATCTGCTGGCGGGCAAGGAAGGGCGGATTGGCGAGAAAAAGGAACCCGGGGTTTAATCGGCTTCCGGCGTTTCCAGCATCTCCAAGTTCCAGCGTGCATTAACGGTAAAGCTGTGTGCCGGTTGCCGGGCGGCTTCCGGCATTGCTTGCAGCCGCAGGGCACCGGCAAACGCGATCATCGCGCCATTGTCAGTACAAAATTCCAGTTCCGGATAAAACACCGTGGCGCTTTTGGCTGCGGCTTTGCCGCTGAGATTGCGGCGCAGTTGTTCGTTTGCACCGACACCTCCGGCTACTACCAGTTGCTTCAGCCCGGTTTGCGCCAATGCGGCTAGCGATTTTTCCGTCAGCACATCCACTACGGCTTCCTGAAACGCCAGTGCGATATCGGCGCGGATTTGATCGGTGATTTCCTGTTTGTTGATCACTGTCAGCACCGCGGTTTTCAGTCCGCTGAAACTGAAATTCAGATCGCCGCTGTTAAGCATGGGGCGCGGCAGTTTGAATTTCCCGGGCCGTCCTTGCCGGGCGAGTTGCGATAACGCTGCGCCGCCGGGATAGCCTAATCCCAATAACTTGGCGGTTTTATCGAATGCTTCACCGGCGGCGTCGTCGACGGTTTCACCCAACAATTTGTAATGACCGACAGCGTCGACTTGCATCAACTGCGTATGCCCACCCGAGACCAGCAACGCGATGAATGGGAAGCGTGGCGCTGGGGTGGATAGCAACGGCGACAGCAGGTGGCCTTCCAAATGATGGATGCCGAGCGCCGGAATGTTCAACGCAAAACTCATCGCTGCGCCAATGCTGGCGCCGACCAATAGCGCACCGGCCAAACCGGGGCCTTGTGTGTAGGCGATGGCGTTGATATCGCGCAGTTCGCATCGAGCTGAATGCAATGCTTGCCGGATCAACGGGAGCACGCGCCGGATATGGTCTCGCGACGCCAGTTCCGGGACCACGCCGCCGTATTCGCTGTGCATCGCGATTTGCGAGTAGAGCGTATGACTCAGTAGGCCGCGCTCTGTGTCAAAGAGCGCGATTCCGGTTTCATCGCAGGAAGTTTCAATACCGAGAACAAGCATCAGGAAAAGTGAGGGTTGGTTTAATGTGGGATTGACCGTAGGCCGTTATTTTATCACGATGCACTGCGGCGGTTTGTTTGCGTGCGGACTGGAAGATAGATGCCGGGGCTGTATCGAAAATCAGGTCTGTGCTAAAGTTCGTTTTTTGTAATTTTTAGGGCACGAGGTAAGTCATGGATTATAACTACGAATCTGAACACACCAAATTTATGCGTGAATTTCTGGAAAAGAATCCGCAAGTGGAAGAAAAACGCTTGGCGGCGCGGAGCGTATGGTGGGATAAAAAACAGAACTTGGAAGAGCGTAAGCGTTTTAAGGAAGCCGCAGAACCGATGAAACCCTATGTTTATTTTGGCGGGTAAGATTTTGTAACCATTCAGCTGCTATCAATCGATAGCGAGCTGATCTCCGGAGGTGTTGCTATGCAGCGATGGATTGCCCTTTTAACCGCATTTGTCCTGGCGGCATGCGCGAATCTTAACGGGGCGGCCGATAAAGCACAACGCAACGAGGAGCAATTCGCCGGAGAACATGCCACGCTCGCGGCGTGCGTGGTGGCAAAATTACAATCCGACGGGCGGTCGTTCTTGCGGCCGCTGCAATTCAAAAACCGCCAATATCCGGATATGCATGCATCGGAGATTCATGCCTACGATACCCGGTATCTGCGTAACGCCATTGCGACTTACGCGCCTTCAAATCCCGATGCGATTTTAATTTATGGCAATCCGGCGCTGGAAATTCAGTCCGCCGCGCAACGCGATGACAATGATAAGCCGGTTTATGCTTTCGCTTTGCTGCTGCAGCAAGCGGATGATGCGAAAGTTACCGCATCTTTGCGCGGTGATCCATTCTTCGCCAATATTGCCTGGAAAATCTTGGAATCGTGTGCGGCTGCCACGGCCAAACCTTGATTCCTCAGGCTTGATTTCGCCTGCTAGTTGTTATTCCCGGATTTTGCCAATAAGAAATCCAGCGCGCGCGCGCTGAGAATGCGTTTGAGGATGCCGAACAGGTACGTGGGAACGGTCACATAGTAACGCGCTTGGGGTTTTTCCGCTTCCAGTGCGTGAATCACGCGCTTGAGTACTGCCTCGGGCGGCAGCGTGAAGGGAACGGCCGGTCCCGGTTTGTTCAGACGGCCTAGCACACCTTGGTACTTCTCCCGGTGAAAGCTGTTTTCGATGTCGATGTATTTTTGCAGTGCCTGGACGGCGTTCGTGCGAAACTGGCTGGCGATCGGCCCCGGTTCAATCAGACTGACATATACATTGCTGCCCTTGAGTTCCAGTCGTAGCGTGTCGCTCAGACCTTCGATGGCATATTTGGAAGCATTGTAAGCACCGCGGAAAGGCAGAGCGACGAAGCCGAGCACCGAACTATTCTGAATGATTCGTCCATATCCTTGGCGGCGCATGACCGGTATCACAAGATTGGTTAATTCCTGCCAGCCGAATACATTGGTTTCGAATTGCGCGCGCAGGGCGTCGCGGTTCAAGTCTTCGACCGCACCCGGCAAGCCGTAGGCGCCATTGTTGAATAGCGCATACAATTCACCGCCGGTGCGGCGCATGACTTCTTCAAAAGCAAAATGAATCGAATTGGAATCGTTTAAATCCAAACGGAAGCTCTCCAGTCCTTCGGCCAGCAGTTTTTCTACGCTAGAGCGTTTTCTGGCTGTGGCAAATACGCGGTAACCGCGTTCCTGCAATCCCTTGGCGGCGCAATAGCCGATTCCGCTGGAACATCCTGTGATTAATATGGTTTTTTTCATTTATTCAGATCAACTTGTAATGGGTATTTCTATTTTCTGAAGCTTGACACCGGATTCAGTGCAGCGATAGCATCAATTGCGGATGATAAGCTGTTTCACAACAGAAAATAACATAATCGAAGACTATTCATGGCAAAAATTATATTCAGGTTAAACGATGTTCCCGATGATGAAGCACACGATGTGCGTGAATTATTGGCCAGCCATGCGATTGACTTTTATGAAACTTCAGCGGGAAATTGGGGGGTATCGATGCCGGCGATATGGCTCAAGGACGATGGCCAGTTTGAACAGGCACGCGAGCTGCTGGATGCTTATCAAAAGGAGCGGACAATCAGAATGCGGGCGGAATATGCTCGCCTCAAGCAAGAGGGGAAAAATAAAACCTTCTTTGATGCGGTTAAAGAGAAGCCGGTTAGCTTTACGATCCATTTGGCGGTTGCGTGGCTGGTTATTTATTTGTCTATCCAATTGGTTCTGGATCTTGCTCAATAGAAGACATTTTTCATGCCAGCAATTTTCTTCGCGCAATACGGTATGATAGCGATCCAAACCTTGTTTTATCCAGGAATATTCTAAAAAGGAGAGAGAACATGAAATATACGTTGAAAGCAATGGCTGCTGTATTTGCGATAACCTCGGTGTATGCCTACGCTGGCGGAGATCCTGAGCACGTTAAGTTTCCTGAAGGCTATAGCAAAACTTTCACGCAATACGGCACCATGAATCGTGCGAATCAAACTCAGGTGGCCAAGTTGTATGCCAACGAGGCTGCGATTTCCGGCTATAAGCAAGGAAATAAAAGCGCTCCCGGCGGTGTTGTGGTAATGGAAATCTATACCCCTAAAAAAGGCGCGGATGGTAAGCCTGTTGCTGGTAGCGACGGACTCTTCGAGATCGATTCGCTGGCTGCGGTTGCGGTGATGGAAAACAGGAATAATTGGGATGCCTCCTTTCCAAAGGAAAATCGCACCGGAGATTGGGGGTTCGCTGTTTACAATCCTGATGGCACTGCCAAAAGCAACGACTTGAACTGTGCGCAATGCCATACACCGTTGCAAGCGCAGGATTATTTGTTTACCTATCAGAAGCTGGTTGATTTCGTGAAGAAATAAGCAACCGGATCAACTGAGCGGGTGATTCTGTTTTAACAGATAGTCTGCTCAGTGATTGCCTGACTGTGCATGAAGACTTCTGACTTCATGGTTGATTACAGTGCATTGATAAGCTTAATCTTCTCGCTACTACGGTAAATCATGCCGGAAGTACTGCGTAATTCAATAAGCGGTTTCATTTAGACAGCCCAAAGAATCGATGAGCGATCCAGTTCTCAATTTAGATAAACTCAATGCTTGGCGGCAAATGGATCCCGAGGGTGGAGCCGGGTTTATAAAAAAACTGATTACCATTTATTTGTCGTCTGCGCCTGCATTTCAGATACGGATTGAGCATGCTATTCAAGCTGCGGATAGCGATGCATTGGTCAGAGCGGCACATACTTTCAAGTCCAGCGCATCAAATATCGGCGCCGAATTACTTGCTGATATTTGCCGCCAATTGGAAGAATATGGTGATAAGAATCAGCTCAGTGAAGCTACTGAGTTGCTGGTGGAAATGCAAAATGAATCCCAGCGGGTGATAACCGCGTTAAAAGAGTTATTGGAGGAATGTTGATTTGCAATGCAATTTGCGGGGTTTGTTGCGCATCGGCTTCCCGTCACTATCCGCAGGGGAAAATCCATGCGTGAAGTTGTCATTTTAAGCGGCGTGCGTACGGCGATAGGCGATTACGGTGGCGCGCTCAAACAGGTTGCGCCTGTTGACCTGGCGGCTAAAGTGGTGCGTGAAGCAGTGTCGCGCGCCAGGATTGATCCTAATGAAGCCGGGCACCTGGTTTTTGGCAACGTCATACATGGCGAAACGCGCGATATGTATTTGGCGCGCGTGGCTGGCATCAACGGCGGTTTGCCGCACCATACTGCGGCGCTGACGGTAAACCGGCTGTGCGGAAGCGGCCTGCAGGCCATTATTTCAGCCAGTCAGAATATATTGCTTAATGATACCGATGTGGCCATTGCGGGCGGAGCCGAATCCATGAGCCGTGGCGGTTATTTATTGCCAGCACTGCGTTGGGGGCAACGCATGAACGATGGCGGTACTGTGGACATGATGGTGGGTGCGTTAACCGATCCCTTCGATACTGTGCATATGGGAATTACAGCGGAAAATATTGCTGCCAAGTGGCAGATTAGCCGGGAAGCGCAGGATGGATTTGCCGTGGAAAGTCATCGGCGTGCGCTTCGGGCGATAAAAAATGGTTATTTCAAAGAGCAGATATTGCCTGTGGAAGTGATTGAACATAAAAAAACCGTTATTTTCGATACCGATGAGCATCCGCGTGAGAATACCAGCATTGAAAGCTTGGCTAAATTACGTCCGGTTTTTCAGAAAAACGGCACAGTGACGGCTGGTAACGCTTCCGGCATTAATGATTGCGCAGCGGCATTGGTGTTGATGGAGAGTAAGGTGGCGCAGAAGCGTAACCTCACTCCGATGGCGCGTCTGGTTTCGTATGGTCATGCCGGTGTTGATCCTAAATTTATGGGCATTGGTCCAGTTCCCGCAGTTCAGAATGCGTTGCGGCGTGCCGGGCTGAAGATATCGGATATTGATGTCATTGAATCCAATGAGGCGTTTGCTGTGCAAGCTTGCGCAGTAGCAAAGGAATTGCAGTTTGATTCCGAGAAAACCAATTCAAATGGTGGTGCCGTGGCGTTGGGTCATCCCATCGGCGCAACGGGAAGTGTTTTGGTGATCAAAGCGATTTACGAGCTGCAACGTTGTGGCGGGCGATATGCGCTAGTTACAATGTGCATCGGCGGCGGACAAGGGATTGCTGCTGTTTTTGAAAGACTTTGAAAGATTCGAGAATGTTGGTTAACCGGAATTTCGCATTGACTGGGGTGGGTAATTAAGCTATAGTCACGGCTTTTTTAAGTACGGGTAAAGCTGTCTTTCCAAGGGCAGGTGGTGAACATGTCTTGGATTAAGAATAGGCCGCTCAAGATTGTTTTGCGCGTGCAGTTACTGATAACGCTGGTGGTAGCAGTTGCCGTAGGTGTTTTTCTTGGCATGCAAAGTGCGATTTCAGCGGCGTTGGGAGGGAGCGTAAGTGTGATTTCCTCGGCAGCGTATGCAATCATCGTTTCTCATCACAAAGGTTATACCGCTGGACAAACGGTTAGAACGGCACTAAGAGCAGAATCGGTAAAAATAATATTGACTGTAAGCTTGTTATGGGTAGTGTTTAAATTTTATGAAAATTTAAATGCGTCCGCGTTTATCGGAACATTTATCCTGGCAGTTTTAGCTTATAGCATGGCATTGTTGGTATCAGACGCTACAAAGTAAGATAAATTTTTAAAAGTAAAGTAGGCACGCATGGCATCGGGAACAGAACTTACTCCAACATCATATATTGATCATCATCTAACCTATTTAACAACGCAAGTCAGTGAAGGTTCTTTTTGGGTGTTGCATGTTGATACTTTGATCACATCCATAATCCTCGGTGTTATCAGTTTCGGTTTTATTTGGTTAATTGTGCGTAAAGCTACGCCCGGTGTGCCTTCTAAAAGCCAAGCATTCGTTGAGCTTGCGGTTGAGTTTATTGATAACGAAGTAAAAAATACATTTCATGGTAATCGGCATGTGCTGGTTGCGCCTTTGGCATTGACTGTATTCATATGGGTTCTGATGATGAATGCTATGGATATACTGCCAATCGATATTATGGCGTGGGTTACGGAAAATGTATTCGGATTGCATAATTGGAAGATCGTGCCTACAACGGATGTCAATACGACTTTTGCGATGGCTCTTTCAATATGGTTTTTAATGATTTTCTTTAATCTCAAGGTCAAGGGATTCGGCGGGTGGATGCATGAGCTGTTCTGTACGCCATTTGGTAAAAATCCGTTGCTCTGGATATTGAATTTGTTGTTTAATTTTATCGAGTATGTATCCAAGCCTTTGTCTCATTCGCTACGGCTTTTTGGGAATATTTATGCGGGCGAGATAATTTTTCTGCTGTTAGGTATGTGGGCAGCTACGGGTGTGTCGGGTACAATTTTCGGTTCGATTTTAGGGGCTGGTTGGGCAATATTTCATATATTGATCGTTACCTTGCAAGCATTTATTTTTATGATGCTGACAGTGGTTTATATATCAATGGCGCACGAGTCTCACTAAATTAAATTTTATAAGCTCATCTAGTAACATATTATTAATCTTAAAAAAGGAAATTAAAATGGAGAATTTGCAGTTTTTGGCAATGATTCAGGCGTATACCGGAATAGGTATTGGTTTGATGATCGGACTTGGTGCAGCAGGTGCATGTATTGGTGTGGGTGTTATGTGTAGCCGTTTTCTTGAGGGTGCGGCACGTCAACCGGAAATGATACCGACTCTGCAAGGTAAAGTGTTTCTTCTGCTTGGTTTAACTGACGCGTCTTTCATTATTGCTGTTGGTCTGGCTATGCTGTTTGCATTTGGAAACCCATTGTTGGCAGTGATTCAATAACAATGCTGTTGTTGTTTAGATCGGAAATTACAGGCTTGTCATGAATATTAACTTTACTTTAATTTCTCAGGCGATAGCCTTCTCGGTATTTATTTGGTTCACGGTCAAGTTTGTGTGGCCGCCACTGCTGCGTGCAATAGAAGAGCGTCAAAAAACGATAGCCGATGGTTTGGCTGCCGGAGAGCGTGGCCGTCATGAACTGGAGTTGGCCAGTCAACGCTCATCTGATGTGTTGAGAGAAGCGAAACAACGTGCTTCAGAAATTATTCTGCAAGCTGAAAAACGAGCTACCGAAATCGTCGAGGAAGCTAAGCGAACCGCAAAAGAAGAAGGCGATCGCATTATAACGGGTGCCAAAGCGGATATTTCGCATGAAGTATTCAGCGCAAAAGAGGCGTTGCGTCAGCATGCGGCTCAGTTGGCAATTGCTGGTGCAGAGAAAATATTACGCCGGGAAGTTGATGCTAAAGCGCATGCGGATATATTGATTGCAATTGAGGAAGATTTGAAATAATGGCTGAAGCGATTACAGTTGCGCGACCCTATGCAGAAGCAGTGTATAAGCATGCTGTTGCTAACGAGAGTTTGTCGCAGTGGTCAAAAATATTGCAGCTAGCGGGAATGATTGCTGAAGATAATGATATGAGATCACTGATCGGTAGTCCAATAATTTCAGCAAAACAACTTGGCGAAATATTTCTAGAGATCGGGAAGAGTAAATTTAATTCCGAAGCTCGTAATCTAGTGATGCTGCTGGCAGAGAATAAACGGATATCAATATTACCGCAGATTAGTCAGTTATTTGAGCGGTTGAAAGCGCAACATGAGGGTGTTCTGGAAGCAAAAATTGCCAGCGCTTTTGCGTTGGAAAGCAAGCAACTAAGAAAATTAGTTGAAGATCTGGAACAAAAATTCAAGCGCAAAATAGAGGCTCAAGTAAGTGTTGATCCAGAGTTAATTGGTGGTATTAAAGTTGAGATTGGTGATGAGATTCTAGATGCCTCGGTACGGGGTAAGCTTGAAGCTATGGCCATTGCCCTTAAAAGCTAGGAGTTAAATGAAATGCAGTTAAACCCATCCGAAATCAGTGAGCTGATTAAAAAAAGGATAGAAGGACTTGTTGATACGGCAGAGGTTCGTACGCAAGGAACGATTGTTTCTGTAACAGACGGTATTGTTCGTATACACGGTTTATCCGACGTGATGCAAGGTGAGATGTTGGAATTTCCTGGCAATACTTTCGGTTTGGCGTTGAATCTGGAGCGTGATTCCGTGGGCGCAGTTATTATGGGTTCGTATGAGCACATATGCGAAGGTGATACAGTCAAATGCACCGGCCGTATTTTAGAGGTACCCGTAGGTGAAGGCTTGCTGGGTCGCGTGGTGAATGCACTGGGGCAACCGATTGATGGTAAGGGCCCGATTACAGCGGTGAAATCTGAGCCAATTGAAAAAATTGCACCGGGTGTAATCTGGCGGCAATCGGTAGATCAGCCCGTGCAAACCGGACTGAAGTCTGTTGATTCGATGGTTCCAGTTGGGCGTGGGCAGCGTGAGTTGATTATCGGTGATCGTCAGACAGGTAAAACTGCGGTAGCGATTGATGCGATTCTCAATCAAAAAGGCCAGAACATGCTGTGTATTTATGTGGCAATCGGACAGAAAGCATCATCGATTGCTAACGTGGTGCGCAAGCTGGAAGAACATGGCGCCATGGAATATACCATTGTTGTGGCTGCAACTGCGTCAGAGTCAGCAGCAATGCAATTTATCGCACCTTATTCTGGATGTACGATGGGGGAATATTTCCGTGATAAAGGTCAGGACGCATTAATCGTATACGATGATTTAACTAAACAAGCTTGGGCTTATCGTCAAATATCTTTGCTGCTGCGTCGGCCACCAGGTCGCGAAGCTTATCCGGGTGATGTGTTTTATCTCCATTCGCGTTTGCTGGAAAGAGCAGCGAGGGTGAGCGCAGCCTATGTTGAAAAAGCAACAAATGGTGCGGTAAAAGGTAAAACAGGTTCTTTGACAGCGCTGCCGATTATCGAGACACAAGCTGGTGACGTGACAGCTTTTGTGCCAACGAACGTAATTTCAATTACCGACGGACAGATATTTCTTGAAACAGATTTGTTCAATGCCGGTATACGTCCTGCTATTAATGCAGGGGTATCGGTTTCTCGTGTGGGCGGTGCAGCTCAAACGAAGGTCATCAAAAAATTAGGCGGCGGTATACGGCTAGCATTGGCGCAATATCGTGAATTGGCAGCTTTCGCGCAATTTGCATCGGACTTGGATGAAGCGACTCGTAAACAGCTTGAGCGCGGCAAGATGGCTACAGAATTGATGAAGCAGCCTCAGTATGCAACACTCAGCGTATCGGAGATGGCGCTTACATTATTCGCAATCAATAATGGTTACTTTGATGATGTGGAAGTAAATAGAGCACTTGCATTTGAATCTGCGCTAAAAAACTATATACGCGGTCAGCATGCTGCAATTCTTGACAAAGTTGAGAAGAGTAAAGAACTCAATGCTGAAACAGAAAAAGAATTGACAGCTGCGATTCAAGAATTCAAGCAAAACGGAACCTATTAAGCAAATGGCCGGCAGCAGAGAAATCCGCAATAAGATAAAGAGTGTAAAAAATACACAGAAGATTACGCGCGCCATGGAGATGGTTGCGGCATCGAAAATGCGTAAAGCTCAGGATCGTATGAAGAAAGCCCGCCCTTATGGTGAGAAGATACGTAATGTAGCTGCTCATATGAGTCGAGCAAATACCGAATATCGGCATCCTTTTTTGATTGCACGCGATACCGTAAAACGAATTGGTATCGTTATCGTGACTTCGGATAAAGGTCTTTGCGGAGGGTTGAATACCAACGTCCTACGTAAAGCTCTGAATCAGATGAAGGCCTGGCAAGCAGAAGGAGAACAAATCGAAGTCTGCTGTATCGGTAATAAAGGCTTAGGTTTCATGAGCAGAGTTGGCGCAAGTGTTACTTCGCAAGTAGTAAGCCTGGGTGATACTCCTGATATATCAAGACTCATCGGTGCAGTAAAAGTGGTTCTTGATGGCTATACGCAAGACAAATTTGATCGCGTGTATATTTTCTATAATCGCTTTATCAATACCATGAAGCAAGAACCTGTTATGGAACAATTGCTTCCGTTGACTGATGATCGTATGCAAAGTAGCGAACAAGATAGCGTTAAATCTAAAGCGACTTGGGATTATATTTACGAGCCGGAAGCAAAGCCTGTCATTGACGATATTATGGTGCGCTATGTAGAAGCTTTGATATATCAGGCAGTAGCAGAAAACATGGCTTCGGAGCAATCTGCCAGGATGGTGGCGATGAAAGCTGCATCAGACAACGCGGGCAGTGTCATTGATGAATTGACATTAATTTATAACAAGTCTCGACAAGCGGCAATTACGAAAGAGCTATCCGAAATCGTCGGTGGTGCTGCAGCTGTTTAAAACATTTTTGAATATAGAGTCTAGGGAACAACGATGAGTCAAGGAAAAATTGTTCAGTGTATTGGTGCAGTGATTGATGTGGAGTTTTCGCGCGATTCTCTGCCAAAAGTATATGATGCATTAATTATGGAAGGTTCCGAGCTTACGCTGGAAGTTCAGCAGCAGCTTGGTGATGGCGTAGTGCGCACTATTGCATTGGGATCTTCTGACGGATTGCGCCGTGGCATGATCGTGCAAAATACCGGTAAACAGATTACCGTGCCTGTCGGAACCAAAACTCTGGGAAGAATTATGGATGTTTTGGGCCGCCCCATAGATGAAATGGGCGATATTGGTGCTGATCAACAAATGTCGATTCATCGTGAAGCACCTGCGTTTGATGAACTGTCGGCATCAACGGAATTACTGGAAACCGGTATTAAAGTGATTGACCTGATCTGCCCATTTGCAAAAGGCGGTAAGGTGGGATTATTCGGCGGTGCAGGTGTCGGTAAAACAGTTAACATGATGGAATTAATTCGCAATATTGCGATCGAGCATAGTGGATATTCCGTATTTGCTGGTGTGGGAGAGCGTACGCGCGAAGGAAATGACTTTTATCATGAGATGAAAGAATCGAAGGTTCTGGATAAAGTGGCATTGGTTTATGGACAAATGAATGAGCCGCCCGGAAACCGTCTTCGCGTTGCGCTAACCGGACTGACAATGGCAGAGTCATTCCGTGACGAGGGTAAGGATGTGCTGTTCTTCGTTGATAATATCTACCGTTATACATTGGCAGGAACCGAAGTTTCAGCTTTGCTAGGACGTATGCCATCCGCAGTGGGGTATCAACCGACCCTGGCAGAGGAAATGGGACGATTGCAAGAGCGTATTACATCGACTAAAACAGGTTCAATTACGTCTATTCAGGCGGTTTATGTACCAGCGGATGATTTGACCGATCCATCTCCGGCAACAACATTTGGACACTTGGATGCAACCGTTGTATTGTCGCGTGATATCGCATCATTGGGAATTTATCCGGCTGTGGATCCACTGGATTCCACATCGCGTCAGTTAGATCCGCAAGTTGTTGGTGAGGATCACTACAATACAGCTCGTGCTGTTCAGCAAACATTGCAACGCTATAAAGAGTTACGAGACATTATCGCGATTCTGGGAATGGATGAGCTATCCCCCGAAGATAAGCTTGCAGTTAGCCGGGCACGTAAGATTCAACGGTTCTTATCGCAGCCGTTTAACGTAGCTGAGGTATTTACCGGTTCACCAGGAAAATATGTTTCTCTTAAAGATACGATTAAAGGCTTTAAGGGAATTGTTGAAGGTGAATATGATGATTTGCCAGAACAAGCATTCTATATGGTAGGCAGTATCGAAGAAGCTGTTGAGAAAGCGAAAACACTTCAATAAACCAAGAGGAAATAGCCATGGGTACCATATTTCATCTTGATATCGTTAGTGCTGAAGAATCTATTTATTCCGGACCGGTCGAATTTTTGGTGGCACCGGCCCAAATGGGTGAGGTAGGTATTTATCCGCGCCATACACCGATGTTGACAAGAATCAAATCCGGAATGGTGCGAATCAAGGCACAACTTAAAGAAGAAGAGCTAATCTATGTATCGGGTGGAATGCTGGAAGTTCAACCTGATGTGGTGACGATATTAGCGGATACCGCAGTGCGGAGTCACGATCTTGATGAAGTTAAAGCGATCGAAGCGAAGCGAGCTGCTGAGGAAGCAATGAAAAATCGAGAATCCGAACTGGATTACGCTAAAGCGCAGGCCGAGTTGATAGAAGCCATGGCGCAATTAGCGGCGATTGATAAGCTGAGAAAACGCGGTCATTGATTGTGATTCATAAGTTCTAATGATGAAAAAGGCGACATAAGTCGCCTTTTTTGTATCTGTTTCTCTAGCATCGATCTGGTTACAATGACTGAGTTGTAAACGGTAAAAAATAATGCGCTGGATTACGTCAAATGGTCAAGGAAATTTGACTGCATTTGTTGTTCAATCATTGCGCATTTAGATAAGATTCATCGAAAACTTCATTTCAAAAGCAGATTATCGTGTCCAAGCTTAATGTAGTGATACTGGCAGCCGGTGCCGGAAAGCGTATGCAATCAACTCTTCCCAAGGTGCTGCATACTTTAGCGGGATGTTCATTGTTAATGCATGTCATTAACACAGCGCGCATGCTCTCGCCTGACAAAATCTGTGTTGTTGTGGGCTATGGTAGCGACCAAGTAAAACAATCAATCACCGGCGATGATTTGACCTGGGTTTTGCAAACGCAGCAATTAGGCACCGGGCACGCGCTCATGCAGGTTTTACCGCAATTGGATACCGATGGAATCACGCTGGTTTTGTATGGTGATGTGCCATTGGTGCGGATCCAAACCTTGCAACAATTAATCACAGCGGCTGAAGAAAAAAACTGTGCGCTGTTAACCGCAACAATCGACGATCCTTTGGGCTACGGCAGGATTTTGCGTGACCGGGAAAGCGGAGAGGTGGTTGCAATCGTTGAGCAAAAAGATGCCACTGCAGAACAACAGAGTATCCGTGAGATTAATACCGGAATAATGCTCATACCCAATCAGCATTTGCATCAATGGCTGCCAAAGCTTGAGAACAAAAACACACAGCGCGAATATTACTTGACCGACATCATTGCGATGGCGGTAAAAGATGATATACATGTTGCATCGACACAAGCGGATAGTTTCTGGGAAGTCATGGGTATTAATAACAAGCATCAGCTAGCGGAACTTGAGCGTGTTTACCGAAAAAACCGCGCTGAGATGCTGTTGGAAGAAGGGGTCAGCTTACTAGATCCCAATCGGATAGACATACGCGGTGAACTGAGTTGCGGCTCTGATGTTGAAATTGATGTTAACTGTATTTTTGAAGGAACCGTTAAGTTGGGCGATTCCGTCCGGGTAGGCGCCCATTGCATATTAAGAAATGTAGCGGTTGCGTCGGGGAGTATTATTCATCCCTTCAGCCTGCTCGAAGATGCCGAAATCGGAGCAGATAGTAAGATTGGTCCCTATGCGCGCATCCGGCCAGGGACGCAGCTGGCTCAGAAAGTGCATATCGGAAATTTTGTCGAAGTCAAAAATAGTCAAATTGCTGCAGGAAGTAAAGTGAATCACTTAAGTTACATTGGTGATTCTACAGTAGGAGAAAATGTCAATATTGGCGCTGGAACAATTACTTGTAATTATGATGGCGCAAACAAATATCGAACCGTCATTGAAGATGATGTGTTCATCGGATCCGATACACAGTTGATTGCGCCCGTTAAGATTTCGAAAGGATCGACTATTGGTGCCGGATCGACTATCACGAAAGAAACCCCGGAGAATCAGCTTACCTTGTCCAGATCAAAGCAAGTCAGTATTGCTGGATGGAAGCGTCCGCAAAAATCAAACGCATAGTAAAAGTCTATGCAGTATCGTCCTTTTAGCTAGAGTTGTGAGGAGAATGCGCTATGTGTGGAATAGTTGGTGCAGTAGCTAATAATAATGTTGTTCCGGTATTGCTGGATGGATTATTACACCTGGAGTACCGCGGGTATGATTCCGCCGGACTCGTCGTTACCTGCAACGGTCTGCAAAGACTGCGAACAACAGGCCGTGTAACCGAGTTGCAGAAACTCGCTCACGAAAAAAATACCCACGGCTTTGCCGGTATTGCCCACACCCGCTGGGCAACGCATGGCGCACCTTCCGAGCGCAATGCACACCCCCATTTTTCCGGAATGCCGGATTCATCGGTACGGATAGCGGTTGTGCATAATGGCATCATTGAGAATCATGAAGTCATGCGTAAGCGCTTGCAAGCTGAAGGATATGAATTTGTTTCTGACACCGATACGGAAGTCATTGCGCATCTCATCGCGTTTAATCTCAAGCATACTGACGATTTGTTAACCGCAGTCTGCACTTCTATTGACGAACTGCAAGGCGCATACGCGATCGCTGTGATGGAAGAAGCCCGGCCGGAAAGAATTGTGGTAGCGCGTAATGGCGCTCCATTGTTGCTGGGATTGGGCGAAAGCGGCAATTATGCTGCTTCCGATGCTTCTGCGTTGTTAAAAGCGACCCGGAATATGATTTACCTGGAAGAAGGTGATGTAGCCGAGCTGACTCGCGATGGGTATCGAATCGTGAATTGTCTGCAGGGTAACTCGGTCAGGGAAGTAAAACGGACAGTACACGAGAGCAATCTTTCCACCGAAGCGATTGAGCTCGGGCCTTATACCCATTACATGCAGAAAGAAATTTTCGAGCAACCGAGTGCAGTGGCTAACACCCTGGAAATGGTCTTCAATGCGCAATCTATTTCGCCCAATTTGTTTGGCAGCGAGGCCGAAAAAGTATTTTTCCAAACCAAGAGTATTCTCATTCTTGCATGCGGGACCAGTTATCATGCCGGACTGGTTGCGCGCTATTGGCTGGAAACCGTTGCAGGTCTTCCATGCAACGTTGAGATTGCCAGCGAGTACCGCTATCGCAATCCGATCGCGGATCCCCATACGTTAGTGGTTGGTATTTCGCAATCGGGTGAGACCGCAGATACGTTGGCAGCGCTCAATTACGCCAAGAAACTGGGTCATCGATATAGTTTGGCGATTTGCAATGTGCCGGAAAGCGCGTTGATACGCCAAACTGACTTGCGCTTTCTTACGCGTGCCGGGCCCGAGATCGGTGTGGCATCGACCAAGGCATTTACTACGCAATTAGCTTCACTGTTGCTGCTGACAGTAACGTTGGCAAAAATGCGCCATAAATTATCCGCGCAAGATGAGCAACAGATGATCATGACGCTGCGTCATTTACCGATGGCTTTGCAGCATGCGCTGCAAGTCGAGCCGCAAGTGCGCATTTGGGCGGAAAGTTTTGCGCAGAAGCGCCACGCATTATTTCTCGGCCGCGGCGTTCATTATCCGATTGCCATGGAAGGAGCTCTAAAACTCAAGGAAATTTCGTATATCCATGCGGAAGCCTACGCAGCTGGAGAACTGAAGCATGGGCCGCTGGCCTTGGTAGATGATGAAATGCCGGTTGTTGCGATAGCGCCAAACGATCAATTGTTAGGGAAACTCAAATCGAATTTGCAGGAAGTGCATGCCAGAGGTGGCGAGTTATATGTATTCGCAGATGCGGATTCACAGATTGCGCAGAGTGAAAATGAACATGTTATTCGTTTATCGGAACATGCCGGTTTGCTGAGTCCGATACTGCATACCATACCGCTGCAGTTGCTGGCGTATCATGTTGCCTTGGTGAAAGGCACCGATGTCGATAAGCCGCGAAATCTGGCAAAAGCAGTGACGGTTGAATAAAAATTGCTATTGCGTACGCTGGATCTTTTTCAATAAGGCTGTATATATACCACTGAGCTGCTCTTTCTTCTTTCATTGTTCATGAAGTTTGATACTTTATCCAAGGGATGCAGGGTGGTAATATAAAAATACTTAAACAAAAGGTATATACAAATGGCGGGTCATAGTAAGTGGGCTAATATCAAGCATAAAAAAGCTGCACAAGATGCCAAGCGGGGTAAAGTGTTTACGCGGCTAATCAAGGAGATAACCGTTGCTGCCCGCATGGGTGGCGGCGATCCGGACATCAATCCGCGCTTACGTCTGGCGGTGGACAAAGCATACGATCAGAATATGCCCAAGGATAATGTCGAACGTGCAATTAAGCGCGGCAGCGGCGCGCTGGATGGCGTCGATTATGAAGAAATCCGTTACGAGGGCTATGGGATCGCGGGTGCCGCCGTCATGGTGGATTGTATGACCGATAACCGTGTCCGCACCGTGGCCGATGTACGGCATGCATTTACCAAATATGGCGGAAATCTAGGTACGGATGGATCCGTCAGTTTCTTATTCAAACATTGCGGGCAGTTGATTTTCGCTCCGGAAACCGATGAAGATAAACTGATTGAAGCCGCAGTGGAAGCCGGTGCAGAAGATGTGATTAGCAATGAAGACGGCAGTATCGAAGTGATTACAGCGCCTTACGAATTTATCAATGTAAAGGTAGCACTGGAAAAAGCCGGATTTAAAGCTGAACTGGCGGAAGTCACTATGAAACCCGGTAATGAAGCTGTTTTAACGGGCGATGATGCAGTAAAAATGCAGAAACTACTGGACGCCTTGGAAAATCTTGATGATGTGCAAAATGTTTACACTACGGCCGTACTTGATGAATAGAAATTCCACCGATCAGCAGGTGATAAAATCCGCATTCTTGGCATAGATCCGGGTTTACGTATTACTGGTTTTGGCGTGATTGATAAAAGCGAGAGTAATCTAACCTACGTCAGTAGCGGCAGCGTCAAGACCTTGGCAGGTGAGTTACCTTCCCGTTTGAAATTAATTCTGAATAACTTGAGTGAAGTCATTGCTCAGTATCAACCCGAGCATGTCGCCATCGAACAAGTTTTCGTCAATATCAATCCTAAAACTACCTTATTACTTGGTCAGGCGCGTGGCGCAGCTATTTGTGCCGCCGTCATGAATGATTTAATGGTGTCAGAGTATACCGCGTTGCAAATAAAACAAGCCGTGGTCGGGAATGGGCATGCAAAAAAAAACCAAGTACAGGAGATGGTGGTGCGTTTGCTCAGATTGACCGGCAGCCCGAGTGCCGATGCCGCGGACGCCTTGGCTTGCGCGATCTGTCATGCGCATGGCGGGCTTGGTTTGGGGAGAATTGCAACAACAGGTTACCGCATGAAACGGGGGCGTTTGGTGTGATCGGGCGATTAACTGGTGTATTGCTGGAAAAACATCCGCCGCAGGTTTTACTGGATGTGCAAGGGGTCGGGTACGAGATCGACGTGCCGATGAGTACTTTTTATGAGCTTCCGGCGCTTGGTGCACAAGTAACGTTGTATACCCATCTGGTGATACGGGAAGATTTGCATCTATTATTCGGCTTTGCAACAGAATCGGAGCGACAAACTTTTCGTCAGCTGATAAAAATTTCGGGTGTAGGCGCAAGAACCGCATTAGCAATTTTATCGGGGCTGAGCGTGCCGGATTTGCACCGTGCCGTTGGTGCACAGGATAGTGCGCGGCTAATCAAAGTGCCAGGTATCGGAAAAAAAACGGCGGAACGTTTGTTGCTGGAATTGCGCGATAAACTGGATTCCGCCGCGATTAGTCCGGACCAAACCCACGCTGCACCCACGCAGGATAGTGACATACTCAATGCATTGTTATCTCTGGGTTATAATGATCGTGAGGCAGGCTGGGCGATCAAGCAGATCTCTTCAACAGCAACGGTATCGGAAGGCATACGCCATGCATTGCAGTTATTATCGAAGGAAAGGTAGCCGACTGAATGAGGAGTAGTGAATGATCGAAACGGATCGACTGGTTACCGCAATTACTTCATCATCGCAGGAAGAAATTCTGGAGCGCGCGTTACGCCCGAAGCAACTGGAGGAATATGTTGGTCAGGAAAAAATACGCGGGCAGTTGCTGATTTTCATTGAGGCAGCCAGGAAGCGGCGCGAGGCGCTTGATCATGTGTTGTTATTCGGTCCTCCGGGTTTAGGTAAAACCACTCTTGCACACATTATCGCCAGGGAAATGGGGGTTAATCTGCGGCAAACTTCCGGTCCGGTTCTGGAGCGGCCGGGTGATTTGGCCGCTTTGCTGACCAACCTGGAGCCCAATGATGTATTGTTTATCGACGAGATTCACCGCTTATCGCCTATGGTCGAGGAAATTCTGTATCCGGCGCTGGAAGACTATCAGTTGGATATAATGATCGGTGAAGGACCGGCGGCGCGGTCGGTTAAGTTGGATTTGCCGCCGTTCACCCTGGTAGGTGCTACGACGCGCGCCGGTATGCTGACTAATCCGTTACGTGATCGCTTTGGCATCGTTTCCAGGCTGGAGTTTTATACACCGGAAGAGCTGAGCAAGATTGTGAGCCGTTCCGCAGGCTTATTGAATGTAAAAATATCCCCGGATGGCGCGTTTGAAATTGCGCGCCGCGCGCGCGGTACGCCGCGAATAGTGAATCGATTGTTGCGCCGGGTGCGTGATTATGCTGAAGTCAAAGCCGATGGGCATGTCACACGTGTAGTGGCGGATGCGGCCTTAAGCATGCTGGATGTGGACGCCATAGGCCTGGATATCATGGATCGAAAATTATTGTTAGCGGTGCTGGAGAAATTCAGCGGTGGGCCGGTTGGCGTTGATAATCTCGCTGCAGCGATCAGTGAAGAAAGGGATACGATTGAAGATGTATTGGAACCTTATTTGATCCAACAGGGGTTCCTGAAACGGACGCCGAGAGGCCGGATGGCAACAGCGGCAGCGTATCGGCATTTTGGTATTACCTTGCCCAGAGACGGACTCAGTAATGATCTGTGGGAAGAAGATAATTTCTAGTTATTAGTTTTAGTATCTCAAAATTTATGCAAATCTATACATTGCGCATTATCGTCGCTCTTTTGCTGACATCGGTTGTCATGTTGTATTTTTATACCGATCGTGAAAAAAGCTACTACACTAAGGCTGCGGAACCGGCCGTTGCTCAGATTCTCACTGAAATTTCCAGTTGGGAAAAACAAAAATTGCTGCTTCACTTGGCACCGGAAGCCAAGCAAACAATCAATGACGAGCAATTGGATGAGTTGTTAAAACTGTATCGCGGTTTTGGCCGATTTCAATCCATTCAGGAACTTAATTTTTCGCGTACGGTGAGCGCATTCTCGCTGGTGGGTGAAAAACGGACCAATTATTCCGGTATAGCCAAATTTGATGCAGGTCTTGTCAATTTGAATATTACTTTGATTGAACGTGGCGGATTTTTTCTTGTTTATAACTTTACTTTAGCAAAGGCCAAGTAAGAATAATGTAATTAAAATATTGACATAATCCATGCTATGATAGTTTGAACTATATTTTGGATATAGTAGTCATAGCAGTCGCTAGAGGATAGTTTGGTATTAATTTCACAGGGGAGATTATTTAAATGAATCAAAATTACTCGACAGTTGCGCAAAGATCTACATCTGCGATTGCAACAAATAAAGTGCTGCGTAATACCTATTTGCTTTTATCCATGACATTGCTGTTCAGCGGATTCACCGCCGCGCTTTCAATGTTCATGAATACGCCACCGATGACCTATTTAATTTCTGTTATCGGCGGTATGGTAATCGCCATGTTTGTTTTACCCCGTTTTGCTAATTCACCAGCAGGTATCGGAATCGTTTTTTTGATAACTGGAATGCTAGGATTTGGGCTAGGTCCAGTGCTGAGCATGTATGCATCTTTGCCTAATGGCGGAAATATCATTACTTTGTCGCTAGGCGGTACGGGGGTTATATTTATGGGGTTGTCCGCGTATGCATTGACTACAAAAAAAGACTTCAGCTTTTTGGGCGGATTCCTGATGGTGGGCTTCCTGCTGGTATTGCTGGCAGCGCTGGCTAATATTTTTCTGCAGATACCGGCCATGTCATTAATGATTTCCGCTGTTGTCATCATGATAATGAGCGGTTTTATTCTGCACGATACCAGCCGCATTATTCATGGTGGCGAAACCAATTATGTGTTGGCAACGATTGGACTGTACATGACAATTTTTAATATCTTCATCAGTCTGCTGCAAATATTGGGAATTATGAGCAACGATGATTAATTCCTGAGCGTGCTGTTTGAGGCATTTGAAGCCCCGGTTTAGCCGGGGCTTTGTTTTGGAGTGAGCGTGTAATTAAATCGGGAGCAATTATGGAGTGGATGGAGATTATTTCTGCCTTAGCATTACTCGCATTCATTATTATTTTATTTCCAGCAGCCCGGGAAAGGATAAAACACAGTCCACAAGGAACATCATCCGATTGGATGGGTTTTGTCATTCCTGTCATAGTTATAGCATTATTTGTCACGTTTTTGGTAATGCTGGTGTAACTCTATTTTGTCTTCGATCAAAAGAATTTCAATTAAAGAAAATTTTAGATTGAATGCAGTGACGATGCATTTTAGCGTTGCATTTGTGTCAATAATTAAGATGAAATTTTCTGCTTTATGCAGCGTTTTTGGCAGTGTTCTTAGGGCAATACCATTTTATAAGCATGGGAATATTGCTATAAAAATCATGATTTTTCCTTGTTTGAGTGGCGGTGACATGCTAGAATTTCCATTCGATTAATTAGCATGTAGAAGATATCTATAACTAAGAAAATCTAAGTTGCAGATAATTAGGAAATTCGGCCAAGGAAATGTAATTAGCGTCAATCATGGTGTGGTTTTAACAAAGTAAGATTCTGGCGTATGACTTCCGTTAGCTGGCTGAACAAAAAAAGCGTACAGGTAGGTAGCGTTCTTAGTTGTACCTGAATCTGTAAAATTAGTAATCATGTGGGGGGGAAATATGAGAAGTAAATCAGTAGTAACGCTGTCGGGGATATCCGCTCTTGCTTTGTACTCAAGCATGGCGGTAGGATCTAAATATAATTTTCCAGAACCGCAGAGTGTCATAGCAAGAGAGATCTACGATCAGCATATTATGCTTATGTGGGTATGCTTGGCTATATTCATAGCTGTGTTTGGGGTTATGTTTTATTCGATACTCAAACATAGAAAGTCTTTGGGTTATAAGGCGGCGAATTTTCATCACAGTACAGCCGTTGAGTTTATTTGGACCATCATACCTTGTATTATTTTGATTGTGATGGCTTATCCAGCAACAAAAACAGTAATTGCAATGAAAGATACATCAAGTCCTGATATGACCATTAAAGCAACTGGTTATCAATGGATGTGGGGCTATGATTATCTCCAAGGTGAGGGTGAGGGTATTAGTTTCTATAGCAAGCTTTCGACACCGCCAGCTCAAGTTGAGAATAAAGCGCCTAAAGGCGAGAACTATCTGCTGGAAGTGGATAATCGTGTAGTGGTGCCAGTTGGAAAAAAAGTGCGCATTATACTGACAGCAAACGATGTGATTCATGCATGGTGGGTACCAGCATTGGGTATCAAGCAGGATGCTGTGCCGGGTTTTATTCGTGACACATGGTTCACGGCGGACAAACCAGGGGTTTATCGTGGTCAGTGTGCCGAATTGTGTGGTAAAGATCATGGATTTATGCCGATTGTGGTAGAAGTCATGGAAGCAGGTGAGTATTCGAAATGGGCTGCTGCTCAGTTGAATGCATCTGCAGTTAAAACATCAATGCATGTAGAAAATAAGTAAAAGGAGATAATTATGGCAGCAGTACATGGTGACGCACACGGTCACGGACATGATGATCATCATCCCAGTGGGATAATGCGTTGGGTTAGAACGACCAATCATAAAGATATTGGTACGATGTACCTATGGTTCAGTTTTACCATGTTTCTTGTGGGTGGTTTTTTGGCTATGGGTATTCGCGCAGAGTTATACCAGCCAGGGATTCAAATCTTAGAACCTGAATTATTTAATCAATTTACGACTCTCCATGGTTTAATTATGGTGTTTGGCGCCATTATGCCGGCTTTCGTGGGGTTTGCGAACTGGCAAGTGCCGCTAATGATTGGCGCGCCGGATATGGCATTTGCGCGCATGAATAACTGGAGTTTTTGGTTATTGCCTGTAGCGGGAACTTTGCTTGTTAGCTCGTTCTTTGTGCCAGGTGGGGCAGCAGCAGGTGGTTGGACTTTTTATCCGCCACTATCAGTACAAGGTGGCTTGGGTGTTGATCTGATGATTTTCTCAGTACATATCTTGGGAGCATCCTCAATCATGGGTTCGATCAATATCATAACGACCATTTTGAATATGCGCGCGCCTGGTATGACGTTGATGAAAATGCCGATGTTTGTATGGACTTGGTTGATTACCGCTTATTTGTTGGTATTAGTAATGCCAGTATTAGCAGGTGTGGTAACCATGTTATTGACCGATCGTCATTTTGGTACAAGCTTCTTCAATGCAGCTGGCGGTGGTGATCCAGTAATGTTCCAGCATATTTTCTGGTTTTTTGGTCATCCAGAAGTTTACATTATGATTTTGCCAGCGTTTGGGATCGTTTCTGAAATTATTCCAACGTTCTCACGCAAACCGTTATTTGGTTATTCATCAATGGTTTATGCTACTGCGTCGATTGCTATTTTGTCGTGTGTAGTTTGGGCACATCATATGTTTACAGCCGGTATGCCAACTGTTGGTCAGTTGTTCTTTATGTATGCAACGATGTTGATTGCAGTGCCAACAGGGGTGAAAGTATTTAACTGGACAGCAACAATGTGGCGCGGATCAATGTCTTTCGAGACACCGATGTTGTTTGCAATAGGTTTTATTTTCTTGTTTGTGATCGGTGGATTCAGTGGCGTTATTTGCGCAATCGTACCGATTGATATTCAAGTACAAGATACCTACTATGTAATTGCGCATTTCCATTATGTGCTGGTTTCAGGTGCATTATTCTCATTGTTCGCAGGTGTGTATTATTGGCTGCCAAAATGGACCGGTCATATGTACAGCGAAACATTGGGTAAAGCGCATTTCTGGTTGTCAATGTTCTTCTTCAATCTGACATTCTTTGTTCAGCATTTCTTAGGTTTAGCTGGAATGCCACGTAGAATTCCGGATTACAATATCCAATTTGCCGATTTCAATATGATTTCAAGTATCGGTGCGTTTGGATTTGGATTGACACAATTGCTTTTCTTGTACATTGTGATTAATTGCATTCGTGGTGGAGAAAAAGCACCACAAATGCCTTGGGATGGTGCAACGACTTTGGAATGGACGCACTTGCCTTCACCGGCTCCATATCATAGCTTTGAAACACCACCTGTTGTTAAGTAAATAGAGCAGCTAGGAAATCGTATGTCGCAAGAGACGGATTTGAAGCGTAAAAAAGTTAGAACAGCAATGTTTCTGTTAATGACAGTAATAGCGCTTTATATAACGGTAATCATAAAACAATGGGATTGATGAATAGCAATTCTAGAGCGAACGTTTTGATGTTTAAAAAACTAATGGTTTTCTCATTAGTGATGTTCGTATTTGGCTATGCATTGGTTCCATTTTATGAGAAGTTTTGTGAAGTAACTGGAATTAATAATCTGTTACAGCCAGATGTTCTAACTAAAGATAACTGGGTGGATGAAACACGTTGGGTCACAATTGAGTTTGATGCCAATATAAGAGGATTGCCTTGGCAATTCAAACCTCTTCAGTCTAGCGCTCGCATTCATCCAGGAGAGCCGATTACTGTGATGTACGAAATTACAAACAGCTCAAATCGTGAGATAGCAGGACAAGCAATACCTAGTTATAGTCCACGGTTTTTGGAAAAGCATTTAAAGAAATTTGAGTGCTTTTGCTTTACAAAACAAGTGTTAAAAGCAAATGAAACAAGGCAAATGCCGGTTCAGTTTGTAATTGAACCGGGATTGCCGACCGATGTAGATACTGTGACAATTTCATACACTTTTTTTGAATTGCCAGATGGCGGCAGTACAGCCAAAAAATAGGGGATAGAGAAGTTGAACAATGTTACTGATAAACAAACCAGCGGAACAATTTGGCAGGTTGCAAAAGCAGTGATGTTCGCCTTTATGGGGATACGAAAAAAGAGTGATCTTGAAAAAGATGCGGCAACGCTGAAGCCAGTTCAATTAATCATCGGCGGAATTATAGGTGGTGCACTTTTTGTAATAAGCGTAATGCTTTTAGTCAGATTAGTTGTTAGTTAGAATTTGAGAAAAACATAAAAGTAGGAGGAGAGAAGAATGAGTCAAGAATCAGGACATTATTACGTCCCAGCTCCATCGTCATATCCAATCATTGGATCAACGGCGATTTTGTTTATGGGATCAGGCGCAGCCCTGACTATGAATAAAATGGAGTTAGGCTACGGTCTGTTAGCGATAGGTTTTGCAATTTTAATTTATATGTTGTTCGGTTGGTTCGGAACAGTAGCCAGGGAAAGTGAAAGTGGGAAATATGGGGAGCAAGTAGATCGCTCTTTTCGTTGGGGGATGAGCTGGTTCATTTTCACTGAAGTTATGTTTTTCTGTGCGTTCTTTGGCGCATTGTGGTACATGCGCAATCTTTCGATACCATGGTTACAAGAAGAAAGTACGGTGTTAGGTAATTCTTTCTGGTCAGCCTATGACGGTACATGGCCAACAGCTGGTCCAGGTGTGCATGAGAAATTTACATCGATGGGTGCTTGGGGATTGCCAGCATTTAATACGCTGTTACTTTTAACATCAGGTGTTACAGTTACATTCGCGCATTGGAGATTGAAAGAAAACAGACGTGACGGACTGAAATTATGGTTGCTGGCAACTATATTTTTAGGTGCGTTGTTTATTGGATGTCAAGCATACGAATATATCCATGCATATAATGATCTGAATCTGAAGATGACGACAGGTGCATACGGTTCTACATTTTTCATGTTGACCGGATTCCATGGCTTCCATGTGACAATCGGTACGATCATGCTGATTGTGATTTATTTCCGGAGCGTAGCTGGTCACTTTACACCAGAACATCATTTTGGTTTTGAAGGTGTGGCATGGTACTGGCACTTTGTTGACGTGGTATGGCTTGGATTGTTTGTATTTGTATATCTGATGTAAGTTATTCAGTCATAGCAAGTTAAGATTCCAGCCTTTGCACCGAGAAAGTTGTGGATTTCAAGTTAAAGTGAAAGCGCAGCAATAAAGTGTGTAAACGGCTGGAATCTTTGTTTAAAAGATTAAATAACCAATTTGGATCGTATCTTTCAATAAAAAATCTCTGATTTAGGTAGTTCACTCGAAGCAATTCACAATTTTTATAGCAATATTCAAATAAAATGAATCTATTAGGGTATCGCTTTGAGCCAAGATTGTGGGCAATTGCAATCACGATTGTTTCTGTAATAATTTTTATTGAACTTGGTAAATGGCAATTATCGCGTGCAGAAGAAAAGAGCGCGCAATTTGAACAATTGGAGCAATACGCAAAGCAGCCTGCAGTTTTATTGCCGGGTACCTTGGTGAAGTTAAAAGATTTTCAATATCGCGATGTAGAAGTAAGTGGAGAATACTTACCGGAGCATACAATTTATTTGGATAACAAAACATACCATGGTCGAGCAGGCTACCACGTTATCACACCGCTTAAAATTTTGAACAGCGCGTTGCATGTGGCAGTAAATAGAGGTTGGGTTGCAACGGGATCGGACCGGTCAGTATTACCAGCCGTTGCAGAAGTAAGTGGTGAAGTAAAAATTACAGGAATTGCAGCTTCGCCTGAAATTAGAACACTCGAGCTTTCGGATAGAGCTATTGAAGGACAGGTTTGGGATAATTTCGACTTACAGCGTTATCAGGAAGTTACTGGTTTAACATTGCAGCCGCTAATGTTACTTCAGAAAAGTGAAGAAAAAGACGGATTAATAAGGGATTGGAGTAAACCTGATTCAGGTGCTTCTAAAAATATTGGTTATGCGGTTCAATGGTTTTCATTAGCTGCGACAGCAGTAATTATTTTCATAGTGTTGAATGTCAAACGAAAAAATTCAAAAAACGAACAGACGTAAGTTTTTATTATTATTAGCACTGATGTGTTCTCCGGTAGTAATTTCTTACGCGCTTTATTTCTTCGGATATAAACCTGAAAGTACACATTACGGTGATTTGTTACCGATTGTGAAGGTTGGGGGAAAAGGCACTAATCTGACGGATAATACAATTCTACGCATGAAGGATCTGCATGGTAAATGGGTATTAGTGACAGTAGATTCAGGTCATTGCGATGAAGCATGCAAGGAAAAACTATATTTCATGCGTCAAGTAAGGCTTGTGCAGGGAAAACAAAAGCATCGGATTGAACGGTTATGGCTTATTAATGACGATAGGGCACCTGATGCTGAGCTAATTAAAGAATATGAAGGTATGTTTTTTGTGAATGCGAAAGATAGTGAGATTTTAAGTTTTATAGAAAATGCAGAAACGCAAACAAAGCATATTTATCTTATCGATCCGATAGGCAATTTAATGATGCGATTCCCGGAAAAAGTTGATGGAACAAAAATGGGGCAGGATCTAAAAAGACTGCTACACGTATCACAGATAGAGCATTAAGAATGGCAGTTTTCTCTTCGTAGAAAACTATATGTATAAATAAAAAATATTCGATTTGCAAGGAGGTTAATAAGATGGCTATTAGTATGGCATTGCATGAGACAGCAACACGAATCAATCAGTTTTACCGGCTGACAAAACCGCGTGTTGTATCTCTCATCGTATTTACCGCGGTTATAGGAATGTTTATGGCTGTCCCTGGTGCTGTACCTTTAGATATTTTGCTATTGGGGACCATCGGTATTGCATTGGTCGCAGGGGCTGCGGCTGCATTGAATTGCTTGGTTGAACAAAAAATGGATGCTGTCATGGCTCGGACAAAAGGCCGTCCATTACCGCAAGGTAAAGTAAGTGTGCCTGAGACACTGTTCTTTTTGATGATTGTTGGCGGAGCAGGACTCTTCATATTATATGAATGGGTAAATGAATTGACCATGTGGCTAACATTAGGCACTTTTGTAGGTTATGCCATTATTTATACCGTAATTCTAAAACCACTGACACCGCAAAATATCGTAATTGGCGGTGCATCTGGAGCTATGCCTCCGGTGCTCGGATGGACAGCGGTGACTGGAGAGATCACAAGTGACGCGTTATTACTTTTTCTGATTATTTTTGCATGGACTCCACCGCATTTTTGGGCACTTGCGTTATATAGAAAGAATGAGTATGCCTCAATCGGCATGCCGATGCTGCCGGTGACGCATGGCGATCAATTCACAAAACTGCAGGTATTGTTGTATACCGTCATTCTGTGCGTGGTCACCTTTCTACCATACGTAACCCAAATGAGTGGGATGATCTATTTGGTGAGTTCAACGATATTAAATGGCATCTTTATGTACTATGCCATAGAGATTTATCGTAATTACAGCGATCAACTGGCTCGTGAAGCATTCCGCTACTCGATACTTTATTTAGCGCTGTTGTTTGTTGCGCTGCTTGTGGATCACTATTTCTTTTTTTAGATAAACAACTAAGCTGTGTCTGTGATATTTGATCATAAGCTGGTCATGATTAAATATCACAAGTGCAGTTTTGCGATTAAAACTTCAAGCTTATTCGACTACAGGAAATAACTTTCCCGGATTAAGAATGTTGTTGGGGTCAAACAGTTTTTTGATATCCCGCATTAAATCCAAAGTCACACAATCAATTTCTTTGCTTACAAAAGCTCTTTTCTCACTGCCTACGCCATGCTCTCCTGAAAGCGTGCCGCGAAGCTTGATCACTAAGTCGAATATTTCACCTAAGCAGCGCTCCGCTCGTATTACTTCATCTGCATCATCAGGATTAATCAGCAGGTTAACATGGATATTACCGTTACCAGCATGACCAAAATTAACATTTTGCAGACGATAGCGCGTACTTAATTGCGTTAATCCATGTAGAAATTGCGGCAGTGTGTTAACAGGAACGACCACATCTTCATTGATTTTCTTCGGGGCAATTTCACGCAACAGTGGTGAGAGTGCCTTGCGTGCTTGCCAAAGTGTGGCAGTATTTTCGACCGTGCTTGCATGAATTAAGCCGTCCGATTGGCATGCGGATAGAATGACCGAGATCGCATCGGCAATATCATTGTGAAAACCGTCAACTTCAATCATCAACATGGCATTTGTATCCACCGGAAGCATGTCAGGGTAGCGGCCACGTATCAGATTCAGTGAACCGGAATCCAAGAATTCAAGCGCACTTGGCAGTTGCGGCTGCGCCATAATTTTAACGATGGCAGCCGTGCAGCTTGTTAAGTCACGGAAATGCGCTGTGATACCGGCAACAGCACCAGGTAATGCAGTCAGTTTAAGCGTTGCTTCCGTAATCACAGCCAGTGTACCTTCTGACCCAATCAGCAGGCGCGTGAGATCATAGCCGACAACACCTTTGGTGGTATAGCAACCAGTGGTAATAAAATTACCCGCAGCAGTAACGGCTTTCAAACCTAAAACATGTTCCCGGGTTGTGCCGTACTTGACAGCGTGTGGCCCGCCCGCGCCAGTTGCGATATTTCCGCCGACCGTCGAAAACATAGCGCTTGAAGGATCCGGTGGCCAGAAAAAACCATGCGGTTTCGCTGCATCTTGCACGGCTTGATTCAATACGCCGGGTTCTACAACTATTACCCGATTGGCGGGATCAACCGAGATAATGTTCAACATGCGCTCCATCGACAAAGCTATGCCGCCTAATTCCGGCAAGCTGCCGCCCGCTGTTCCGGTGCCGCGTCCACGCGGAATGAGCGGCACTCGATAGCGATTGCAGAGGGTTACAATGTGCTTTACTTCTGCACTGGTGAGTGGAAACAGCACGGCATCGGGAGGAAAAATCTTGCGGCTGTTATCGTATGCATAAGCATAACAGTCTACCGGATCGGTATAGAAACGATCCGGCGGGAATACGGCATGTAATTCAACAACCAGATTTTCCGGCAGCATATCTGCTAATGACCTGGGATTGCTTAATTCAAATATTCAAATACTTTTACGACTTTCTTAACGCCCGAAGTTGAACTGGCGATTTGCGCGGCATTATCCGCTTCCTGCCGTGTCACAACACCGAGCAAATAAACGACTCCGTTTTCAGTCACAATCTTGACGTGATTGATTTGAAATTTCCGTTCAGCAAGAAAGCGTGCTTTCACTTTGGAGGTCAACAGCGTGTCATTGCTGCGGGAGGCTAGCGAAGTGTGTCCAGCAACCGCAATTTCATTAAAGATTCTGCGCACATTATCAACGCCCATAACAAGCTTTCCGATATCTGTTTTGATATCCTCTGAGGGCGCTTCACCGGTCAGCAGGACCATGCGATTATAGCTGGTGATATTGATGTGCACCTTATCGCCAAATTGCTGGTGAATGCGCCGGCCACTCTTCAGTTCAATACCCTCATCCTCGATGAACATACCGCTGGTTCTGCGATCTTCAGAGATGTATGCTCCAGTACCTGCTGCGGTGCCGATGGCAAACATAGGGACACACCCTGCCAAGAATGGCAGGAATATCAGAAGAGACAACCAACAGCGATCGTAATATTTCATTTTTCGACTCCGTAGAATTCAAATTTTAGTGACCGATAATACAGTAAAATAACCGGGCAACGAATAATCAATTGCCTTGTAGTGAGGCTGCAAAAGTTGTAATTTTACGCAGATGATGGACACAGAAGAAACTCTACAGTTACTGACAGCACAAATGCCAGGCATAGATAACAGTGAAACATCATTAGCAGTGCTGGGTGTTGCGGTGGGCGAGGATCGTTATCTGATACCGATGGCAGAAGTCAGTGAAGTGATCGCGATACCCAAGTTAGCGCATGTCCCGCTTACACAGCCATGGTTTCTCGGGTTAGCCAATGTGCGCGGGAATCTTTACGGTATTACGGATCTTGGTGTTTATCTGGGCGGCGATCCGGTGCCGTTCAATTTAAAGTCACGCATTCTACTGGTCATGCCGGGAAATAAGCTATATGGCGGTTTCATTGTCAATAGCATGTTGGGGATCCGGGACTTGTCCGAATTCACACCGGTAAAACTGGCAAAGAAAAAGTTGCCCAAGTGCATTACTGCGCAATATAAAGATGCGGAAGGTCGTCAATGGCGGGAATTGAGTTTATTTAAATTAATCGGTGATGAAAAATTTTTGCAAGTCGCCCGCGAATGAAAAATTTTTGCGCCATCTGTAGTTTATTCTTGGAATTATTTGAAAAGAGATTGAGAAAAATATGCTGACTTCCCCAATCGTTGCGAAAGACAAAGCTAAGATTCTGGCTGAAGCGCTGCCGTACATTCAACGTTTTCATGGCAAGACCATCGTCATTAAATATGGTGGTAATGCGATGGTTGAAGAAAATCTGAAACATGGTTTTGCACGTGATGTTGTGCTGCTGAAACTGGTAGGTATGAATCCGGTGGTTGTGCACGGCGGCGGTCCGCAGATCGACGAAATGCTTAAACGAGTCGGCAAACAAGGCGAATTTATCCAAGGCATGCGCGTAACCGATGCTGAAACCATGAATGTGGTTGAAATGGTGTTGGGTGGGTCGGTGAATAAAGATATCGTGAATCTGATCAATCGTCATGGCGGTAAAGCAGTCGGTTTGACGGGTAAGGATGGTGCGTTTATCCGCGCCAAAAAAATGCTCATGGCAGATCGGGAAACCGCTGGAAAATGGATTAATATCGGTCAAGTCGGCGAGATCGAATCGATTGATCCCGCACTGATCGCGTTGCTCGATACGCAGGATTTTATTCCAGTTATCGCACCAATCGGTGTGGGTGCTGACGGCGAGTCCTACAACATCAATGCGGATCTGGTGGCTGGTAAGCTGGCGGAAATCCTTAAAGCGGAAAAACTGATTTTGTTATCCAATATTCCGGGAGTTTTGGACAAAGAGGGTAACTTGCTCACTGGACTGACTGCGCAAAGAGTGGATGAGTTATTTGCCGATGGCACCATTTCCGGCGGTATGTTGCCCAAGATCGGCTCGGCACTCGATGCTGTCAAGAAAGGAGTTAAATCCTGCCATATCATTGATGGACGAGTAGAGCACGCATTGCTGCTGGAGATTTTGACCGATCAAGGGGTCGGTACATTGATCAAGGAAAATTAGCGGATAATCAGCTAAGAACCGCTACCAGCGCTTGCCCAGAGCTGTCAGAATACCACGTAAAATCTGTACTTCTTCTTTTTCCAAACGCGCGCGGGCAAACAAGCGGCGGATGCGCTGCATCAGCAACTTGGGTTTCTGCGGATCGAGAAAACCGCTGGCGATCATCAGCTGTTCAAGATGCGTATACAATAATTCCAGTTCGTTGAAGTTTGCCGTCACTCCACTGACGGCCGGACGTGTTGGATTTCCGGTGAGCGCCATGCGTAATTCATAAGCCATCACTTGCACGGCACTCGCCAGATTGAGCGACGGATACTGCGGATTTGCAGGGATATGAATAATGGCCTGGCATTTGTTCACTTCCGCAGTGGTCAGGCCGGAATGCTCGCGGCCAAACAGCAACGCCACCGGTTGCTGCCGTGCTTGCTGCACTAATTCCATTGCGCCCTGCCGTGCATCGAAAATGGTGTGCGATAGCTCGCGTGGTCGCGCGGTAACTGCGGCGGTTAGAACGGTATTTTCCAGTGCCTTGTCAATTTCTGCGCAAACCTTAGCTTGTTGCAGTATATCAATGGCATTGGCTGCCCGGGCATCGGCTTCCGCATCGGGAAAGCATTTCGGATTGATCAGATACAATGAATGCAGCCCCATTGTTTTCATGGCGCGCGCAACTGCGCCGATATTGCCGGGGTGACTCGTATGGCTTAGCACGATACGGATGTTATCTAGCGGACAAGGTGTATTCATGTAAATGAGTTGATCTCAAGCGGCGTGCGCGGTTAATGACTTTGCCAATTTATATCGATCCAATTTTAGCAAAACAAAACAGTCGGTAAAGCGTATCTGAAGGCGTATCAGGATTGGTTCAAAGAATAGCTCTATTCAATGGCATAAACTATGACACAACATCGCCACCATGGTTTGTATAATTCTGCTTACGGAAGAGTTGCTGTGGGGGATAATTAAGGTCTTTATTTGCAAATGAATTTAGAAAAATATTGACATAAAACCCCATAACAAGTTCTAATACGCGGTTCTATTGACCAAATAAATTAGAGAGAAAAATGAAACGTACTTATCAACCTTCAGTGACAAGAAGAAAACGTACACATGGATTTCTAGTGCGCATGAGAACGCGCGGTGGTGCAGCTGTGATTCGTGCTCGCCGGGCAAAAGGCCGTGCTCGATTAAGCGTTTAAATCTGATCGGATAATTTTTTATTTTTAGATTTGTTGAAACCTATTCTTTGCCGAAAAGCTACAGGTTACATAAGGCAACGGAATTCGCTGCTGTAATCAATTTACGATGTCAGACCAACGGTGATTTAATTCAAATTTATATGAAGCCGAATGAGTTTGAATATGCACGGCTGGGTCTAATTGTTTCAAAGAGAATTGAACGATCCGCAGTGAAGCGCAATAAGATTAAGCGCATTTTGCGGGAGACATTTCGCAAGAACCGGTTTTACGATCAAACAATAAAAATGGACTGGGTGATGCGATTGCGACGGCCTGTTCCGAGGAATAAACTGAAGAAACTGGCGGCTGAGACACAATTATTAATGCTTCAACTACAGCAATGTCACGGTTAATTATAGCTTTAATAAAATTCTACCAATATTGTATCAGCCCCCTGTTTGCGCCATCGTGTCGTTTTAGTCCAACTTGCTCGCAATATGCTCGTGAAGCATATGAAAAATATGGTTTATTCCATGGAACGCGGTTGAGTGTTTGGCGCATCCTGCGATGCAATCCTTGGAGTAAAGGTGGTTATGAACCTGTTCCTTGATGCCAGATCAATTCGACTGTAGCTACGCATATAATTTTTGCTGTATACGTACAAAATTTTCGACAAAATAGCGCTGCTATAAATGAAAATAAAATCCAATAACTGAATGATTTTGTCGAAAAATTAACTTGATTAGATAAATAATGGAAACAAAAAAACTCGTACTTATCATCATTTTCTCCACGTCACTATTATTTTTGTGGGATGCATGGCAAAAAGAATTATATCCGCCCGCTTCACAAGTCATGTCCGGAGCGGCTTCGGGTTCCGCAAATCAGCGCCATGATCCATCATTGCCGGTACCCAGCGACGAATTGACTGCTTCCGCAGCCGGAGGATCCGGGGCCATTCCGGAAATTGATGGTGTTAATTCATCCGTGACACCGAATCTATTTACAATTGGTGAGAAAGTCCATGTCAAAACAGACCTGGTTATTGCGGAAATCGATACTGCAGGCGGTGATATCCGGCAGCTTGGCTTGATTGCGCACCCATCCAGAGAGGATGTGAACAAACCCTACGAGTTGTTGTTGGATAAAGCTGCGCGGTTTCAAGTCGCTCAATCCGGATTGATTGGCGATGGATTGCCCAATCATAAAACAAAGTACACTGTAGATTCAAATAATTATGAACTTGAATCAGGGCAGAACAAGATTGTGGTGCGTCTTCTCGCGCCGGAAGTGGATGGTATTCAGGTCGCCAAGATTTATACTTTCCATCGCGGCAGTTATGTCATCGATGTTGAGTTTGAGATCGTCAATCATAGTGACGCTACGATCATTCCGTTCTCGTACTTTCAAATGTTGCGGGATGCTAACGATCCTACCGGTGCCAGCACCATGGTGCATTCGTATACTGGCGCTGCAATGTATACGGACGCAGAAAAGTTCCTGAAGATAAAATTCTCCGATCTCGATAAAAATAAAGCGGAATATCCGACCAATGCGGATAATGGCTGGATCGCCATGCTTGAACATTACTTCCTGACAGCGTGGTTGCCTCCGCAAAACACCCCACGTGAGTATTTTGCCAAGCGTTTGGCACCCAATCAATATACTGCGGGCGTTATTGCACCGGTTGGCGCTGTTGAGCCAGGGCAAGTGAAAAATATTACGATGCCGCTTTATGCAGGTCCGCAGGAGCAGAATAAGCTTGCTGAGCTGGCGCCCGGTCTCGAATTAACCGTGGATTATGGCTGGTTAACAGTCTTGGCTGTACCACTTTTCTGGTTGCTTTCCTTTTATCATTCATGGACCGATAACTGGGGCGCGGCGATCATTTTGCTGACATTGACGGTCAAGCTGCTGTTTTTTCCACTGTCGGCTGCGGGCTACCGGTCTATGGCAAAAATGCGGCTAGTAACGCCCAAATTGCAGCGGATACGTGAGCAATATGCCAGTGACCGTCAGCGTATGCACCAAGTGATGATGGAATTCTACAAGGAAGAGAAGATTAACCCGATGGGGGGGTGTTTGCCAATTCTGGTGCAAATTCCGGTATTCATTGCACTGTTCTGGACGTTGATGGCCGCCGTTGAGCTCCGTTATGCGCCGCTGGCGCTATGGATAACCGACATGTCGGTACCCGATCCCTATTATGTATTGCCATTGATTATGGGTGTGTCGATGTGGGTTCAATCGAAACTCAGTCCAACACCCACTGATCCCATTCAGGCAAAAGTCATGCAGATTATGCCGGTTGCTTTCAGCGTGTTCTTTTTCTTCTTTCCAGCTGGGCTTGTACTTTACTCACTCTGCAATAATATTCTTTCCATCGCGCAACAATGGCAAATAACACGCATGTTTGAGAATAAAGCGGAAGAAGAAGCCAACAAGGATAGAAACAGGAAGAAAAGCAAGAACAAACCTGAGTCAGCTAAGGAGAATTCTCAACCAGCCGTGTTGACTGACGAAGGAGAGGAAACAGCTAAAGCAGAAATTGTTGCCGCTGCTAACAGTCAAGAAGATGAAAAACAACAGCAACAACCCAGCCAAGGGGTTACTTCTTCCGCTAAAGGCAAAGCGCCGGTAAAAGCGAAGAGTGTTCCTGCTGGCAAGAAAGCGAAGAAAAAATAAAAAATCATGGTAGGTTATTGCACATCATCAATAACCCGCCATGATCAGCCACAGCAAAGCAGTCATGGAGATGATCTATAGCAGGCTCTGATATCATTGCAGCAATTGCAACCCCGCCCGGCCGGGGTGGAATTGGAGTCATCCGGATTTCCGGCAAGCATCTGACAGAACTAGCGGAAGCGATCCTTGGCAGACTCCCGAAACCGCGTTATGCGTGTCTTAGTCAGTTTTGGGATGCCGACGGACAAGTCATCGACCAAGGTATCGCGCTTTACTTTCCTGCTCCTCATTCCTACACGGGCGAGGATGTCCTGGAGTTACAAGGGCATGGCGGCCCAGCCGTCATGGATTTATTGCTTGATCGCTGTCTTGCAGCCGGTGCCCGTTTGGCGCAACCCGGTGAATTTACGTTACGCGCTTATCTCAATAATAAAATTGATTTGATTCAAGCGGAAAGCGTCGCTGCGATTATCGAAGCCAGTACCCATGAAGCCGCGCGCTGCGCAATCAACTCGTTGCAAGGACATTTCTCATCCCGGATTGAAGAACTTGTCAGCTTATTGATTAAGCTGCGCATGCTCATAGAAGCTACGCTGGATTTTCCCGAAGATGAAATCGATAACCTGCAAACATTGCACATCAACGAAAAGCTAGTGCAAATCTGTGCGCTGCTTGAACAGATATTCCTGGCCGCACGGCAAGGTAATTTGTTGCAGGAGGGTATTCGCATTGTTTTGACAGGGGCGCCCAATGTTGGTAAATCCAGCTTACTGAATCAATTGGTGCAAGAAGAGGCCGCGATCGTCACAGAAATTCCTGGAACCACGCGCGATACAATTCAACGCACTATTTCCCTTGCCGGGATGCCGATCCATATCATCGATACTGCCGGACTGAGAGAAACCCAGGATGTAGTCGAACAAAAAGGCATTGAGCGTACTTATGCTGCGATCAGGGATGCCAACATGGTGCTTCGGCTCATTGATAGCAGTCAACCTCAGCCCGATGAGCACAATCCGGTACAACATGCTATTCCGGCCGGTAAACCGCAAATCACGGTATTCAACAAAATTGATTTAGTCAGCGAGAATCCAAGAACCGAAGATCAGGAAGGAAACAGTGCCATTTATCTTTCGGCCAAAACCGGTGCGGGCATTGAACTACTGCGCAGCAAAATATTGCAGATTGCGGGCTGGCAATTCAATCAGGCCGGGGAAGGTGTGTTTATGGCCAGACAGCGTCACCTGGAAGCACTGAGCCAAGCCAAGAGGCATCTGGAGAATGCGCAGAGATTCACTGAAGGCAAATATCAATTGGAGCTGCTGGCGGAAGAGTTGAGGTTGGCGCAAAACGTTTTATCGTCGATTACAGGGCAATTTACCGCCGATGATTTGCTCGGGGAAATTTTTTCGCATTTCTGCATTGGCAAGTAATACCGTCAGCGCCTATTAATTTGCAGTTCAAAACTACAGAAAATGATCCAGCAATTTGCGGCTATGCCGGTCTAGTGCCGTGCGATCACGAAGCAGAAAATGAATTCCATGACTATCCGTTATCATTAACGACGATGCGGTTAAACGGCGGATATCCTCTTCTCCCTTCAGAATAAGTACCGCTGGACCACGATCCGTTTCGATATGCCAAGTGCTTGGCGTAATGAAACCGGAGACTTCCGTAATGCGTTTTATCTCCGGCATAAATTCACGGCCTGCCAGTTCTGATTCAACCAACACTCGATACGTTTCCGGTAGATCATCGAATCGCTCTATCCATGCCAGCTCATGGCCATGCGAATTGATCAGCGCGATACCTTGTCCCGGATCGGTAATCGGAAATGACCGGACAGGAATCACACCTTCATGCATTACACCGGATTGATCGGTCAAAACCAAACGGCCATAAGAGTTCCGGGTTAATTGATAAGTAACGGTAGCACTCATTTGTGTTCTCCCGCAATGCTGTGTTCCGCAGCGGAAATCAGTGCCCGTTCTTCTTCATCGACATTACGTGCTTGCGCCAAATACAGCCGATGATAGAAACCCTCGCGCGCCATTAACTCAGCGTGATTGCCAATTTCCACAATTTTGCCGCGATCCAGCACAATCAACCGGTTGGCCTCTCGTAAAGTCGATAAACGATGCGCAATTGCGATCGTGGTACGGCCGCGTACCAGATTGTCCAGTGCTTTTTGAATATCTTTTTCCGTGGTGGTATCCACTGAAGAAGTGGCTTCGTCCAGAATCAGGATGCGCGGATTAATCAATAGCGCGCGTGCGATCGAAATACGTTGACGTTCACCGCCCGACAACGCTTGTCCGCGTTCGCCAACCAGCGAATCATAACCGTGCGGCAGGCGCAGAATGAACTCATGCGCATGCGCCGCACGCGCTGCCGCTACAATTTCCGCCCGGGTTGCATCCGGTTTGCCGTAGGCGATATTCTCAGCGATAGTACCGAAAAACAAAAAAGGCTCTTGCAGCACCAGGCCAATATGTTTGCGATACTCAGCAAGCGGTAAGGTACGGATGTCATGCCCGTCGACCAGAATGGCTCCTTCGGTGACATCGTAGAAACGGCAGATCAAGTTGACCAGCGTGCTTTTTCCCGAACCGCTGTGCCCAACAAGGCCAATCATTTCACCGGGTTGAATAACCAGATTGATATCACGCGTTATACTACGGGTTCCGTAACGGAAGCCGACATGACGCAATTCAATTTGCCCTTGAATCGTTGGTAAGTGTACGGGATTGGCGGATTCCGGAACGCTGGAGACATGATCCAGAATATCAAAAATGCGTTTGGTGCCAGCCGCAGCTTTCTGGGTGATCGATACAATACGACTCATCGAATCGAGACGGATGTAGAAACGGCCAATATAAGCAAGAAATGCTGTCAACACCCCGACGGTAATTTCATCCTGCGATATTTGCCATATGCCGAATACCCATACAACCAGTAATCCGACTTCGGTCAGCAGGGTGACCGTCGGCGTGAACAGTGACCAGATTCTGTTGACCCGGTCATTGATCTGTAAATTGCGCTGGTTGGCAGCATGAAAACGCGCCGCTTCCCTTTTTTCCTGAGCAAAGGCTTTAACGACCCGGATACCTGGAATGGTATCCGCAAGCACATTGTTCACTTCGGCCCAGATGCGATCCACTTTTTCAAAACCAATCCGCAAGCGGTCGCGAACCAAATGAATCAGCCATGCGATAATCGGCAGCGGTAACAGCGTTACCAAAGCTAACCAAGGATTGATCGACACTAAAATGATAGCCGTCATGCAAATCATGATGACATCCGTGGCGAAGTCGAGTAAATGCAGTGAAATAAAAAGATTAATGCGGTCGGTTTCAGCACCGATACGCGCCATCAAGTCACCGGTCCGCTTACCGCCGAAATATTCCTGCGAAAGATTCAGCAAATGCTCGTAGGTGGTGGTGCGCAAATCAGCGCCGATACGCTCTGAAACTAGTGCCAGCATGTAGGTTCGAGCCCAGCCCAGCATCCAGGCAAGGATCGCCGCTCCCAGTAAGCCGGAGAGATAGAACTGTACTAAATCAGTATCGATCGGCTTGCCATTCTGATATGGAATCAATATATTATCCATGAGTGGCATGGTTAAGTAGGGCGGCACCAATGTTGCGGCAGTGCTGCATAAGGTCAGCAGAAAACCGATGAGTAGTCGTCCTTTGTAGGGCTTTGCAAAACGCCACAAGCGCAGTAAGACCCAGGTGGAAGGCGGTATATGATTTTGTTTCTCACAAACCGGACATTCGTCCTGCTCAGCGGATAGAAAAGCGCCGCAATGGGGACATTGAGCCGATGTCTGCGAGGATTCAGGCAGCTTGCCGCTGACATGGTAATCCAGTTGCTGCGAGAAGCATTCAATCAACCGGTTTGCCGCCATGACATTACTTAGACGGTAACGCCAGAAGGCAAGCCGTGCCTGCGGATCGAATAATTCCAAACAGCCAACACCGGCATGATCACGCTGTGTCAGCTGCAATCCTTGCTGATAAGTCCACGTTTGCCAAGTTCCATCGTCAGCCATTTTTGCCAGTACACGCTTATCCGTTGCGATGACGATGCCTGTGGCAAAATGCAGCTGATGATCGAGATCGATTTCAAGCCAAGCGAGAATGCTTTCTTCGTTGATCAATTGTGAAGAAAGCGCATTGAGCCATGCTGATGGTAAGTTGCTTAATGATGAATGAGGGAGTTGTTGCATGAATTAAACTGCAAAAAAGATAAAATGAGATTTTCTTTAGAAAGTGAAGTAAGACACGCAATCAACCCCTTAATGGATTGATTATAGAATTTTCCAGCATGTGTTTTTTATAGCTTCAGCATCCGGTCGGACAACGTGATTTCTTCTGGTTTATGTTCGCCAGTTGCAAGCTGCTGGAATTTTTTCCTAGCCTTGTCGATTATTGCAGCTTTAGTTCTTTTCTTAAAGAATTGGTGGATTCAGGCAAGGCATTAAAGAAAGAAGTAGATCCGTTAGGGATCTAATTTTTCATCTAGTTCACTATCAGCGCGGGCTTCCGTGGGTAAATCCTCGATCAATTCTGGTTCACTCTCAATTTGAACATTTGCCGGAGAGTCATCAATTTCCTCGGGGATAGGTTCATTAGCGATAAGAACCTCTGCGGATATGTCCTCAACCAATTGGAGCACATTGTCAATATAGGTATCGATCGATAACTCATCAATCAGTTTCGGTTCATTATCACTAAGACCGTCTGCTGATAAGCCATCAACCAGTATCGTAGTGTCTGTGGTTAGCCTGTTTCTTTCCAGAAATTGCCAATAAGTTGCCGACACCAAAGCAAAAGTGACCAACACGGCTACTAATAACAACAACTTTCCAGCATTGAAATGTTCGTTGTGTCCACCGAAAACGGATGTGCCATTACCTGAATTCATCATTTCCAATGTGGGCTGGCAATTTTCCAGAGCAGCACGGCGCGCCGCTTGCAGCCGATACAGGGTACTCTGCTTAATAGTTTCATTAGCACCGGCGTCTAATAATCTGGCAATTTCTTTTCCCAGTTCCTGCTCGTTCATAATTTCACTCCTTTTTCTCTGAGAATTGTAGCTAATGTATGAACTGCCCGTGAGCAATGCGTTTTTACACTCCCTTCCGAGCATTTCATAATAGCGGCTGTTTCCGCCAAACTCATTTCTTCCCAGTAACGCAGTATGAAGGCTTCGCGTTGACGTGATGGCAGAATTTTTATTGCTTCTTCTATTAAATTAATGAGTTGTAATCTTTCAAGCTGAGCATGGGGATCATTGGATTCCTGCTTTACCTGTAAAGTTTCGAGTATATCGAAGTCTTCTTGATTCTTATCTTGATCATTGGGGGTGAATGCTGAAAATAGTGTCGTCCATAGTGAACGGATCTTCTGCCGCCGGTAATAATCGCGAATGGTATTTTGCAGGATGCGCTGAAACAATAACGGTAGCTCTTCAGCCGGTTTTGAAGCATAGCTCGCCGTCAGTTTCATCATGGAATCCTGAACGATATCCAATGCCATATGCTCGTCATGAAACGCGAACAAGGCTTGTTTATAGGCGCGCTTCTCGGTTTCAATCAGAAAATCTGAAAGTTCTTGTCGCGTGGCCAGGATTTGTAACCTTAAAGTAAGTGACTAAAAATAATTTAGAAAGTTAAAACTAACGGGTGCGAAATTTTTGTAGAATACTAAAATCTCGCAGGTAGCTGGAATAGTGTTAAATTTCATCAGAGATAAGAAATAAGGATTTTATTTTTTATGATCAGTTTAAAACTAAAACAAATAATTCCCTGCTAGATTCATGCGTAATGATTTTATTACTATTCTACTTATTTTTCGGTAATACAAAACTCTTATCTTAAAACAATCTAACAATGATCTGCTTTTATGCAACAGCGCACAGTCAATTGCCCGCAATGCGGTAAAGAATTAATCTGGGAACCGGCCAGCCGTTTTCGTCCGTTTTGTTCCGAACGGTGTAAAACGAACGATCTGTCGCAATGGGCTCAAGAATCTTATCGTATTTCTGAAGCAGAAAAAGATCCGGAGAATACTATAACCACTGAGCCGATATAATGGATGAATCGATCTACGAGAAGAACCGCGAGTTACAGCGTAAGCTCGATCATCTGCTCAAGCAAGCCAGAGCCAATGAGAAAAAGCAGGAGTTATATGAGACCTTTGGCTTTGAAATTATTGGCGCCAGCACACCCAAACAGCTGCGGGATCTGCTGTTATCGCAAACCGTTGAGCGTTTTCAGTTGCTCGATGTTGTTTTGTGCCTGGTTGACTACCATAAGGACACCGAGCGTCTATTTTTTGAACGCGATGAAGAAGCGCAGTTGAGCTACGAGAACAAACTTTTGATTCTCGATACCTTAAAAGATGCGGAAATTATCCATTCACTGGCCGGTCATCCGGTGCTGGGTGTGGAGGCGTTGAAGAATTACCGCTGGATGATCGCCAATTTGAAAAACCGCAATCAGGTCAAAAGCGCTGCATTCCTGCCGCTGCTGCGCGGTGAGCAGATAATCGGCGCGCTATTGTTGCTCAGCCAAGATCCGCATCGGTATCAGGTGGGCATTGGGACGCTTTTCTTGCAAAAAATATCTGCGATGGCTGCCGTTGCGATCGAAAACTGCCTGAATCAGCAACGGCTCAAGGAAATCAGCTACCAGGACGTGCTAACGCAGGCGTATAACCGCCGTTATTTCGATCTGCGTTTCAAGGATGAGATTGCCCGCTGTATGCGCTGGGATGATGACCTGATCTGCATGTTTCTCGACGTGGATCATTTCAAGAAGATCAATGACACCCACGGCCATCAAACCGGTGATCTGGTGCTCCGCTACATGGTCGGCGTAATCAAGGAGCAAGTCCGGTCGTGCGATATTGTGGCGCGTTACGGTGGGGAAGAATTCGTCGTCGCTTTACCGTCGACGACATTGCAAGCAGCGCATGAAATCGCCGAACGGCTGCGTCAAGCGGTTTGCTCCACTGCGCTGAATTTTCATGACAAACAGTTCACAGTATCGATTTCGATCGGTATCGCCAGCTTGCGAAGTCTGTTGACCGCGCAGCAACACGACGCGGATTTCATTTGCAACACCTTACTCGATCGAGCCGACCAGGCTTTATACGCCGCTAAATCAGGCGGCCGCAATCAGGTTGCGGTATACGCTGACGCCGATCTTGTTGCGCATTGAAAACGAGGCGGTGCTTTCCGCTTGCATTCATTCGATTCCGCGTATCATCGCAATGCCATGAGCGCCCATTTCTTGGGCGATAGGCAAATCTTCCCGGTGTAACCCGCCCAATGCATAAACCGGCAGCGGATAATCGCGAATCAGCGCAGCAAATCTTCTCCAGCCCAGTGGTGATAAATCCGGATGACTCAATGTCGGTTGCACCGGACCCAGCACGGCAAAATCAAGCCCCAGCTGCTCGGCGGCAAAAAGCTCTTCGGCATTATGGCAGGATGCGCCGCATAATCCGTGACCCGGATCGGGGCGGGATGACAGAGTCATCAACTGCGCCGACGTCAAATGCACGCCATCCGCGCCAATCTTACGTGCCAATTCAAGATCGCCGTTGATCAGCACTTTTGCTTGATAGGGCCGGGCAAGTTCCAGAATTTTCTCGGCAAAGTTATGTAACACATCCGGCGGCATGTGCTTTTCGCGAATCTGCAGCAAGCGTAGACCGCTTCGTAATGCCCGTTCGATCTGCTGCAATGCCGCTTCGACGCCTATTTCAGCGGCGTGGGTAATAGCGTAAACCGGTGGCAGCAATAACGATTGCAAAATGGGCCCGTTGGCGGGCAGAACCGGGGCTACTGCAACTTGATGCGGCCATTGCCAGGACAATCCCTGTTCCTCACGCGGCAAAACTTCGCCTTCCCATTCCACCACACGAAAGAAATGCAGCCGCACAGTGGCGTGCGTATAGGTAAAAATGCGTGTGATCCAAGGCTGGACATGGACGACGTGAATACCTAGCTCTTCCCATAATTCCCGTTCCAGCGCGCGCAGCAGCGATTCGTCCGGTTCAACCTTGCCGCCGGGAAATTCCCAGTAACCGGCATAGACTTTGCCGCTGGGTCGTTGTGTCAGCAAAAACTGGCCATCCGGCCGTAATATCACTGCCGCGACGACTTCAACGATAGGGATTGATGCAGCGCTGGGAGCTGCTACGTCACTCATTGATCGGGTTTGCCGTTAACCGGCGGTTGCCGCCCGGCCAGATCGCGTGCGAATTGCCACGCCACCCGGCCGCTGCGCGAGCCGCGCTCGATTGCCCATTGCAATGCTTCGGTACGCGCCAGCGCGGTCATTTCCGGAATACCGAAATAAGCTAGCCAATAGCGCACGATGTCCAGATATTCATCTTGATTGAACGGATAAAACGACACCCACAGCCCAAAACGCTCCGACAGCGAGATTTTCTCCTCAATGGCCTCACTCGGATGCACTTCGTCGCCGATGTGCTTGGTGTCGAGATTGTCGCGCATAAATTCCGGCACCATATGGCGCCGGTTCGACGTGGCGTAAATCAATACATTGTCGGAAACCGTGGCAATCGAACCATCCAGCACCACTTTGAGCGCTTTGTAGCCTGGCTCGTCGGTTTCAAACGACAAATCGTCGCAGAACAGAATGAAACGCTCCGGGCGCTGATAAATCTTTTCCACGATGTCGTGCAGATCGACCAGATGATGCTTTTCCACCTCGATCAGGCGCAACCCATCCTGCGCATACTTGTTCAGCAGCGCTTTGATTAAGGAAGATTTACCGGTGCCGCGCGCGCCGGTCAGCAGCACATTGTTGGCGGAAAATCCCTGTACAAATTGCCGTGTGTTCTGATCGATGCGTTGTTTCTGTTCATCGATGCCGCACAATGCATCAAGTGTAATGCGGTGCGGTTGCGATACCGGCTGGATAAATCCGCTATTTCCCTGCCTGCGCCAGCGGAAAGCAATCGCCGTTTGCCAATCCGGTTCCGGTTCCGGTTGCGTGGCCGGTAGTATCTTTTCCAGATGATCGAGCAGCTTGTCCGCTCGTTTATAGAATTTGTCCCAATCGCTCACGTTGTGTTTGCCTTTCGATTAACTGCGGTAACTGGCATTGATCTTGACGTAATCGTAGGAGAAATCGCAGGTCCATACCGTGGTTGAGGCTGAACCGCGATTCAGCACCACGCGGATGGTGATTTCAGCTTGATTCATCACGCGCTGCCCGTCCGCTTCGCGATAATCGGCAGCCCGCCCGCCTTTTTCCGCCACCAACACGTCGTCGAGATATAGTTGAATGCCGTCGACGTTCAGATCATCGATTCCGGCGTAGCCGATGGCCGCGAGAATCCGGCCCAGATTCGGGTCGGACGCGAAGAAAGCCGTCTTGATCAGCGGCGAATGCGCAATCGCGTAAGCCACTTTAGCGCATTCACCGGCATCCTTGCCCGCTTCAATTTGCACCGTGATGAATTTGGTCGCACCTTCGCCGTCGCGCACGATCATTTTCGCCAGCTCGGCGGCAACGGCGGTCACGGTTTGCTGCAATTGCGCGAATTCACTGCTGTCTTGCCGCGTGATTTCAGCATGCCCGGCTTTTCCCGTCGCCAGCACGATGAACGCGTCGTTGGTCGAGGTATCGCCGTCCACTGTGATGCGGTTGAACGAATGATCCGCCGCGTAGCGCGCCATCTCCTGCAGCAAAGGCTGGCTAATAACCGCATCGGTTGCGACATACCCCAGCATCGTCGCCATGTTCGGGCGGATCATGCCGGAACCCTTGGCGATGCCGGTCACCGTGACCGTTTTGCCGCCAATCTGTACCTGCTTTGAGGCCGCTTTCGGCACAATGTCCGTGGTCATGATCGCGTGCGCGGCGTTGAACCAGTTATCCGCCTTGCAATTCGCCACCGCAGCGGGCAATCCTTGGACGATCTTATCGACCGGCAACGGCTCCATGATCACGCCGGTCGAGAACGGCAGCACCTGCTGCGTGGCGCAACCCAACAATCGGCCCGCTTCGGCGCACGTTGCCAGCGCATGCTGAATGCCCGCCTCGCCGGTTCCGGCGTTGGCGTTGCCGGTGTTGACCACCAAGGCGCAGATGGCGGCGTGCGCCAAATGCTGCTTTGCCACGGTCACCGGCGCGGCGCAAAAACGGTTCTGCGTAAACACCCCGGCCGCTTGCGTGCCTTCGTCCAGCACCATCACCAGCAAATCCTTGCGGTTGGCCTTTTTGATCCCGGCCTCGGCGATACCGAGCGCAACACCCGCAATGGGCAGTAATTGTTCAGGCGTTAACGGCGGAATATTGACAGGCATGGCCATTCCTCACGAAGATTGAAAAGCCGCTATGCTACCGTATCTGCCGTGACGTTTGCCACAAATTGCAGCATCATTCCCCCGTAACGTGCTGGAATTTCGCTATGATGCGTACAACCACTTAACCATAACTTGCACTATGAGCAAAAATTTTGCTGGATAAAACCTAAATGGCCGCAGTTTTCGCGGGCAGGATTGTCGAGCGTTGCCGAGCTGTACGCAATACGGTTAGTTGATGCTGATGCTGATGGTGACGGCCTGATTTTAGGCCGATGCTGGAAGCGTAGTGAAGTCGAAGTAAAGATAAAGATTTGCGATTTTGTTCACAAACGAGGGAGGTAAGCATGGACTCAACCATCAGCTACAAAAAGCGCCGCCAATATAAATACACGCTGTTTTGCGATTACCAGCACTGTACGAGTATTTACCCGTCTTACCCCATTTCAACCCGATTTATTGATCTCTGGATATGAGCGGTGTGCTGACGATCAAGAAGAATTACGCCTGGGATGGCGCCAGCGGGCCGGTTCTCGATACCCAAAGAATAATGCGTGGTTCGCTGGTGCATGATGCTTTGTATCAATTGATGCGCGAGGAACACCTGCCACAAAAAGCGCGTGAGAATGCTGACTGGTTGCTTCGAGAGATTTGCATTGAGGATGGCATGTCCAAGTTCAATGCAGATTTGGTTTATCTGGCAGTGACTTGTTTGGTAAAAATTATACTAAACCGGACTTGCTGTGCGCGCCGTAACGTAATGATCTGAAAGGAAGAAATAATTGTTGGATTTTGCCCATAAAAAACCCCGGTAGACCGGGGTTTTTTGTTTAAGCTTTACGCTCGACTTACTGCGGCACGATGTTCGATGCTTGCTTGCCTTTAGGGCCTGTCGTTACATCGAAGGTAACGCGTTGTGCTTCACGCAGTGATTTGAAACCGTTGCTGTTGATTGCAGAGAAGTGTGCAAATAAATCTTCTCCACCGTTATCTGGGGTAATAAAGCCAAAACCTTTAGCGTCATTGAACCATTTAACTACACCTGTTGCCATGTTTATTTCCTTAATAATTAATGAATTTACTTCTTCTACAGTGATCCGTAGTGGCCATCGAATATCAAGGAAAAAGCTCAACCATAAGCATCACATTTCACAACTTGAATCCAAAAGACTCTCCTAAGATACACGTTTCCTGACAAAGTTCAAGCATTTATTGATAATTCTGGAGTGATGACTCAAGAATTAAAAACTAAACGTGGCTCTAGCGGATTGATTCGATAGTTTAAAAAGAAGCAGTAACTCAGATTGAAAATATTCCAGTTGATATACTGTGGACTGCAATCATTTCGTTTTTTGCTCGAATCTTGCACTCGTAAACATGCAGCTGGAAAATTTTTATTGTGTTTGTAGCTTATCCGTTCTCATCGCATCACTGCTTGTCTGTTCATGCTCAGAAGGAGAATGCCATGACTGATGAGAGGAAATTGAACGTGGCGCAGCCGGTACCGGGCGTGATATCCGCAGCGTACCCAGACAGTTCGGCAACTTTTGTAATTGAGTGCATTTTGCCCTTCATACTTGATTCAAGAAATACCTTGAATACCCGATTACCATTCCAGCCGGTTGCTGCGTATGGAAGGATGTGCGCTACCTGGGTTGAAAGAAACCGGATATCCAATAAATCAATCTTGTATAAATTCATCAGTCTATGCGTTTAGGAATACTTGAAGACGAGCCCACTCAGGTAGCTATCTATGAGCTACTGCTTTCGCCCGATCGCTACCAATGTGAATTTTTTGGAACCATAGCATCCTTTCTCGAGGCACTCCGGGATAAAAGATTTGATCTGCTTGTGATCGATTGGATATTGCCGGATGGTACCGCCGGGGAGGCGCTTAAATGGATCCGGGGAAATATGGACTGGCATATTCCGATCATTTGCGTGACTTCGCGTAACAGTGAATCGGATGTCGTTAATGTTTTACATATGGGCGCGGATGATTATTTCGTGAAATCTTCCCGGCATTTTGAGTTACTCGCCAGAATAGAGACGCTGGCGCGCCGCAGCCGCGAAAAGCCGCCCGCAATGCTGCAATTCGGCCCCTACAAAATTGATTCAGAAAATCAAGCAATCTGTGTCGACGGCAAAAATGCCGGACTTACTCAGAAAGAATTCGTGCTGGCCTGCTATCTGTTTCAGAATATGAATAAACTACTGTCGAGAATTCACCTGTTGGAAAAAATATGGGGATTGTCGGCGGAAATCGATACCCGTACCGTGGACACGCACATCAGCCGGATCCGGAATAAGCTCAATCTCGCCACGCGAAGTGAGTGGGATATTCTGACAATCTACGGTTATGGTTACCGTTTGCAACATGCCAAAACTGTTGAACCTGTTAGGTAGCCGGCTGATTTATCCATACCAATGAAAACGGGAGCCTCGGCTCCCATTTTCAATCCAAAATGAAGCGGAATTAAACAGCCGCTGCTTTTCTACGGCGAATGGCAAAACCAACTAAACCTAAACCGGCCAGTAACATCGCATAAGTTTCGGGTTCCGGGACCGGTGTGACATTAAACTCGACTTCGCTCAGGAAAACCCATGCATGACTTCTATGGATTGTCACGGCGAGATCGTTACCCGTGAACGATAAGCCATTTGCCACAAAAGCGAATGGCGCAGAACCGGCAGGATCCGAAATGAGGAAATTGATCCCGTTTACATCCACGCTTGCTGGCGCACTGACGCCACCGGAGCCATTTGAGTCATCAAAATGAAAAGTGACGGAACTGACATTGACAGGCGCATTCCAGTGAAACGTAATGGTCGGATCCAGAGTCCAGCCGACATAGGGGCCATTGCCGGCAGGTGCTTCAGTGACAAACCAGTTGTCGGTCGCAATGATTCCATCGGTCAGATCGCCACGGCCGCCAGATAGTGCAGCGTTATCACATGTCACACAACCTGCACCGCTGTAGGTTTCATCCCAGTAGTTATAACTGCCGGTATTGCCGTTCAGCATGTTGTAACTGTCCGGAGTGAGAGCGGCATATGCGCTGCTTGCAGCACCTAGAATCACCAGTGTGGTGATATTAGCCAATATTTTCTTGTTCATTTCACAATCTCCATCGTGTATAAAAAATTGTATCGTTTTGTTTTATTGATTCGTTCGGTTTTTACTTCTGCAATTTAAAACAGCAAGCCCTCTGAGTACATAGGTGTCACCTCCTCTTTTTCTAGTACATCTATACTAGAAATAAAGAGATGTTACGCTGATATTCTTATCCGCTGTTTTTGCTATCATGTGAGTAAGCACAGTATCCGTAGGAGCTTTTTTATGATTGATGCAATTGCGGTTTCAAATAATAGAAAACAGGATCGCCGTCAGGATATGCCGTTTTTCTGCGCTTACCATGTGGGGATCAAAATGGGCAGGCGGATCGGAGAGCGCAGAGTGTCTGAGAAAGGGAAATCGGTGTACGTCGATCGTTACACGGGAAATGTGCTGTTTTGTGTCATTGCTATTTTATTACTGAGCGCGTTGGACGCCTACCTGACGCTCAACATCCTTAACCAGGGCGGTGAAGAGATCAACTGGTTGATGGCGGTGCTGATCGAGGAAAGTACAGAAAAGTTTGTGGCTGTAAAACTGGCGCTTACCGCGATGGCGCTTATTCTACTGGTTATTCATCATAACGTCCGGTTGATTGAGTGCTTGCGTGTCAGGCATCTCAAGTACGCAATCCTCGCTGGGTATAGCACATTGATCGGATACGAATGCTATCTGCTGGAATTGGCGGCTGCGTTTTAAGTCGAGAGCGGAGCAAGCGGAAAAGAATGTCGTGATCTCATTACCAGGCAGTGCGATCACAGAAGAAGCCTTTCTAACGCAAGCTGGTTTTGAAATAGCTGGCTATATTTCTTAAATCATCCAGTACCAGTGTGCCTGCTGCTAACTGCAAGCGCAGATAGGCCAGCAGATAATCAAATCGTGCCCGTGAAAGATCGCGTTGTGCGGTATACAGTTGTTGTTGCGCGTCCAAAAGATTTAAATTGATGCGGATACCGCCACGGATGCTTTTTTCTGTTGCATCGACGAGCAGTTCAGCCGATTTGACTGCCAGTTCCAATGATTCAATCTTTTTGATGCCACTTTTTAACAGATTGTATTGTTTTTTCAATTCGACCAGTACTTTGTCGGTTACCGCGTCGAGATCGGCTTCCGCGCGTGCGTGATTCGCTTTAGCCTGAGCCGTGAGGGCGTTTACACGGCCACCGGCATATAGAGGGAAATTAACTTCAACACCGATTGTGCCAAGCTCGGCATCTTGATTGCGTGTGATAAATGATCCTCTATTGTTCTTGGATAAACTGGCGACTAAATCGACGCGCGGGGTATGTCCGGCAAAACTCTTTCTGATTTCCTCTTTACCGGATGTTACCGCATGGCGTTGTGTCACCAGCTCGGCATTGCGTTCCAGCGCCAAAGCATACCAATTGTCATAATCTTGCAACTGAATGGCGCGCGTATTAAACGCATCGGACAATCGATCTAACTGGTTTATTTTTTGTCCTATGATAGCTTCAAGTTTAAGTTGAGCTCCTTCCAGCTCATCATTGGCTTCAATAACACGTGCTTGTGCAATGGCGTGTTTCGATTGCGTTTCCAAAACATCGGTCGTTGTTCCCTCACCTTTGATTAACATGCGCTCATTGACGCGCTTGAGTTCCTCAAGGGAAACCAGCTGTGCTTCTACGAGCTTGACATGATCTTGTGCCAGCAATGTTTCCACATAAGCTTCTACTAACCTTACAATGAGCTGCTGACTGCGCCCGGTAAATTTTGCCCGGCTGGAATCGGCTTGTGCTTTTCCGATGCGATAACTCGCTACCGCTTCCAAATTGATCAAAGGTTGACGCAAAGTCAACGAGCTTATCTGACTATCAAAAGTAACAACGTCTGAAACACTCTGGCCGGTTTGTGTTTTACCCGTAATGGTTCCTGAGCTTTTGTTTTGTGTATGCGTGATTGAAAGGTTGGGCAGCAAGCTTGCCAAACCGATGGCCTCGGCTTGTTGTCCGGCCTCATTTTCATGATAAGCGGAACGATAAGTCGGGTCATGCTGTAATGCAGCTTCATAAGCATCTAAGAGGCTCATTGCATGACCATGGCTGATCGGGCTCAAGAAAAACCCGGCTAAAATTAAAATTTTACGGATATCTATCATTACCGTTATTCTTCACTCAAGGCCGAATGAACGCGATCCAGGATCGGTTTGAATAGATAGCTCATCAACGAGCGTTCACCGGTTTTAATGAATATTTCTACCGGCATGCCGGCGCGTATTTGTTGGTCGGTCAGCTTTTTTATACCTTCCGGTGTAACCTTGGCCTTGATATTATAAAACGGAAGTCCGCTACGTTCATCCATAAGGCGATCCGCCGATACTTGGGTGACGGTGCCCGGTATATTAGGGGTTTTCTTTTGATTTAACGCGGAAAAAATAAGATCGACTGGAAGATCTACGTGCACCCGGTCAATCAGATGAACCGGCACTTGCCCGGTAATGATCAGCATATCATCGCTCGGAACGATATCCATCAACTTAAACCCCGGGCTAATCACACCGCCTTCGGTAAAGACGTTCATCCCCACCACAATGCCATCGACGGGTGCTTTAACTTCTACATTGGCTAGTTCAAAATCCTGTCCGCTCAAACGGCTGCTTAAAGAATCCACTTCTCGTTTGATGTCGAATAGCTGTTGCCGCACTTCTTTCTGGTATTCCTGCTGGCGATGAATGCGCCGTTGTTCCAGTTCGGCTATTTGGCGTTGGATGCGGCCGATGTTGCCGGTTTCCGCAGAAATCTCCCCGGTCAATTGGGTATACGTGCGTTCGAGTTCCAATACGCGATTGCGAGGGACGAAACCATCCTGAGCCAAGTCGCGCAGATTGACAAGCTGTTCTTCCAGGAACTTCAATTGCGCATTTTTACTGCTCCGCGATGCTTCCAGTCCGCGCAATTGCATTTTTGAGCCTGCAATATTTTCTTCCAGTGCCGCGATTTCATGATGCAAGGCTAACTGGCGCGATGTGAATAATTGGTTCTGAGTGATGATGTTACTGGCGATGCGTGGATCATGCTGGAGTGTGAGCAAGTCCTGCGGGAAAGTGATTTCCTTGATGCCATCGCGTTCCGCCAATAGACGCGCTTCCACTGCGCGCGCGGTATATAGTTGACTGCGGGTGATTTCAGCCTGTGCTTTGAGCTGAACATCATTCATCCGGACTAAAACTTGGCCGACTGCGACATGATCGCCTTCCTTCACCAGAATGCTGTCGATAATGCCGCCGATTTGATGCTGGACTGCTTGCAGATGACTGGCGACCGTAACCGTACCAGGAACTGGCACGCCTTTATCCAGCGGTGCAAAAGTCGCCCACAGAATAAATCCGCCAAAGCCTGCCAGGACGATCCACCAGCCCAATTTGGTATGGAGGGTCTCATCGGTTTCGACCTGATGAGATAAATCGGTTGGCGCATGTTCAACGACGGTCTTTTTTTCTTCCACTGCAAGCTTCATTATTCTTCCTGTCCGGTAATCAGTGTTTTCTCAATATATGGTTGAAAGACGCAGTAAAATTATCCGGTTTTAGAATCGGCTGCATTGATAGTTTGCGGTGTCTGGTTTTGAGCGGCTTGCTGCTCCGCCTTTTTTTGTGCCAGCTGAGCCTGTTGCTGCTTAGCCAATGCTTCCACTACCTGATTGGTCGGCCCAAATATTTTTGCTGTGCCATCATGCAATAATAGCAATTTAGTGGTTGCACCGAGGATACTGGTGCGGTGCGTGATCAAAACGATTGTTTTGCCGCGTTTGCGCAGATCGGTGATGGCGGCCAGAAGCGCCTGTTCTCCCACATCGTCCAGGTTTGAGTTGGGTTCATCGAGAACAAGCAACGATGGATCGTCATACATGGCGCGCGCCAAACCGATGCGTTGCTTTTGTCCGCCGGAAAGACCGGCGCCGCCGTCACCCAGATGCGTGTCGTAACCTTCCGGCATATTCAAGATCATTTCATGAACTCCGGCACGTTTGGCTGCCAGAATAACTTTTTCCGCATCGATTTCACCAAAACGAGCGATGTTTTCCGAAACCGTGCCAGCAAAGAGTTCAATATCTTGCGGCAAATAGCCGATATGTGGGCCCAATTCGTCCTTGTTCCACAGATAAACATCGGCATTATCCAATCTGACTTTGCCTGCCGCTGCCGGCCAAACGCCGACTAATAAGCGCGCTAGAGTTGATTTTCCCGATCCGCTTGGACCGATGACACCGAGCACTTCACCAGCAGCGAGAGAGAAAGTTAATCCCTTGATCACGGGAAATTTGCTGCCGGGCGGGGCTGCGGTGACATTTTCAACCGCAATAAAGCCTTGCGGCTTAGGCAGCGCCATACCGGCTTTCCGCTCCGGATTCTGGTCGAGTAATTTGGTCAAACGCTCATAAGCGCTGCGGGTGCCGCCAATTTGTTTCCATACACTGATGAGTAACTGTACGGGTGCAATGGCCCTGCCCAATAGAATTGAACCGGCGATCATCATACCCGGCGTAATGCTGTTATCCAGAACCAATAAGGCGCCTAACCCCAGCATCAGCGACTGCAATGCGACAGTGCAAGATTTCGACAGCGCGGTGACGATACCGGATTTTTCGCTGGCTTCGGCCTGCAGATTGAGAAAACGGCGATGCAGTTTATACCAGCGGGATTGGAGATTAGGCAGCATGCCCATCGCCTCGATGACCTCGGCATTGCGCAAATTATTGGAGGCGATATTGGTGGATGCAACCGCCATTGAATTAGCTTCGGCTAAAGGTTTATGTGAGATTTTTTCATTGATGTAGGCCAACACCATTAACAGGGTTGTACCGCATAAAGCAAAAACGCCCAGAATGGGATGAAACATAAAGATCACGAATAAATAAATCGGAAACCACGGTGCGTCAAAAAAAGCGAACAAGGCATTCCCGGTCAGGAATTGCCGTAAATTGGTCAAATCTTTTAATGCTTGCCCGGCATTGCTATCGCCCTTTTTGAGACTTTCCTCAAAGGCGGCGGTATAAACGCGTTTATTCAATTTCATATCGAGTTGCGCACCGACACGAATCAATACAAAGCTGCGGACGAATTCCAGCGCGCCCATAAAAATGTAGGCACCTAACATGATCAATGTCAGCATCAGTAAAGTCATTTCATTGCGGCTGGTTAATACGCTGTCATAAAGTTGCAGCATATAAATGGCCGGCATGAGCATCAACATGTTGATGACTGCGCTAAAAACACCAATGTTTCTAAAGGTTTTTTTAAAGCTGGTCAGTACCTGCGCGATTTCATTCTGAGGCGCTTTAAATTTGAACTTCATTTGAATATAAATGCCATGGAGTTGAATAATTCATCAGTGAATACGTGATCCATTGAATTGATTATAGTTGTCGATTGTTAATGTTGACCCGGTAAATCTTCTGCCGTCAGTTTAAATGGTCGTGGAGAAAAATCTAAATCCCGCTTGGCTTCGGACCAGTCAAATTTCAAATCCTGATTCATTCTTTCCGCCATTGCCGTGGTCCAATTGCGGTATTTCGGCAGCCATCGTAGTCCCCATGTTGCGATCTGAAAAAGCCATAGCGGCACTGTCAACATGTGTGGAGAACGGTTCATCGCTGTGAATACGCGTTCAACCATTGCGCGATAGGTCAAAGTTTCCTCGCCGCTGAGATTATAGGTCCGGTTGGTCAAATTTTCCCTGCTCAGTGCGGCATAACATGCAGCGGCTACATCTTCCACGTGGATTGGCTGCCGCAAACCGCTCGCTGACCCGAACAAGGGAAAGAACCCAAACCGGCGGATAAATTGTGCGATTTCAGTAATATTTTTGTCACGCCCGTATCCGTAAATCAGTGTCGGGCGCAAAATGACGCATTCTACCTCATGTGCGGCGGCCCATGTTTGCAGTAACTCTTCGCTTTTAATCAATTGTTGTGCAATTTTCCTTTCGTTGGGATCGGATGAAGTATTTTTGGTGAAACGGCTGGTGGAGGATAATACGACGATCCGTCGAGCGCCATAAGCCGATAAAAGATCAAAATGCTCGGATAACACCCAAATTGGTGCCACACATAACCAAGCGCGAATTTCACGGCCTTCATTGCAAGCCTTTGTGCTATCCATTGTAGCAAATTGTTGCCACGTGATTTGTGCGTCCAGTGTTTTGTTTGTGATGGAATGACGAGAGAATGCGGTGACATGCCAGCCATACTCAATCAGTTTCCTGATTAAACATTCTCCTGCTAAGCTCGTTGCACCCAGCAATCCAACGCGTTGCTCATTCATGTTTGAATTTCAACATCCGGTAACAATTTTGGGCTGCATAAACCAGCACTGTGGCGCTGAAGCGCAGCCATACACCTAATGTAATCAATCCCATTAATATGCCGGGATATTGCTGCCGGAAAAATTTCCGGTAGAAACGCAGCATGCCTTTATGTTTATGCCAAGAAACGAAGTACGGCCGGGCGCGGCTGCAGGTTCCCTGGAAATGAACAACCGGTGCATCCGGCACAAAAACAATTTTCCAGTTCTTTTGCTTGAATCGCATGCACCAATCCAAGTCTTCGCAATGCAGGAAATATTGTTCGTCCCAAGAGCCGACATCGTCGATGGCCTGACGCTTTACCAACATCAACGCGCCGGATATCGCTTCAACTTCGATTGGAGTTTGGGGTAAAGGCTGTTTATCCAGATGAAAATCAAAAAACAGCCGTGGCGAGTATTTTTCCAGATGATGCAAACCGAAAGCGCGTACGAAAGCCCGCCATGGCGTAGGGATCGCGCGCCGCCCGCCGCCTTGTTCGGAACCATCCGGGTTAACGAGATAGCCGCCAATCATACCGATGCGAGGATCCGATTCCATGACTTGCATCATGCGCTGTAGTGAGTTTTCCTGCAGGATGCAATCCGGATTTAAGAAAAGGATATAAGGTTGCGTTGCCGCGCCAAGGCCAGTGTTGCAACCGGCGGCGAAGCCAGCATTACTATTCAGGCGAACTATCTGGAGGTGATTATCTGCGAAAAAACTGGATTCAAGTTCTGACAGGCTGGAATCAGATGAGGCGTTGTCAATGACCAAGACTTGCTGCACTTGTTGCAAAACTGCCTGAACGCACTGGGTTAATATTCGACCGGCGTTATAGTTGACAATTATTACAGATATGGATTGTTTGCATCGTTCTTTTATGTCGTGACAGATTTGTTGTGGAGCGTACATTGTCTATCTTTAAATAAGGCCACTATGAGATGAAATAACTGCTGCTCAGTATTATCGGTAATTATCTCATGGTGTCAATGGGTTGTGTCCTTTAGTTTGACAGATGCTTTAATAAAAGCCTTGCGTGGCAACCAAGCCATCATTTGCAGTAAGCTTAAGCAAGAACAGATTCGCTTGCGCTGAATTTTTTTTCTTTGTTCCCATAGTTGTCCGATATGCTTAAAGGCATCGATTTTGGCTTGCGAATAAAGCCTAAGACGGCCAGAAGCAGCATAATAAAATCCCACGTAAAGAATCATGGCGATATGGATCGGCATGAGGATAAAAATTAGCGGACTGGGCATATTCTTGATAAATGTCCAGGTTAAGTTACGATGCCCATGATAAACAGAGAAGTCGCTCGAGCTTCCTGTGATGCCTGAACCGACGTGATGCACTTTAGCTCTGGGTAGTAACAGGCTTTTACCACCGCTGAGTCGCAGACGAAAACCAAGATCGACATCTTCAGAGTAAGCAAAATAAGTTTCATCGAAGCCGCCTAAGCGGCGATATGTTTCGGTGCGATATATCGCTGCGGCTGCACATGCTGAAAAAATCTCTACCGGCTGTTTGGGAGTGATATCGCAAGGGTATCCATGGGCGGTGCGCCAATGTAATCCGGATAGGTGGTAACTGTCGCCCAGTCCATCCAAGTGCGATGGATTATTTGCGTCAATCAGTGCACAGGCAAAGCAATCGACATCCGGAATCCTATGAATGTTTTTTACAATTTCTTCCAGGCATTCCGGCTCAGGATAAGCATCAGGGTTCAGAAAAAAAATCCAATCACTTTGAATATAATCCGCTACGGCGAGGTTATTGGCAGCTGCGAAACCGGTATTTTCGTTTAGGCGAACAAGGCGGCATGGGAAGTTTGTTTTCTCGGCCGCCTGCCAAGAACTATCCACGCTGTGGTTATCTATTACGATGACCTCAAAATTTGAGTAAGTTTGCTCCGCTAATGCAGACAAGGCTTTGGACAGCATCTCTCCGGAATTGTAGTTGACAACGATAACAGAAATAAAAGGGTTAAAAGGGGGCTGTGCGCGAGTCATTCGTTTTGCAGCTCATGATTCATGATTAAGTATGATTTACTCACGCATTGATTGCTTGGTTGATCGTATTTTTGGAATTCTGGCCATCTTGCAAAATATTACGCAGTTGGCGTTCGGCAACAGCAAATGAGAAATGCTCCTCGATATTAACTTTTCCTGAATTGGATAAACTTGTCCACAGTTGTTCATCATCGTAGGCGCGGACAATTTGCCTGGCGAAGTCTTCCGGAGTGTCTGCAACCAGGATGTCTTTGCCGTGCGTGAGATTCATTCCTTCGGCTGCGACTGTGGTGGCAACTACCGGCACACCGTAAGTCATGCTGGTGTTGATTTTGCCTTTAACGCCAGCACCATAACGAATGGGGGCAATAGATAGTCTGATACGATCAAAAATTGGTTTTATGTCTGATACAAAGCCTTTAATAATGATATGCGAAGAAGCATGAGCAGCAATTTTTGGGGGAATATTGGAGCCGATAATCAAAAGTTTTAAACCCGTTTTTAATGAATGGAGTATCGGGAAAATTTCGTTAATAAAAAATTCCATTGCATCTACATTAGGCCGGTGTTCAAAGCCGCCGATAAACAGAATATCTTTTCTTTCTTGATAGCCGTAAACCGTTTCCTGGTTTTGATGAATATTCGATAATAGTGCTACCGGAACATCGGGGGCTTCTTGTTTAAATAATTCAATTTCTACCGGGCTGACTAATAAAGTTTTATCCGCTTTACGTGCAGTACTCAATTCCTGCAGTTTTAGCCTTTCGGCTGCAGCTAATTGCTGTTTGTCCTGATTGATCAAAGCTTGCCGCTGTTCACGCAAAAAATGTAGATCCACCGTATCGAACAGTATCATTGCATTCGTGCAGTATTTTTTTGCGGTATCTATAAATTGCTCAGCAACATTGACCCGGCTGAGTAATACAACATCGTATAGATGCCCATGTGCTATCAAATGCGAATGAATCGATTCTAAATAAGGCAAATAAAAGCATTCGATACCGATAGACTGCATTCTTCGTGTGTAAACCGGGTGATATGCAAGCGTTTTTGCGATAAAACTAACTTTGTATCCTAATTTTTTGAAAATTTGCAGCAAATTAAACATGCGTAATGAGCCGGAATCATTATCGGGCATTAGAACCAGATCATCGAGGACAAGCACACGCTTACTGACGTCACGTTCTTTCTCAAGATGGGGCATGTCTCCGTTGGGCCGGTGAGATTGCAGTGTTTCGCGCCAGCGTCGATAAAATTTTTCATGATTAACCGTCTGATAACGTTTGGTGCCTTGTGTAACATCTGTTCCAGAAGATACGCCTTCAAAATGAATGACCGTAACGGCGGGCTGATAGTACACTTTTTTTCCAGTCTTCCTGACACGAAAAGCGAGATCGGTGTCTTCATAATAAGCGGGGGTATAGTAGTCATCCAATAGCCCGAGATCGACAAGATCTTGCCGTTTAATCATTAAGCAAGCTCCCGAACAATAATCAACGGCTCTGCAATAGGAATATTCCGGTTTTTCCGGATCATCGGTGCGCCCATAATTCCAGGCTGAAGCATCCTGCCACACGATACCCCCGGCTTCTTGCAGCTTGCCATCAGGATAAACCAGTTTGACTCCCACCAATCCGGCATCTGGAAAATCTGAAAATGTTTTTGTTAGCGCACTCAACCAGTCACGAGTGACGATTGTATCGTTGTTTAACAGTACGATAAAACGTCCTTTTGCGGTATTCACTCCGGCATTGCAAGAATAGATGAATCCCTTATTTTCTATGTTGTGGATGACTGTAATTCCTTTGATATTACTGAGCATCTTGGAGGTGTCATCGGTTGATGCATCATCGACGACAATCACTTCATAGGCACTTTCTCCACTGTTTTCATGAATCGATTTCAGGCAGGTGAAAGTATATAAATGTTTGTTGTGAACCGGGATGACAATAGAAATATCGGGATTAGGGGTCTCTGGAAAACTCAGTGAGTGATAGCGGGTTGCAATTGAATAATCATTTTTATGTGGCTGGGCTTTCTGAGGGGCAGAAAAGCACTTTCTGTGGATTCGTGTGAGTAACGCACGAACTCCTTGTGTTTTTAGAATGTTTAATGCGGCTGGAACGTATTTAAATAGTTTGGTCATTTGTAGGCTTGCTTTCGTTGGTTTTGACGTGTTTCTGAAACCCATTGAAATGCAACGGTTTCTTATTGATATTTTGTGGAGCAGCAATTGAACGGCATTTTATAGCATGCGGTGATGGTTTGTTAACGTACTAGGCCGTGGCCGTAATAATAATCATCCAATACTAATGTGCGCAGCAAATCTGTTTCGGATCCGGAAGGGTTTTTAATAAACTGCAAGAAAAGATCCTCTGCAATTTCTCCGGGTACCTCAAAATCAGTTAATAAGTTATCTCTTAGATTGATTGATTGGTTAACAAAATCCAGAATACCTCGCCGGATTTCCGCGCGTGCCGCCGCAGTTTGACGTTCTTCGTTCGATTGCGCGCGGAATTCGGGTGTTATATCAGTTGAATTGGTTGTTCTGTAGCACACTATTTGCGCGTCGTCGGCACTCAAAAATTTTTCAATAGTAAAGCTTTTTCTATATATGATTGGCTCGGTCGCAGTCGGTTTAGCATAATGACAATAGTAACCCTGTGCAATGACCTGATGTTTCAAAGCAACCTGCTCTGCAGAGTCTAGCGTCATTAAATAATAACCATGTATTTTTTGCCCCAGAAGTTGATTGAGGCGTTTTTGTGTTGTCGCTGCGTAACCAATATCGACAATGGCCACAGTCGAATCTTTGTTTAATCCAAGATTATCTAAATAGGCCATTAATCCGGGGCGTTCTTGTCCAGCCTGCTTCAGGATCCGCTCTTCGAGTTCTTGCAGCAGCGGTTTCAGATGATCGATATTTTCTTCTTCAACCGCAACCATTTTTTTCATTGGCCATATTTTGCGACGCGCCAATTCTTCACATTCTTCGTTCGATAGGCGTAATCCATACCGCTCAAAAATAAAATCCGGCATTGGGTTGGGCGCATAGTGAGTGCATGCAATTTTAAAAATATCATCCAGATTTGAAATCATTGGGACAGTGATTGCGCGCCGTGAGAGCACCAGATATTCAGATGCAACCGCATCAGTTTTACCGGATACCCACAAATCGTAAACGATTTTGAGTATTTGTCCTTCACGTGCGAGGAAATATAAACGTTTCATGCCATCGGTTGCCGCTTTTTTAACTAACCATTGCACAAAAGAGAGTACAAGGGGACCAGCGATCGTGAATCCAATCGCCCAGGGTGAAGAAGCCGGAACAAAATCGGCCGGATCGAAGCGGGGATAGAACACGGGGTGGAAGTTGCCTTGTGTGATGATTCCGAGTGTAAGCTGCTTATTCAGGTTATTCCGGGCATCCCGGTTGAGCGCCCGTTCGATAACCGGTTCAAAACGCGGTATTGCCCGGGCAAGTTCGACAGGGCGCATAATATGCATGGTTCTAAATCCCATATCGACCGGGATTTGCACATCAGAATGTTCGTTATCACCGATGACCAGGATTTCATGGGGTGATACATTTTCATCCGTCAGGAGCTGACGGTAAAAATGACCAGTATCTTTTCTCAACCGATTGTCAGAAGATAAGTAAAATTTATGCCATCCATTGATTCCACAACGTGTCAGCATGGTTTCAATGACGGATTTGGGTAGATACATGTCGCTGGCAAGAACAACGCGTTTACCGAGATTGATCGCGAGTTTAAATAAGGCAATTGTTTCGGGGCGGGGTGACACGATGGCCAGTTCGATGGTTTTCTCAAGTTCGCAGATTTCTTTGACGACATCGGCTGATAGGCCGGACATGGCCGCGAATTGTTTGAAAATGGCATCCAAACCAACGTCGTGTCCTGCAATCCGGCGCGCCTCGTTTTCTGCCGCGGCGCGGAACTCAAAATAAAGCTGGCCTGCTTGGCCACCGATACGCCGGGCTATGATTCGCTTGATACTTTCAGGATCCAACAGCGGGCGCGTGATCAATGTATCGAATATATCGAATACCACCAGGCGTATGGCGGGGTTTCTGAGTTGAATATGAACGTCTTCCGGTTTGTGCGACAGGTACTGGTCAATGCGCCAGCGAGACCAGTGATTGGATTGCTTATCCCAGAGGATAACTGCATTGTGGCCGGATTTCCGGGTAACCAAGACGAATAAACGTTCAATGCAATGTGCCAGTGTTGCATCGGTTTGTCCCGTTTCTTCGGGAAAATCTTCGATACTAAGATGAGCGTTGAATAAAGGTTGTAATGCTTTGGATTGCGCCCAGAACATCGATCCGGCCGGGAAGTCAAAATAGCCTATTGGACAATCGGCGATGCCCAGTTTCTTACACAGAATATATCCGTTGGTTTTATTGGAGAGCCAAGTATTTGCCCAATAAGGTAGAACGGTTGAATTATGTGGATAAATAAAGCCGATATTTTTATCACCACTTAACAGTGAAAAGATTTTCTGGATTTGTAATGGATTGCCCAATAATTGGGTCAACAAATATTCGCGCCAGCCATCCGCCGCGCCATTGGTATATAGTGATTTTTTACTATGAATATGCGCTATATAATCATATTCTTGTAATGCCGTGCCAAAAGTACAGAACATGGGTGCAATATCACGTCCGCGGTTGGGCACGATAGTGATGATTAATTGCCCTAGATGCGGCAAATGAGAAAAAGCATGCTTGCATGTCTGGCTTGCTGCCTCATCGGGTGTCGAGATAAACAAGTCATATGGAAAAGGCATATTACTCAGATAGTTTGCAAATTCTGTTGCGAGATCCGCATAAAAAATATGCGCGTGGATCGCAATACGTTCGGCTGGTGGTGTTGCTAACGGGGCAATCGTGGAAAGATCCACCATTCCTGCCAGAGAGCCATAGGAATCTACAGTCCCTGGAGTCGAATCACCGGCCTTACTTACGCGCCATGCCTCATAGTGCCCCATTCCGGAAAACAGTGGACCGGCGACGCGATAAGCGATATTCAATGCATGTTTGCGCCATCGCACTGGAAATTGCCAGTAGATGGCTTTGAGTAAAGGGAAAATTCTACGGCGCACCCCATCCCAAGCGGCGTGATGCTGTTCGCGGATTATTCGAACAAGGAACCGCAAAGGGGCTGTGATTTTCCATGAAGTTGAGTGAAATATGTCATGAATTGTTTTTTGCAGGGATTGCTCACGCTGAGTACTTGCAATTGTATTTTGTGTCAGTTGACTGTGTAGCGAAGCAAGCGAATGTTCATTATTCGCTAATTGGTTGCGAAGACTGGATATCAAATGTTCACTATGAGCTAATTGGCTGCGAAAGCTGGATATCAGGTCTTCACGGTATTCAATTAAATCCTCCAGTTGCTTGCCGGTCAGCAGCATTTTCCATTTATCGTAAACTTTACTTCTCGATTCCTTTAGAAAAGCCTTGTCTTGCTGGAGCCCTAAGCCGGAGTGTCCATAATTGTGGTAAATAGCGGTAATGTTGTCGATATGCAATATTTCGCTGTGCTGTGCGACTTGAATCCAGAAATCCCAATCTTCAAATACCTGCAGGTTTTCATCAAAACCGCAATGATCTTGCGTGACTAAAGACTGCTCAAACAGCATGGCATGAATCGGGATAAAATTTCTGCCCAAAAGCCGGTGTTGATCGTAAGGTTCGTTAAATGCAGTGACTTCCTGAAGTTGTTGATCCACGTAGTGCTCAACGCGTACGCCAGAGTATACGCATCGAGCTCTGGGGTGATTTTGTAATGCAGTAACTAGATGGGTGATGTGTTCCGGATAAAATAAATCATCGTCGTCAAGGAAAATCAGATAGTTTCCATTCGCCGAGTGCAGCCCAGTGTTGGCTGCCCGGCTTCGATCTAATGGTGCGCCAGTTTCAATGGTTTTGAGTGGAAAGCGCCCGCACCATTCGCCTAGTTTCCGATGACCTTCCCCCTTTGCGTCTACCACCACCACTTCGATATTCTGATAAGTCTGCAAAGCCACGGAGTCCAGTGCATCGGATAACGTGGGCCGATCCATGCTGCGGATAATGACGCTGACCAATGGCAGATCGCCGCTATCCAGCGGAAGTCCAAGTAATTTTTGGCGGGTATGCTCGGATTGATAGAGTTTGAGCGGATCGTTCGCTAACGCTTCCGCGGCAAGGAGAATGTAGGCTTCCGCTGCTGTGACATCGGCTGGCAGCGTATAGGTACGATAATGATTCAATGATGCAATATGCTGATCGTAACGCTGCTTTGTGTTTTGTGAAATAAAGCAGGTCATCGCGGCTGCCTTGCGTGCAGCCAAATCGCTGATATCGAGTAACTGATTGGGGGGCAATGGAATGCCCACTTCGTACAACGCAATGTTGACCGTAGCGCCAATGCGTCTGACAGCCTCAACAGCTGCCATACTCAGCGCGCGATGGTCCGGGTGCATTTCAAAAACCGATGGGGCATAAACCAGATCAGCGCCGGTTTCGCGGATGGCGGTTAAAATTTCCTCAATCAGTTTTTCACCATAGCAGACTTGCCGATCCTGGTATTGCCAGAAAATGGGTGTGCCATAGCCAAGGATGCCGGCTGCAGCAACACTTTCCTGTTGACGCTGCAGAATGTATTCAGCTTTTGTGTCTTCGCTTGCGCCATAAGCGCCATCGGATACTACGATAACGTGAACAGGGATGCCTTGCTCAATGTGACGCATAATGGCTCCGCCGCAACCGAATACTTCATCATCGGGATGAGGGGCGAATACGAGTGCGCAATTACCAGGGATTTTTCTAATAGCTTGGTAGGGAATGAGTGTGTTTTCCAATGTTTCTCGCTAAAAATTCTTACTGTAGATGATAGATCCGGCTCTCAAGTGGTGCGGATATTCATGCCTTGAGAGTCTATGGTGGCAATGTTCGCATTTATTGTTTTAACTTGCAATTTTCCTGCGCGGACATGTGGATTGCGCTTTGACATCGATAAAGCACGCCATTTCTAGCCTTCTGTTTTTATTCTCGCAAGTGCTGTCAGGAAGCATGCAACCAACGCATTGACTCATGTGGTTCGTGTTTCTTGGCAGTAAGCTTGGTAGTAACTTCTTACGTTTTGTTATTGTGAAAAGATCTTCCTTGTATTATTTTCCTTGTATATCAATCTTGTAATGCGTGCAAGTGATCGGATTGGATTGGTCACGAGAGTCCGATATCAGTATGAATATGGTATTTGCAATGCGCATTGATGCTCCGCGGGACTGGTTGTAAAACCGCTGAGCTTAAAGCTCTCATTCTCCTTTTATTGTTACAGTAGGGATTGCACCATGAAGATAAACAAACTAAAAAGTCTTGTGGCAGCACTGTCTCTGCCTGCTGGGTCGAATATGGCGTATGCGTTGATGCCATGGAATGACGGTCCGCCTGATATCGTAATCTACACCGGTGGTGCTGCACAGGACAGAGCAATTGATTTGGCGGTCGTAAGCTCCCTGGTTGAGCCGGAAACCGATGACTGGTTTAGTGATAAAACTTCAACCGGTTCTATCGGAAGCCGTTGGCGCGCTTATAAATCAACGTTAGGTGAAGGTCTGGCAGGACGGAAAATTCTGTTTGAGAAACGGTCCTGCGGTGCTGCCGGTTACGGGGTTATCCCTCTGGTGGGCAATGATGGCCGGGGTATTTCTATGGAGCACTTCAATATCCAGGGCTTGCCGCAAACTATCTGGACAGCGGACGGGGCCAAACGTTGGGTTGCTTCCATCACCGGCGCCAATGCCAGCACCTACTTAGCTAAGGTGCTTCCAGATGCTGGTTTTCTTGGCGCCGATCCCGGCATTTTGTTGAAACTGGGTACTGAAAGCTATCAGAACAAGTTAAGGAATTGATTTCCAGCCAGTTTGAGACCGATTGACCGACCAATATTGATCGTTTCCCGATACCTTATGCAGCATAAATCGGGTAACTATCAGACCTGGTGTGAACTACTACAGGTTATTGCAGTAATCCAGAATTTGTGCCGGATGTTTCTCCTGCTCTGCCGGGTTTTCCGGTTCAACGGAAATCTTTATCGCCGCTCATCAGCCACCAGCGATCTTTCAGTGTCTCCGAGGATGGGCCATCGCTCCAGGTGTTTGCAGGTATATGGATGTTCACGGACTGTTGAGTACCGCCTGTAACGGCAAAGTGGCGGGCGAAATTCTCGGTAATCCGGCAAAACACTCTTGCGGCGCCCTGCAGGCCAGCCAGTCTTCTGGCATGAGTGATCAATAACGGAATTTCAGCTAAGGGCGCAATCAAATCAAGGATTTCGCAACCTTCAGGATCGAAGCGCAGTACCAAGATGCCGCGCGCGCGCGGGCTGAAACGGCTTTTTACCAATATTACCTGATAGCGTTGCTGTGGATGATTAAGGTAACGGTGCAGCACATATTCCCAATCGCGCACGCCGGCAATCGCGTTCTGCAGATCTTTAGCCATACGTTGCCAGCATTGATTGACCGTGGCTTTTGTGAGGCTAGTCTGATCATGGCTAATCAGGTGCAAACGAGTTCCCCATAATGGAAAACGTGATCGTGTGCTCCAAGAGAATTCAGTCATGCGCCCGACGGTCGCATATAATCCATGCCGCTCCGCAATTTTCATGTGGCGTTCGTTCGGGAAGCCAAAACCTACCAGATAAGGTTTGCCGTAGCCGATGAAACGCTCCAGAAAGGTCGCCGTTGTCAGGAAGAATGGGCCTCTGCGGGTGAGTATGCCGCGTTCACTCGTATCCACCATGACATCGCAGATTTGCACCGCCATTTGCAGCTGGCCGAAGAACAGAATTTTCCGGCCTACACCGCCATAATGAGCGATCAGTTTATCGCCCAGCCACGCGCCCACTTGATGACTTAAATTGGAGCCGTATTTCCACTGCCAGGTAGCCGGTGTCATGTCATGATGAAAGGTATCCTTGAACAATCCGAGCATTGCCGGGATATGGTTTTTGCCCAGAAGTTGCAAGCGCCATTTGGGGAGTGACTTTTTTCTGAAATGCAGCAAAGCGTAGCCATGATGGCCGCTCGCATATTGATTGCGATAGTTCCGGTTTGACTCGTCCAGTTGTTGTAGTTGTTCGGTGTTCAGAGCAAGGTCTTGCAGTAGACTTCTCCGATGGGTTGTGGTCATTCGCAGCAGGTGATCCAATGTGGGGGCGGCCATCGTGGATAGATCCAAGTGTTCAAGCAGCTTGAATCCAAATCGCCCGGCCAGCTCTATGATGTCTTGCAGTAAATGGAGTCTGCTAATTCCAACGCTATCATACTTAAGCGCGAATTCATCGATGATAATTAAATCACCCGATAAGGTGAGCAGATTCATCGCTTTCTCGAAAATCAACAGCGGCTCAATGTATTGCGCCGATTCCTGGAATAATACGGCATCAAAGCTGCCTGGCTCGGCTGTATATGTTTCCAGAGAATGGTGGCTCACGGAAGCTTCCGGCCCCAATGATTTTTGAATATATTTTAATTGCTGTGTATCGGCAGTGATGCCATGCACATCATAGCCGTGCTGGCGAAGTAAAGAAAAGGTGGTGCCAAGACCAACATCGACCTGCAGAATGCGGCAGGGAGGAAGCGGCAGCCGCGCCATCAGCAGATTGGTGGAAAATTGCTGTGCGGTGCTTAAGCTGGTTTTGTCATTCTCAAATAATCCATAATGCAGATCGGTGGCTTTATCTTCTTGCAATGACAGTGCATGGGCATAGACATTCGCCGGGAATGTCAAATCTCTAAAGGGAGAGGGTGGCGTAGACATGCCCGTAGCCGTAAAAGTATCGGTCTGCCGGTAGTGCTGAGTGTCTGGTATCAGATGATGATTGATTGACTTAGTCATTATGGGGAACCGTGTTATTTTCCCATTGATGAGGAATTGAAAAATATCCTTGTAAGCGCCCAGCTTGTCTGACTTGCAAGTTTGCTACAGCTTCGGCTGCATCATAAAGATGCAAACCACGTTCACACAGCAAATATACATTAATCAAATATTCACCTTTAAGCAGCGGCAGCTGATTGAATCCGAGGCAAACTTGGCCCGCGCCGGATGGCGCGCGCTGCAGAGCAAATTGGTCTTCCCATGTTGCCGCACTGGTGATCGTGCGTCCATCCTTTGTTTGTATTGTCATGGCAATCGTGGGGCAGGGCAGTGCAGGATCGGAAGTGAACGCCACTGCTATCATCATGCGTGACTCGCCGCTTGTGACGATGGCCTGTTGAACAAGCATATCGTTGACGTGTAATTTGATTCTTTCCAGACGTGCGCTACCGGATCCGTGTTGTGTATTGGATGCCGGTTCAGTGCGAGCGGTGGCGGGAGTTTCGGGCGTTGCATTCCAAGCGCTTTTGTCCAGAAATGTTTGATAAGCGGATACCACTTGCGCTGATTCACCATCCAATACGATCTCGCCTTTATTGATCCAAATGGCGCGCGCGCATAAGGATTCAACTTGAAAGAGCGAATGTGAACAAAACAATATCGTTTTCCCGGCGTCGCGCATTTGCATGATGCGATCAAATGATTTGCGGGCAAATGCGCCATCACCGACGGATAAGGCTTCATCAATCACCAGAATATCCGGATCGACATTAATCGCAACGGAAAAGGCCAGGCGCACATACATACCGCTGGAATAAGTTTTTACCGGCTGATCAATGAAATCGCGAACACCGGAGAAATCGATAATATGCTCGATGCGGTCAGCGATTTCAGATTGACTTAGTCCCATGATGGCTGCGCTCATGAGAACATTCTCGCGCCCGGTAAATTCAGGATTGAATCCGGCACCAAGTTCCAATAAAGCGGCAATACGCCCATTTACCAGTACTTCACCCTGCGTGGGCGTTAAAGTGCCGCACACCAATTGCAGCAGTGTTGATTTTCCGGAACCGTTCTGGCCCACGATACCAATAACTTCCCCGGGCATTATCATCAAGTTAATATCGTGCAGCGCCCGCAATTCACGGTAGTATTGACGTGAACCCAACCATCGGTGCGGCCATAAGTATTGTTTCAAGCGATCCGCTGGCCGTTGGTAAAGCTGATAGCATTTGGAGAGATTAAGTGCTTTGATGGCCGGTTCAGGGTTTTTAGCACTAAAGAACATCAGCAAATCCTTTACGTGTTTTTTTAAACCACATCAAGCCAATCCAGGCAACGAAAAAGGCAAATAGGTAGTATAGAATCAAGCTGCCCCAATCCGGCATCCGGCCATAGAGAATAATTGCGCGTGCTTGTTCGATGACTAGAGTCAAGGGATTAAGGAACAGATAATCACGAACAGATTCAGGCAATGCGGAAGCAGGGTAGAAAATGGGGCTAAGAAATAGCAGCATGGTTAAGATCAGACCAATAAATTGGCCGATATCGCGAACAAAAACGCCGATAGAAGCCAGTATCCAGGACAATCCCATAGTAAGCAAAATGAGCGGCAACAGGATAACGGGCAAAAAAATGACAGTCCATTCAACCGGATGGTTAATAATCAACATGAAAGAAAATAATACCAAAAAACTAATTCCGGCATGAAACAGTGCGGAGCCTAAAGAAACTAAAGGTAATATTTCCAGGGGAAAAATAACTTTCTTGACATAATTGACATTGCTAAGTATCAGTCCGGGCGCGCGGGATAGGCATTCGGAAAACAAATTAAACAGAATCAACCCAATAAACAACAGCAGGGCAAAGGCAAATTTATCATCATGATCCCCGTTTTGCGGATCTAGCCGCACTTTAAACACCACGCTAAAAACAAATGTATAGATAGACAACATTAGGATGGGATTGATAAATGTCCATAGCAATCCCAAAAATGAGCCTCGATACCGGCTAATTACTTCCCGCTTGGTCATTTGCAAAATCAGCGGATAGTGCTGCCACAAGCTGAGAAAAGTATTGAGAAAGGTAAGATTGAAGGAATGCAAGAAATTGGTTATTCAACAGTAATAATTGACTAGCGCATTATCGCAGAAATATTGACAAAAAAATAAATGAGAGAGGGAGCTGGTGATTCTTAATAAAATATTCCTAGGGAGTTAAATCCATAAAATGCTGATTTTTTGAATTCAATCTCTTCCAGATTTAATTTCTCGTCCCTCTGGGTGTGAGCTGGTTGAAAACCAGCAGCTTGAAGAGGGTACTTAATACCTCGTCGCTTACGGCGGGTACTTTATTTTTAAAGTGTGGTTTTCCATTCATTAGTGAACGGCTTTGGTATTTGCTTGCAATGAAACGCATCATTTGTAAGCTGCTTTTACAAGTAAAATGTTAATTCGTGTGAGAAAAGACACATTTTTATCGCTTATTTTAGATTTAAACTATGAAAGTATTCTGTTAAGGTATTAAATACTTTATATTGTTGCAAATAAGCAACATGGTAAATGGAAACTTCGGTCGCATACTTGCAAAGCGGGTTTGTTTTGGGCAGAATGCGCTTTAACTTGGCTTTTGTGGTATCTTCTGGCAGATAATTTATTGGATGCGCAGGAGTTACATAGAGACAAAGTGAAAAGTGAAAAACTTGCAAGTAATTTACTTTCGTAATTATTTTTAATTTTTTATCAAGGGAGCTCCCATGGCTATAACGAGTACACAGCAAACTGACATTTTGAAGGTTGTTGCAGGTTTGTTTAATGCGGCACCAGGTGGTAGCAATCTATCTGAGTTGGCAAATTTAGTTGCAGGTGGAACATCTATCAGACAATTGGCCGATGATTTGGCGGCCAATACATTATTCACAAATGGTATTTTGGCTGGTAAAGTAACAGTAGAAGATCAAGTTGCTGTTCTGATGAAAAACTTTGGTGTGACTGCTGATAGCGATTCAGCAAGCGCGGGCTCTCAAGCTGAAGCATATTTTACGCAACAAATTGAAAATAACGTTGGATTTGGCGAAATTGTCTATAACGCTGTAACTTTTTTGTCAACCACGACTGATGCAGCATTTGTAACGGCTAAAACACTGCTGGACAATAAAGTCCTAGTTTCTGCAGCTTATTCTAAAACGAGTTCTTCCAGTGATTTGGATACTTTGCAAAAAGTTTTAAGTAATGTAACTGGAACGGCGCCTTATACAGATGACGATGTTGCTGCTATTTTGTCGGATAGTGGTTCAACGGTTGGCAAAACATTTACACTTACTAATACTACTGATTCATTAACAGGTTCGTCGGGTGCTGATGTCTTTATCGGTGATAATGTCTCTGCGTCAGCAGGTGATACATTGGTTGGTGGAACCGGAACTGATACGCTAAAAATATTTGGAACAAATACCGTTCCAAATATCTCCGGTATTGAGCAGGTTTACTATAATGCTCCAGCTGGCGCCCTAGACTTTTCGGCTAAATCCGATGTTAAATCAGTTGAGTTAGATGGATTTGGCACCAATACAGTAACCGTTGGTTCTGATCAGGCAGTTAAGTTGACCAATCAAGCAGCTGGTTCGACCGCTACTGTTGCCGGTAACACTCCAACAAGCTTAGGATTGACGCTAGATAAAGCAGGTAGCAAAACAGGCGGTAATGCTACGGTTGCACTGACTGGAACGGCATTGACCACATTGAATGCAACCGCTTCAGGAAATGATAGCTACGCTACCTTGACCAATGCGGGTGGTAAGCTTGCTACGGTCAATATAGCCGGTGATAAGAATTTGAGCCTGGATACATCGGCCATAGGAACAGTCCCAAGATTGATGCGAGCACAGCAACCGGTAATGTAACAGTAGGTCCTACCGCAGTAGCTGCTTCAGATCTGACATTTACCGGCGGTAAAGGTAATGACAAGATTGTAATGGGTGCAACAATCGATGCTAAAGATGTTTTGACCGGCGGCGACGGTACTGACACCTTGAGTGTTTCCGATGCAGATACAGTTGATACGGCAGCGGAAGTAGTTGGTATCACTGGATTTGAAGTTTTTGAAGCTGCTGGTGCTGATGCAACGACTTATAATCTAGCTATTATCGGTGCTAAAAATACCATTTCCGGTTTGGTTATTAGCGAAACCGGTGGTGCTGCAACTGTTTCAAATATTAATGCAGCAACGACGGGTAATATCACGATCAATGGTGCTGCACCAACCACCATCACATTAACCGCTAGTGATTTCGTATCAGGTGGTACCAGCGATACAACAACCATAGCGTTGGATAACAGTGTAACGAAGAGCGGTACGGGTATTGATGTGACCTCGTTAGTGTTTGCGAATGCTGACGTTATCAACTTAAAATCCATTGGTGACGGTTCTTCAACCAAAACAGTGGGTGGTGCCGAAGAGAACTCAGTTATTCTGACAGCAACGGATAATGAGAAAGTAGTTATTACCGGTGATGAAGCATTGAAGTTCGAAACAGCCGCAGGCACCAATCCAACAGAAGTGGATGCCTCTGGATTGACCAACGACGCAGCAGTTACAATTGATACCGATGCATCGGCTATCACATCCTTGCTGGCTAAAGGTACTGGCAAAAACGATACCATCGATATTGATAACGCTGCAACTGTAACTTCAACCTTATACTTGGGTGGTGGTTCTGATACCGTGACAGTCGCTGGTGGTGGTACTTCTGCGCATACCCTGATTTACGGTGCAACCGCGCTGAATGCTGGTGATATTAAAGCAGGGGATTCTTCAACGCTGGCTTTAACTGGTGTTGCGGCAGGCGATACCGTGACCATCAACTTCTCATCTGCTTTGGAAGCGCTGTTGAAGAGCGGTAGTACGCTGTTGTCGGCAACGGGTGCCAACATCAATGTTCACGGTACAACGATTAGTGCTACTACGAATATTGCTGCAGCAGAAGTTGGTGGTACCATGACTCTGCAAATTGATATTAATGGTGACGGAGCTTACACTGCCGCTGATGATTATCAGTTGACGATTACCGGTACAGGTACCGATGATACGTTGATTTATAACGCTGCTGCCGATACGCTGATCTTCACAGTGGTATAAGGAAGTAAATTGTAAACAGTTCGTTAGTAAAAAAACTGTTTCCAGTAAAGAAGGGCCAAATCTTATTGATTTGGCCCTTTTTCATTGGAGAATGTAGGGGTTGCGCACAATAAGTTTCATATGCGTTGGATTGAAAAAATCTGCAAGTCTGACTCAATCAAGAATCACTTCATAAATGACCTCTCCAGTCTTCTAAAAGGTCAATTCATTTCTGGGAAAATATTTTAATTACTCGTGCAGTATAAAAAAATAAGGCTAATTTATTTGTATCAAATTCAGCATTTATAATTCAATGCTGTCATTAATAAGAATGACGGCACAATCTATTTCGAGGGTTTATGAACGACTGGACTGATGGTTATGTGGCTGATATTGGTTATACCCATGGTTACTATTCTGAGCTTAATCCATTAAGAATTAGGCAGATCTTTTTATATGCGGGTTTGAAATTTCCAGAGGTAGGGACTGCGTGTGAGTTGGGTTTTGGTCAAGGTGTTAGTATCAATGTGCATGCGGCAGCATCCGCAATTGAGTGGCATGGCACCGATTTTAATCCGTCGCAAACGGTCTTTGCTCGGGAAATGGCTATTGCTTCAGGATCGGGTGCACAATTGTTTGATGATAGTTTTGAGAGTTTCGCTAGCCGCACAGATTTGCCCGATTTTGACTTTATCGGCGTGCATGGCATCTGGAGTTGGATCAATGATGAAAACCGCGCGGTTATCGTAGACTTTGTTCGCCGCAAATTGAAGGTTGGCGGGGTTCTGTATATCAGTTATAACACGTTGCCTGGATGGTCATCGTTTGCACCGATGCGGCATTTAATGACTGAGCATGCAAAAATTCTTGGTTCAGAGGGACATGGCATTATCAATCGCATTAATGGCGCCATGCAATTTTCAGAAAAACTGCTAACAATGAATCCAGCCTTTCTGCGAGCAATTCCGCTTATTTCGGAACGATTTAACAAGCTGAAAGAGCAGAACCGGCATTATTTAGCGCACGAATATTTTAATCGTGACTGGCATCCTCTATATTTCTCAGCCATGCAAGACTGGTTGACGCCAGCTAAGCTCAATTATGCTTGCTCAGCGCATCATCTTGATCACCTAGATCTCGTCAATCTATCAAATGAGCAGCAAGCATTGCTTAACGAGATTCCCGATCAGATGTTTCGCGAGAGTGTGCGTGATTTTATCGTCAATCAGCAATTTCGCCGTGATTATTGGGTTAAAGGAACTTGCAGACTGTCCGCGTTAGAACAAATGGATCAGTCACGCGCGATACGCGTAATCTTAACAGTACGTCGCACCGAAGTTGAACTCAAAGTTACCGGGGTACTGGGTATGGCGACATTAAGCGAGCCGGTTTATGCTCCGATCCTGGATTATTTGGCGGATCATAAGATTAAGTCGCTGGGTCAAATTGAACTGGCAATGAAAGAGAAAGGGATACCACTATCGCAGATTACCCAAGCAGCATTGCTGCTCACTGGATCCGGCCAAATGTCTTTGGCCCAAGAAGAAAGTACGATTGCCAAGGCAAAGAAACATACTGATAAATTAAACAGTCATATTTTGCGCAAGGCTAGCAGCAGCGGGGATATCACATATCTGGCCAGTCCTGTAACCGGAGGTGGAATAATTGTCGGGCGTATTCAGCAATTATTTTTATTGGGATTAAGCAAAGGATTAAAGCAATCTAATGATTTGGCACAGTTTGCTTGGCAGGTATTGTCTGTGCAAGGACAAAAGATTATTAAAGAAGGTAAAAGACTGGAGACTGGAGAAGAAAATATCCAAGAGTTAACAGAGCTAACAAAAACATTCATCGAAAAACAGCTGCCGATTCTCAAAGCCCTGCTAGTTGTTTAAAGTCGCATGCTATTGGCAAAAGATTAACGGTGTTGCGAGAGAGAAAGACAGTAACTAAAGAAAATTGGCCGTTACAGTTTTTCAGAAACAAACGCTACATCAAATTAGCAATTTCCGAATTGAGTTGCTGGCACATTAAAAGCGGGTCACTTGCTTGCGTTATGGGTCTGCCGATTACCAGATAACTGGCGCCATTCTCGATAGCCTGTTGTGGCGTCGTAATTCTTTTCTGGTCATTCACTTGGCTATCGGCTGGACGAATGCCGGGTGTAACCAGACAGAAATCAGCGCCGAATTGTTGCCGCAGATTGGTTGCTTCCAGCGCAGAGCAGACCACACCGTCCAATCCGCAATCCTTTGCCAGCTGAGCGAGGCGCATCACAATTTGCTCCGGCTTTCCCTGTAATCCGATGTCTGCGATGTCACTCTGATCCATGCTGGTAAGCAAAGTGACCGCGATAAGTTTTGTGTTGGAGCTTTGCGGAATAGCTTCTCGTGCAGCGGTTAACATTTTTCGCCCGCCCAGTGCATGAATATTCATCATCCATACACCGAGATGAGCGGCTGCCTTGCAAGCGCTGGCAACCGTGTTGGGGATATCGTGAAATTTAAGATCAAGGAATACATCAAATTCCATGTGCATCAGCTTTTCGACCAGTTGGGGCCCAGTTGCCGTAAAAAGCTCTTTGCCCACCTTTAAGCGGCATAGGTGAGGTTTCAGTTTCCTGGCGAGTTTGAGTGCATCTTCAGCGCTGGAGAAATCCAGTGCCACAATAATGCGAGGATCATGCATAGGGATTATTAGTTATGGCAGCGGCATCGAACAAATAAAGCAGTGATGAGCACACCCAGCGCAAAGAAAATCAATAGTGCAACGCTCAAGGGAAGCTCAAGGGATTGAGATTGATCCAGATAATATTGAAGCACGACGGGCTGTGAGTTTTTTGAAGCAAATACGGCGAGAATAACAAAGACTGCAATACGCAAAAGCCAGGTAATTAGATTGATCATGATGAGTTTGCCTACGAGTTGATAGATGTCTTAATTATTAAACTGACAAACAAGCTGATTTACAACTTGCCAGAAGAAATTCTAGCGCTTTTTTCTTGGAGAGCGCTTAAAAAATTCAGCAGCGCTCTCCATGCTATCTTTTATTTCCTTTCTTTGTAATCAACACGCTCGCGCATCTCTTTTCCTGCTTTGAAATGCGGAACATATTTTTCCGGTACTTTAACTTTCTCACCCGATTTTGGATTCCGCCCAATCCGCGGCGGCCTGTAATTCAGGTCAAAGCTGCCAAAGCCGCGAATCTCAATGCGCTGACCTTTTGCCAGGCTTTTTGCCATGGCATCAATAATCATTTTGACTGAGAGTTCGGCATCCTTGGTAACCAGTTGCGGAAATCGTGCCGCAAGTCGAGTAATTAATTCAGATTTTGTCATGAATTTTCCTTATTGCTCTGTATTCTTGCTATCCATTTTAGCTTTCAGCAAAGCACCCAGGCTGGTAGTTCCAGCGTTAGCCGGTGTTTTGATTTTTTGCATAGCAGTGGATTCATCCGATTTATCTTTCGCTTTGATTGAAAGATTGATAGTGCGATTTTTACGGTCGACATTGATAATCATAGTCTCGACCTTATCGCCTTCTTTCAAGTGTGTGCGAATGTCTTCAACGCGGTCACGCGACACCTCGGAAGCGCGTAAATAACCTTCCACATCGTTGGTCAGGGCGATGACAGCACCTTTCGCATCAATGGATTTTACAGTGCCTTCAATGATGCTGTTTTTATCATGTTCAGCGACAAAACTGGTGAAAGGATCGCCTTCCATCTGTTTGATGCCGAGCGAAATACGTTCGCGTTCGACATCGATAGAAAGAATCATGGCTTCAACCTCATCACCCTTCTTGTAATTGAGCACAGCTTCTTCACCGGGTTGGTTCCAAGACAGATCAGATAAATGCACAAGTCCGTCAATATTGCCTGGCAAACCGATAAATACGCCAAAGTCGGTGATGGATTTGATTTGACCGTTAACTTTATCGCCTTTTTCATGGGTCGCGGCGAATTCTTCCCATGGATTGGTTTGGCATTGCTTCATACCGAGTGATATGCGGCGGCGTTCTTCATCGATCTCAAGAATCATGACTTCAACTTCATCGCCTAACTGCACAATCTTGGAAGGATAAACATTTTTGTTGGTCCAATCCATTTCCGAGACATGCACCAATCCTTCAATGCCTTGTTCGATTTCAATGAATGCACCGTAATCGGTTAAGTTGGTGACTTTGCCGAACAGACGGGTACGTGCTGGATAACGTCGTGACAAACCAACCCACGGATCTTCGCTCAGTTGTTTCATACCCAGTGAAACACGATTTTTTTCCTGATCGAATTTGAGAACCTTGGCAGTAACTTCATCACCGATATTGACGACTTCGGAAGGATGTTTGACGCGGCGCCATGCCAGATCGGTAATATGCAGCAGACCGTCTATGCCGCCCAGATCGACGAATGCGCCGTAGTCGGTAATATTTTTAACGATACCATGAACAACCGAACCTTCCTGCAGATTGGATAACAAGGTTTCGCGATCGGCGCCTTGTGTCGCTTCCAATACCGCGCGGCGTGATACGACCACGTTGTTGCGTTTACGGTCCAGTTTGATGACCTTGAATTCCATTTCCTTATTTTCATAAGGCGTAGTGTCTTTGACGGGACGGATATCCACCAGAGAGCCGGGCAAAAAGGCACGGATACCGTTGATCATGGCCGTCAGACCACCTTTCACTTTGCCGTTGACCATACCGGTCACTATCTTACCGCTTTCCATGGCTTCTTCCAGATCATGCCAGGCGGTCAGGCGCTTGGCTTTGTCACGGGAAAGCCGTGTTTCTCCATAACCGTCTTCGAGAGATTCGATGGCAACACTGATAAAATCGCCCGGTTTAACTTCGATTTCGCCGCGATCGTTTTTAAATTCTTCGACCGGGATAAAACTTTCGGATTTGAGGCCGGCGTTCACGACAACGATGTTATAGTCAACACGGACTACTTCGGCGGTGATTACTTCGCCGATACGCATTTCCTGGCGTGAGAGGCTTTCTTCAAAAAGTGCGGCGAAACTATCGGGAGAGTGCTGGTTTGCAGTAGAAGCTTTAGTCATTATAAAAATACCTGATTTATCATTCCGGCGGGACGGGTATCCTGCGGATTGGGTTGGTTAATAAAAATGTTTGAAACAATCACTCCATTTCTTTTCTGCACGGGAATGTTAAGAAAAGCGGCTTTATTTCGTGTTCAAACGCGGGTTCTTGCAAGCATGTCATTATACCAGGAGAGAACTGCATCTTGCGCCTGGGATATGGTCAATGAAGTCGTATCCAGCAATTTGGCATCAACCCCTTGTTGTAAAGGCGCGATACTGCGACTGCTATCGCGTTCATCCCGTTTCTGGATATCCTGCAATAAGTCGGCGATATTAGCATTCATTCCTTTCTCTATCAACTGCTTATACCGTCTTTGCGCACGTACTTCCGCACTGGCGGTTAAATAAATTTTGAGAACGGCATCGGGAAAGATAACAGAACCCATGTCACGTCCATCCGTCACTAACCCGGGCAGTTGACGAAATGCACGTTGACGCTCGGTAAGCGCGGCGCGAACCTGCGGATAAGCAGCCAGCTGGGAAGCCACAATACCGCATTGCTCGGTACGAATAGCATTCGTGACAATGGTATCGTCCAAGTAAATGTGCTCATCCTTAAAAAAGACATTCAGATGGATGGCAATTTCCGCGACTGCGATGGGATTCTGAGTATCCGTATTCAACTGCATCGTTTTCAATGCGACCAGACGGTAAAGTGCGCCGCTATCGAGGTAATGAAAACCAAGCTTGCGCGCAACCAGTTGAGCGACAGTGCCTTTACCGGATGCGGATGGACCATCGATAGCGATGACGGGAATCTTATTCGTATTCATGCAGCAGTTTTGTTATGAATTAAATGGGCGGGGTGCAGATTATTTCATTTCAGAGTGAATTATTTGTGAAAATTTCTCAAAATAATCAGGAAATGTTTTGGCGACGCAATCGGGATCGTTAATCCGCACCGGCGCTCCCAAGGATGCCAAAGCAAAGCACATGGCCATGCGGTGATCGTCATAGGTATCGATTGCAGCATAGGGAGTTAAGCCATGCACGGGCGGTGTGATGCGCAGATAATCCGCGCCTTCCTCCACAATCGCGCCTAGTTTGCGCAATTCTGTTGACATGGCGGCGAGACGATCCGTTTCTTTCAAGCGCCAGCTGGCAATATTGCGTAACGTGCTGGTACCTTCAGCGAATAACGCTGTGACGGCCAGTGTCATGGCTGCATCGGGAATATGGTTGCAATCCAGATCGATAGCGCGGAGAGATTTTTCCTTGTTGCTGGCTTCAAGCCAATTTTCCCCCATCGCTATGTCTGCACCCATCAGTTCAAGTGCTGCTGCAAACCGGATATCGCCTTGCGTACTGTCGCGGCCCACGCCTTGGACGCGAACCGGACCATGTCCGATCGCACCGGCTGCCAAGAAATACGAAGCGGACGATGCGTCACCTTCGACAAAAATGTGGCCAGGGCTACGGTATTTTTGTTGCACCGGTATGATGAATTGCTGCCAGCCGGAATGCTCAACCTGCACGCCGAAATGCTGCATTTGCGCCAGTGTTAATTCAATATAGGGCTGAGAAATGAGCGTGCCGGATACATTGATGATGGATTTTTTTTCGCTTAATGGCAGTGCCATGAGCAATCCGGTAAGAAACTGACTGGAGACATCGCCTTTGACTGTCACGGTTTGAGTGTCAGTCTGGTCACGCAGTGCAGCCGGTTTGATCTCTACGGGAGGAAAGCCTGGGTTGCTCAGGTATTTTATGTCTGCGCCCAATTGCCGCAATGCATCGACCAAGTCCGCAATCGGCCGTTCATGCATGCGCGGTACGCCGGATAAGCGATAATGCCCATGCATCAAAGATAATACCGCCACCAAAGGGCGGAAAGCAGTGCCTGCATTGCCGAGAAATAGGTCGGCATCTTTGACCGGAAATACGCCTTCCCCACCGGTGATCGTGTAATCATTATTACCTGTGTGCGTGATGGGTACACCCAAACGGGTAAGTGCGTCCAGCATGCGGGCGGTGTCGTCGGAAGCCAATAAATCATGAATTTCCGTGGCGCCTTCCGCTAATGCCGCAAGCAGAAGAATGCGATTCGAGATACTCTTTGATCCGGGTAATTGCACAGTGCCCTGAGCATTCTTGGCAAATGGGAGGTCAAGCCATTTCATGGTGTATGCAGGTGAAAATTGTAAGATGATATCCCATAAAGATATTGAAAGCGTAATTTTATTGATTCTCGGGGAGTGCCAGTGCTATGGAAATTGTTTGGATAGATTTATTGCATTTGGAAAAATCTTTATTAAACTATCGCGTTTGAGGTAATCTATCTTTTGTACGAAAAAGACACTTTATATAAAAGAGGTTGATGAATGGAAGATGCAGAAATTGTTTTAATGTTTTCTTTGCTAATGATCCCAGCGGCTATCTGGTTGCAGTTGTGGGTAAAGAATCGTAGAGAGAGACGCAGAAATGAAATGGGCGAGGAAGAGTTCGAAAATACGGCCCGAGCATTCGGATCGATTATTCTTGAGGGTACGGCGATCGTAGGCGGACTCATCATGATTATCATGGGTTCCAGCGGTGTGCTCAAATACGTTCTTAACTTTTATGGCACATAAAAAACCGTATTAGAAGTATTAATTGCCCGGGCCATTAGCGCAGGCTGATGCCCGGAAATTTTTTGTCACTTGCTTTCCGATGTGCTGGTGGGTTGACATGAAACCAGCGCTGCGCAACATATACATCATGAGGTTGTACTGTCGGCCGCAGGAGTTTCCGCTTGCTTCGTTTTAGATTTTGTTCCGGCTGCTTTCTTGGGCGCTTTCTGCTCAAACTCGAAACCTATTTTTCCATCCGTATTTCTGACCAAGTAGGCTGAGAAAGGCTTGCCTTTCTTGGAAATGAATTTGGTCAGCAGATCAGTTCTTCCGGTTTCCAGCAGTTTGGTGATTTGTTCCTGTTCTATCGGGCGCTTAAGGATGATTTTACCGGTTTTAAAGTCGCAAGTACGATTAGCGCCGGTAGATTTCTCGCAAACATACTGTAAGCCGTGTTCATACACCGCATGACCGCATTTTGGACATTTGCCTAAGGATGTTTGGCCGCTGAAATCGACTTCTTCATGATTGTCATTATTGTTGCCAAAATCAAATTTCATCTCAAATGTGTCGGTGAGTTTGATCATGGCATTGAACAGCTGTCCCATTTTGCTCCGGAAGCCTTGTAGTGGACCGACTTCTCGCTGGGTAATGAGCGTTTCCATCTCTTCCACTTCAAACTGACGGCCCGCCAGAATTTTCCATAGCGCGAAATCGCATTTCTGGCATTGAAACTTTTTATAGGTTTCATGCACGGTTCCGCCACATTTAGGGCATGGGGACTGGAGTGTTGCAAAGTCCCCCGCAATGGTTTCGCCGCGATGCGTTTTGGCTTGTTCCACGATATGCCGCGTCATTTCGGCAATTTTTTCCATGAATGCGGCGCGTTTAAGATTGCCCTGCTCAATTTGGCGCAGCTGGGATTCCCAGTTGCCGGTTAACTCAGGTGATATCAATTCAGGGATCTTGAGGCCGCGCAATAGCGTGATCAAGGAAAAAGCTTTGGCTGTCGGATGCAGTTCACGGCCAATGCGCTGGATATAGTTTTCAAATACCAGTCCTTCAATAATGGCTGCCCGTGTTGCCGGAGTTCCTAAACCTTTGGCGTTCATCGCTGCACGCAATTCTTCATCCTCGACCAGTTTGCCTGCACCTTCCATCGCGGAAAGCAGTGTCGCTTCATTGAATCGTGCCGGCGGGCGGGTTTGGTTGGCAATAATTTCGATCGCTTGAGTGGTAACGGATTCACCGGGCGTAATGGCTACGAGCGTTGTGTCTTCTTCCTGATCATCCGGTTTGACAGACTTGCCGTAAACCGCTTGCCAACCTGGATTGACCATGACTTTCCCTTCCGTTTTGAACGGTTCGTTTTCAACCCGGGTGATGCGGGTAGTGACCAGAAATTCAGCGGCGGGAAAGAAAATGGCCAGGAAACGCTTGGTGACCAAATCGTACAGTTTGGCTTCGATTTCGTTTAATTTGGTCGGACTTAACGAGGTCGGAATGATGGCAAAGTGATCCGAGATCTTGGCGTTGTTGAAAATGCGTTTGTTTGGAACAACCCAGCCGGATGCCAGAACTTGCCGGGCAAATTTGCCATAATCCGTATTTTCGAGACTGAGTAAGGTGTCTTTGACGGTGGCGATATAATCTTCCGGCAGTGCGCGTGAATCCGTACGCGGATAAGTCAGCACCTTGTGTTTCTCATACAAGGCTTGCGCCAGACCCAGCGTTGTTTTGGCGGAAAAACCAAAGCGGCTGTTGGCATCGCGTTGCAAGCTGGTCAAGTCGTAGAGCAACGGACAGATTTCTTTGCTGGGTTTGCTTTCTTCGCTAACGTGCCCCGGTTTTCCCTGGCATTTGTCGTGAATAGCCTCAGCTTGTTTTTGCTCCCATAACCGTTCAGGCTTTGCTTCCTGCGCGGCTTTATCCTTGTTGAATTTGTCATCAAACCATCGGCCGGTGTAAATGCCATTACTGGCTTCAAACGTGCCGTGAATCTCCCAATAATTTTGCGGGCGGAATTTTTTAATTTTTTCTTCGCGTTCTACCAGAATCGCCAATGTGGGTGTTTGTACCCGTCCTACAGTCGTTTTGTGGAACCCGCCTTCCTGCGAGTTAAACGCAGTCATTGCACGTGTGCCGTTAATGCCTACCAGCCAATCCGATTCCGACCGACTCACCGCCGCTTCAGCCAATGATTGCACAGCCGAGTTATCCAGTAACCGGGTGAATCCATCGCGTATGGCATCGGGGGTCATCGATTGCAGCCACAGGCGCTTTACCGGCTTACTTGTGCCAACATGGCGCAGAATATAGTAAAAGATCAATTCACCTTCGCGTCCCGCGTCACAGGCATTGATGAGCGTTTCGATATCTTTGCGTTTGATGAGCTTGCTGAGAAGTTTCAGCCGCGCGGAAGTTTTCTCAATCGGATTCAAATCAAAATGTGGCGGAATAACCGGCAAATTGGCAAAACTCCATTTGCCGCGCTTGACTTCATATTCTTCCGGAATGACAAGCTCAAGCAAATGACCTACCGCGGAAGAGACCACGTATTGGTCGCTCTCGAAGTAATCCGTGTGTTTGGTAAAGCCTCCCAATGCCCGTGCGATATCGGCTGCGACAGAAGGTTTTTCTGCAATAATCAGCGATTTACTCATTAATTCCCCAAAATAAATCATTCGTCGGCACTGTGTTTCCCAGCCTTTGGGTTACTTGATGTATCAGGGTTGCAAACATGGTCAAAATTTAATGAGTGTATTGGAGGTATTCACTCCGGCAGCCATTGAGTCAGATGCGGCTTAATATGAAATGGATTTTTTCTTAGTGCCGGTAATGCGAGTCGCTGACAATCAGCAATTTCTCAAGAACAGCATCATCAGTCAGCTGATTTTGAATCCATAGTTCGGTTAAAACAATCAATTTGATTTTTTCCAAACTGGAGGAATTTTCATCCATGGCCAGTACACGGTCGATTAACAATTCCCGTTGTAGCGGGTTAATGATGCGAGCTTGTTCTAGGAAGAAAATAAAACCCCGCCCTTCGGTGTCGATTCTTTCCATTTCATATTCGGTATAGCAGCGGAAAGAGTCGTTTTCGGCGAAGCTGGCAGGATAACTGCCAATATCATGGCGTTCGAGTTCCGAGAGCCAATTCAGGGTCTCATGGATATCCTCGTCGGCGAATCCGGCCATGGTCAGTTTGCGCGTCAATGTCGCAGAATCCGGATAGCTGCCCGAGTCAAAGAAATTTTCAAATAAATAAACGAGTATATCGAACATAATTGTGTCTAAAAAAGCGAGTATGTTTACAGATCAGTGCTTCCGGTTAATGCCATCACATCGATTGGATCCGCTGGTAACATCCTCCCGGCAAACTGCTGATTTGACCGTCAAGCTCGAGCGTTAATAGCATGGCTGATACTACCTCAGCCGTCAAGCCACTGCGCGAGCAGAGCGTATCAATATCAACGACATCATAACCTAGGTGTTTGAGTAATACCGTGTTTTCGGCTGGCTTTGTGACAGAAAATTCTTTCGCTGCGGCGCTACTCTCATACCGGGTTAAGGGTAAATGATTCAATTCATCCAGAATATCCTGGGTATTTTCAACCAATTTGGCGCCTTGTTTAATCAACGCATGACAGCCTTTTGACAGGGGCGAATGTATCGAACCCGGGATTGCCATGACTTCGCGCCCTTGTTCCAATGCTTGCCGGGCTGTGATCAATGACCCGCTCTGTAATGCCGCTTCCACTACCAGGCAGCCGTGACTCATACCGCTGATGATACGATTTCTGCGCGGAAAATTCCTGCCGATGGCAGGGGTACCCAGCGGAAATTCGGAGATTAATGCGCCTTCTTTTGCCAGCCTGTGCGCAAGCGGGTGATTCTTTGCCGGATAAACGATATCCAAGCCAGTGCCGACAACGGCAATGCTGGAGGCTAAGCCGCGCAAACCGCCCTGGTGTGCGGCGGTATCGATACCCAGCGCCATGCCGCTGATGATGCATAATCCGGCGCTACTGGCGGCTTCTGAAAAGGCTTCCGCGTTGGATAAACCCTGCGGCGTGGCGTTGCGGCTGCCGACCACGGCCAGCGCCGGGCGCTGCAACAGCTCCCGCCGGCCTTTGAAATACAACAGCGGGGGCGGGGCGTCAATATTGAGTAACTGCGCCGGGTAATCGGAATCGGCCAAGGTGATGACCGCATTGACAGGGTCCTCCAGCCAACGGAACACAGCGGCGATTTTATGTTGCTCGGCACCTTGCGAGATGCGCTGCGCGACGGGTTTTTTTACGATGCGCTCCAGTGCTCTCATATGCGCTGACAGGATGGCCGCGGGACTGCCAAAAGCGATCAGAAGTCTGCGGATGGATTCGTCACCCAGACCGTCGATCAGATTAAGACTCAGCCATGCTTCAAGATCCGGTGCATGTTTCATGACGATACGAGTTAATTTCAGGGCGTTTTGACGGCGTCCAAGACTTTGATGGCTTGCGTGCTTTGTACGACCAATGCGTAGGATATTTTCTCAAAGACGCGGAAGATGAATACCAATCCGGTTCTTTCATCCGGTAATTGCACCGTTTGCCCTTTGAGCGACTTGGCTTGGCTTCTCCGGTAGATAGCCAGAACATGGCCCATTTCCAGGCCATCCAATCCACCTTTGTTGAGTGTGACAATATCGCCTCGGCCAATCTCGGAGACGCCGCCATAAACCGAGATGATTCTTCCGTTGAGCGAAAAATCCGGTGCATGCGGAGCGTAGTTATTGAAGATAGTATTGGGTGCAGGAACCAAACGATCGCCTTTCAAGATCTCTTCCGAAGCGTGCGTGATGATGACCGTGCTGACATCCGAAAAAGCATTTACTTTGGCATTTCCCAGGTAAGTCGCTTCAAAACCGAGAACAGCGTCTTTTTGATCCGGATCCTTCAGTGCCTTACCGGGACGGAAAACTTGCCATGCCGAACCCTTATCTTTAGGCAGTTCGCTGACATAAGCGATATTGCCTGTGCTCAAAGCAACCCGGCCCTCACTTGAGCCTAATATATACGGTGCATTGTCGAGGCCGTCTTTTTCGATGACCAGCGGCTGGCTCAGGAAAGGTCCGATCGCCGCTGCCGGGATGCTGGGAATTGCTGAAGTGCCAGACTGCTCCGTGCGAATTTTCGGTGATAATTTAACGGTTTTCACACCGTATTCATCGTCCTCCGAAAGGCGTAAGCGGATGCCATGCAGTGATTTTTCCAGTATGACAACATCGCCGGGGTAAATCTTGTGCGGATTCTTTACCTGCGCGCGATTGAGTCCCCAGATCTCCGGCCAGCGCCAAGGATCTTTCAGAAACCGGGAAGCAATTCCCCATAGCGTATCGCCCGGTACGACCACATGATGATCGGGCGTATCACTACGCAATTCGATCTCTTGAGCCTTTATTGACGTGACGGAAAGCAGGCCCAGAAATAAAATCATAGTTATAATAAGCTTTCGCATGGATGATCTCACAGGCAGTGATAAGGCATACAGAATGATTGGTTAATGATACGGTCTAAATGCGAAATTGGGTTTGTTAAACTACACATTTTTTTCATGGCTATTCTAAAAATACTACAATATCCGGATGAAAGGCTACATACTGTAGCGGTTCCCGTAGCACAAGTCACGGATGAAATCCGTTCGCTGATAAGAGATATGACCGAAACGATGTACGCAGCACCCGGTATAGGGTTGGCTGCAACCCAGGTGGATGTGCACGAGCGCATCATTGTGATCGATACATCGGAAACACGTGATGAATTGCTCGTATTGATCAATCCGGAAATTATCGCCAGTAACGGTCTATCGGACTATGAGGAAGGTTGCTTGTCAGTACCCGGCATCTATGGGAAAGTGCGGCGTGCCGAATCCGTGACTGTGAAAGCGCTGAATGCGCAAGGCGAATCATTTGTTCTGGATGCCGATGGATTATTGGCAGTATGTATTCAACACGAGATGGATCACTTGGCGGGAAAAGTGTTTGTGGAATACTGGTCAAAGCTCAAGCAATCGCGCACCTTGGCCAGATTAAAGAAAAAACAGCGCAGTACCATGTAGCGGGCGCATGTTGGCATAAAATAAAGCTGTGCGCTGCATCCGGATCTTCTGAATCAATAATACGATTCGTTGGTACGATTGAATCCCGTCACCCCAATTAACAAGTAATCGATGCACTAGCATGAAAATCATATTTGCTGGAACCCCCGTCTTTGCCGCGACGGCGCTGGATGCGCTGATTCAAGCAAGGCATGAGATTGTTATGGTGTTGACCCAGCCGGACCGCCCTGCGGGCAGAGGAATGAAAGCTGCCGCCAGCGCCGTTAAATTGCTGGCCGAACAACATCATCTGGCATTATTGCAACCCTTGACCCTGAAAACTGACGGCATACAACAGCAATTGCAGACACTACACGCGGATGTGATGGTTGTGGCGGCGTATGGATTGATTTTGCCGCAGGCGGTACTCGATATTCCCCGTCTGGGATGCTTGAATATTCATGCTTCGCTATTGCCCCGCTGGCGGGGTGCGGCGCCGATTCAACGCGCCATTCTGGCGGGCGATCGCGAGACCGGTATCACCATCATGCAGATGGATGCCGGATTGGATACGGGTGATATTTTGTTAACGCACAACGTGGGAATTACGCCGGACGATACCACGCAATCGCTGCACGATAAATTAAGTGTGTGCGGTGCGCGAAGCATCGTTGAGGCGTTGACGCTGCTGCCTCAGGAAAAACTGGTTCCCGTGCTGCAAGACGAGACGCAAGCCTGCTATGCAGCCAAGATAACCAAAGCCGAAGCGGAAATTGATTGGCGGCACAGCGCGCAGCAGCTAGACCGGGTGGTGCGGACATTTAATCCCAATCCCGGCGCCTATGCGCATTTCCGGGATATGGCGCTGAAGATCTGGCAAGCTGAGGTGCTTGACGGAAATGCAGGAAAGCCGGGAGAAATTGTTGCAGTGGATCGTGCGGGCATCACGGTTGCCTGCGGTTCGGGTTTGTTACGGATAGCCCTGATGCAGAAACCTGGCGGCAAGAAAATGAGCGCGGCGGATTTTTTGGCTGGCAACCCGATAGAACCTGGCGAGTGTTTTATGACTGCGCATCATCCTGCTGCATCGCATGATTAAGGCACAGCTGGCGGCAGCCTCTGCAATCGGTAAAGTGTTGACGGGATCAAGCCTGACCGGCGTGTTGCAGGATGTCTGGCGTGCCGATCCTATGTTGTCGAAACAACAAAAAGGCGCCATTCAGGATTTAAGTTATGGTGTCCTGCGTTTTTACGGCCAATTACAAGCGATTCTCGCGTTGTTACTGAAAAAACCGTTACGCGATAAAAGTTTGCAACAGTTGTTGCTCGTGAGCTTGTATCAATTGCAGTACAGTAAAGCATCTCCGCACACAGTGGTGGATCAAGCCGTATCTGCTTCGCGCGCCTTGGCGCATGGTCAAGGAATGCAGGGATTAGTGAATGCCGTTTTGCGCAATTTTATCCGGCAACGTGAGCGCTTGTTGCAGCAAGCGGCCGCCCATGAGGACGGACTTTACTCGTATCCACAGTGGTGGATTGACAAGTTGCGGCAACAATATCCGGAAAAATTCCACACAATACTGCAAGCCGGCAACAAACGCCCTCCAATGACGTTACGGGTGAATCAACGCAAAATTAGCGTGGCCGCTTATCGTGATTTATTGACGGAAAAAGCGATGCAAACGGAATTATTCTGGTCCGGCGCGTTGCAACTGAATCAGCCGGTCGCGGTGGAGCATCTGCCTGGTTTCAGCGCCGGGTTGGTGACTGTGCAAGATGCCGGAGCGCAGCTTGCCGCGCCATTCCTGGATGTGCATGATGGCATGCGGGTGTTGGACGCGTGCGCGGCACCGGGAGGGAAAAGCACGCATGTGTTGGAATTGGCCGATGTTGCATTGACGATACTGGATAATGAAGCAGCAAGATTGACTCAAGTGCAGCAGAATTTGCAGCGCCTGCATATGACCGCAGAAAAGATGGTGTGCGGCGATGCGTCGGATCCCGATGCCTGGTGGGATGGGCGCTTCTATGACCGTATTCTGGCGGATGTGCCTTGTTCGGCATCCGGAGTGGTTTGCCGGCATCCGGATATCAAATGGTTGCGGCGTGAAAGCGATCTGGTTAAGTTTGCAGAAATTCAACAAGCTATTTTGCATGCCTTGTGGAAAATTTTGAGCAAGGGTGGTAAGTTGCTGTATGTGACTTGTTCAGTTTTTGCTGAAGAAAATACCATGCAGATTGCAAAATTCCTTAACCATCACCCTGATGCAAGTTTATTACCGCTTTCCGCAGCGGCAATGGCGGATGGACAACTGTTACCTGATATTCGACATGATGGCTTCTTCTATAACTTACTGCAAAAAGCCTGATCCGCAAGTGCGCCGAATAAAGCTACCCTATCTCAATCTTGTGCTGTTGCTACTGATTTTGCTATCGCCAATGTCCGTTGTGCGGGCGGAAGGTATCCAGATAAAGTCTGTCAGTCTTGCGGCGACCGAGCAAGGCTATACCATCAGCATGGATTCCGAGATTACGCTGAACGAGACGTTGGAACAGACGCTGGAGAAAGGTATCGTGCTTTATTTCGTCACCAAATTCGGCTTGCTGGATACGCGCTGGTATAAGCTCAATGAGGAAGTGGCGCGCAGTAAGTTCGTGGTTGGTTTGCGCTATTATGCGCTAACACGGCAATATCACCTCAACCATCCGGTGTTTTCACAAAGTTATTCTTCATTAAAGGAAGCATTGCAGGCATTGGGGCGGATACGCGATCTTCCGTTGACGGCTAAAACCGAATTAAAGCCAGATGCCGATTATGTGGCGTCGCTGCGAATCTGGCTCGATCTGACGCGGATGCCAAAACCGTTCCAAGTTGAAACATTGGGTTCCAGTCAGTGGAATTTGAGTTCGGATAAACTGGAATGGCACACGAAGCTGCCCACACCCGGGGAACCGGTACAGATTAAAGGTCACTGATGAAATACGTGCTCATTGTGGGGGCCGGTGTGGGGGCTGTGATGCTCTTTCTGCTGGCTACCGCGGGCGCCAATACCGAGTTTTTTGAACGGAAGTACCGCTTATTGTTAGGCATCAATATCGCCTTTGTGATCTTTCTCATGGCGATTCTGGGATTTCTGCTGTGGCGGTTCAGACGCCGCCTCAAATCGGGTGTTTTCGGATCTAGGCTGGCGTTACGGTTGATGCTGGTTTTTTCCATGATGGCGACACTTCCCGGTGTTTTGGTGTATGCCGTGTCTGTTCAGTTTCTTGAGAAGAGTATCGAATCCTGGTTTGACGTTAAAGTGGATCGTGCCCTGGAAGGCGGCTTGAATCTGGGGCATACCATGCTGGATAATCTGCTGGAAGAGTTGCAGCGCAAAGCGCAGGCGACGGCGTTAATATTGTCCGATCCCGCTAATCCGCCTTTATTGGTGCTGAATGAGTTGCTGCTGCAATCGCAAGTGGAAGAAGCGACCTTGTTTAACCAGGATGGCAAAGTCATCGCTTTTTCCAGCGAGAGTAATCTGACGTTATTTCCTGGGATGCCGAATGCCGTCGTTATGCGCTATATCCGGATGCAGAAAGCGTATGGCGCGATTGAGTCGATTGCCGATAAAGGCTTGTATTTGCGCGTCGTTGCTCCGGTTAATGTGCTGAGTTTGCAAGAGGATATCCGGATGCTGCAAATGCTGCAGCCGGTTCCGCTGCAATTGGCAAAAGACGCCGAACGGGTGCAGGCCGGTTATCAGGATTATCAGGAACTTTCTTTGTCGCGCCATGGATTGACCCGGCTGTATAGTGTTACCTTGACGCTGGCCTTGTTGTTATCGTTGTTTTCAGCATTGGCGACCGCTTCTTTGCTCAGTGAGAAACTGAGCGCGCCGCTGGGCATGCTGGCGGAAGGCACGCGGGCGATTGCGCAGGGTGACTACAGCCGCAGACACCTGGTGCAAAGTCGTGACGAATTGGGAGTATTGACGGAGTCCTTCAATTTGATGACGCAACAATTGGAGGAAGCACGCGCAGCAGCACTGCATAATCAGCAGGCGGTCGAGAGCGCGAGAGCGCACTTGGAAAGTATCCTGGCGAATTTGTCATCGGGTGTGCTGGTATTCGACGATCAGTTGGTATTATCCAAGGCCAATCGCAGTGCCGAACAGATCCTGCAAATACCGCTGATCAGCTTGGACGGTTCGATTATCGAGGGCTGCGTGAGCAATGAACCGCAACTGAATACCTTGATTACCGAGATCAAGGAGGGATTTAATTCCGGAGAAACCGGCGTTTGGCAGCGGCAATTGACGCGTTCGGAAGATGGCCGTAATCAGGTTCTATTGCTGAGAGGAACGCGCTTACCCAAGATATCCAGCGGTGGCGGCGTGGTGGTTTTTGATGACATCACCAATCTATTGCAAGTGCAGCGCGCGGTTGCCTGGGGTGAAGTCGCGCGACGGCTGGCGCATGAAATTAAAAATCCGCTGACACCGATTCAACTATCCGCCGAGCGCGTGCAGCACAAATTAATCAATAAGCTCAATGAAGAAGACGCCAAGATATTGCGGCGTTCTACTGAGACTATTGTCAATCAGGTGGAAGCCCTGAAACGGATGGTAAATGAATTTAATCAGTATGCGCGCGTGCCTGAAATGCAATTGCACCAATTGGATTTTAACCGGCTGGTGCGCGAGGTATTGTCGCTTTACGAAACCGCGAATATGGCTGCTGAGAATAGCAAGCATGTGCGAATCCAGCAGCTACTGGGGGATGATTTACCGCTGATCAAAGGCGATTCGGCACAATTGCGCCAAGTGCTGCATAATTTGCTGCAAAATGCGCAAGACGCACTGATTGATACGCCGCAACCCGTGATCGAAGTGAAAACCGAAAAAGTGCATGGCGGGGTGCAACTCAGTGTTCGTGATAACGGTTGCGGTTTTTCGGATGAAATCAGAGCCCGGGTTTTTGAGCCTTATGTCACCACCAAGGCTAAGGGAACCGGATTGGGATTACCGATTGTGAAGAAAATTGTTGAAGAACATGAAGGGATAATCCATATCGAAAATATTAAACCGCAGGGCGCGCAAATTTCAATTATCCTGCCGACGGTGGAGAAAAGCGCATCCACCAACGATAACCGGCTGGCGGCGCATTAGGGAACAACCGGTGATAACAGAAAAGAGGAATGCAATCTTTCCTGGCAAGATATCCGTCAATCAAGAAACTTGGAATTCATAGATGACCGTGAAATTTGACAGTTGTGGCTAAGCTGATTAGATTTCAGTAGTGGAGAAACACTCAATGATAACGAACAATACAATACTGGTTGTTGATGACGAAATTGGCATCCGCGAATTGCTGTCTGAAATTTTGCGGGACGAAGGATATCGCGTGGCGTTGGCCGAGAATGCCGAACAGGCGCGGATCTGGCGTGCGCAAACGCGCCCCGATCTGGTGCTGCTGGATATCTGGATGCCCGATACGGATGGTATTACGCTCCTGAAAGAGTGGGCCAGCAATGGCTTGCTGACGATGCCGGTGATCATGATGTCCGGACACGGCACGATTGATACGGCGGTGGAGGCTACCCGCATTGGCGCATTCGGTTATTTGGAAAAGCCGATACCGTTGCAAAAGCTGTTGAGCACGGTCAGCAAGGCATTGCGCGGGGCGCAAAATAAGCAGCAATCAGCGCTGTCACTGGCCAGTCTGGGTAAAGGCGCCTTGATTCTTGATCTGAGAAAAAGGCTGGAGCAAGTAGTGAACCTGAAAACGCCCGTGCTGCTGATGGGGGAGCCGGGCGCGGGCGCGGAAATTTGCGCGCGTTTTATGCATCGTCCGGGCACGCCATGGGTGGAACCCGAGACGTTGACGGGATTGGCCGAATCGCCGCTGGATTTGCTGGGGCTTGCGCGTGACGGGCTGTTATTTCTGAAAGATGTCGGCGAGATCAGTAAATTGGCGCAAAAAGGCTTGCTGTTATTGCTAAGTAAGCTGGAGAAGTATAACGTCCGGCTGGTTTGCGCTACATCGCAACCGTTGGCGGAGCTGACCGCGCAGGGTGCTTATCATCCCAAATTGTACGAGATATTGAGCAGCCTCAGCATCGGCATTCCGGCATTGCGCACACACCGGGAAGATATCCCTGAGCTAGCCGGTCAAATCTTGTCGCGTTTCGTTGAATCGGGAGAGGCTTCGTCCACGTTACAATTCAGTACCGCAGCATTAAATTGCCTGCGCAATTACGATTGGCCCGGCAATCTGACGCAGTTAACCGGTGTGGTGCATTCGCTGGCACTGACTTGCACGTCCGATGAGATTTCGGTTGAAGCCGTGCAGCAGGCGATGGTTTTTCCGGAATCGGTCTCGTCATCAGTTTCGCCGGAGATTCCGCTCGATCTTTCTCTGCGCGAAGCGCGCGATTTGTTTGAAAAAACTTACTTTGAAAGATTGATCGATCAGGAAAGTGGCAACATGACGCGAGTCGCGGAACGCGCTGGATTAGAGCGCACGCACCTGTACCGCAAAATAAAATTATTGGGAATTAAACTGCGGGGCAACTGATTTTTTAAAGAAATTTTGCTGCTACCGGATTGGTTTTAGGCGCAAAAAATGAAGGTCTCTAGTTGTCGTATCCTCTATCTTAGGGGATAATATCGCATTAATTTATTTGCCGATACGATGTGTTCCTATTCAATTAGCGCACAGTTCGATCTTTTCTATTCGTTTAAAATATTAGGGAGTTAGTGTTAATGGGGACATTCAAGGATTTTGACGCGCCGGTGTTTAAGGATTTAACCAGCGCAATTCGTGCATTGGCGATGGATGCTGTGCAAAAAGCCAATTCTGGTCACCCCGGTATGCCGATGGGGATGGCGGAAATCGCTGAAGTACTGTGGATTCATCATCTGCGTCATAATCCTGGTAATCCGGGGTGGGTTGATCGTGACCGGTTTATTCTTTCCAACGGGCATGGATCGATGCTGATTTATGCGTTACTGCATCTGACCGGCTACGATTTGCCGATGGAAGAAATTAAGAAATTCCGGCAATTCCATTCCAAGACACCCGGGCATCCGGAATATGGCTACACGCCAGGTGTGGAAACCACAACCGGCCCATTGGGTCAGGGCATCACCAATGCCGTGGGCATGGCGCTGGCAGAAAAAATATTGGCCGCTGAATTTAACCGTCCTGGTTATAACATTGTCGATCACCATACCTACGTTTTCTTGGGCGATGGTTGCCTGATGGAAGGCATTTCGCACGAGGCTTGTTCCTTGGCGGGTACCTTGGGTCTAGGAAAACTGATTTGTTTTTACGATGATAATGGCATTTCCATCGATGGTCATGTGGAAGGCTGGTTTACCGATGACACGCCGAAGCGGTTTGAGTCTTATGGCTGGCACGTAGTGCCAAACGTCAACGGGCACGACCCGGTAGCCATAGAAGCAGCGATTGAAGCGGCTAAAAAAGTCAATGATAAGCCAACAATGATCTGCTGCAAAACGGTCATCGGACTGGGATCACCTAATATGGCCAATACCCACTCGGTACACGGTGCAGCATTAGGTGACGCGGAGATCGCTGCCGCTCGTCCGCACATCGGCTGGCATCATCCGCCTTTTGAGATTCCGCAAGAAGTGTATAGCGCCTGGGACGCAAGAGCGAAAGGGCAGGCGCTGGAAACAGAATGGAATCAGAAATTTGCTGAGTATGCTGAAAAGTATCCGGCTGAAGCAGCCGAATTCAATCGCCGCACGGCTGGTGAGTTGCCAGCGAACTGGCGCAGTCATGTCGACGGCGTTATCAATCAAGTTAATGCAAAAGCGGAAACCATTGCAAGCCGTAAAGCTTCGCAAAATGCGATTGAAGGTCTGGCGCCAGTTCTGCCTGAATTACTCGGCGGCTCTGCTGATCTGGCCGGATCCAATTTGACTTTGTGGTCAGGCTCCAAAGGGATCAGCAAACAGAATGGCGGTAACTACGTGTACTACGGTGTGCGCGAATTTGGCATGAGTGCCATGATGAATGGTTTGTCGTTGCATGGCGGCTTGATTCCTTACGGTGCCACTTTCCTGATGTTCTCCGAATATGCGCGTAATGCATTGCGCATGGCCGCACTGATGAAGATTCGCAATATTTTCGTCTTTACGCATGACTCCATCGGTCTGGGTGAAGATGGTCCGACGCATCAACCGGTAGAACAGACTTCAACCTTGCGTTTAATCCCTAATATGGATGTATGGCGTCCTTGCGATACGGTTGAGTCAACCGTGTCATGGGCGCGTGCCATCGAACGCAAAAATGGTCCTTCGACATTGATATTCAGCCGTCAGAATTTGCCATTCCAAAAACGCGATGCCGCTACCATCAAGCTGATCGATAAAGGCGGTTATATATTATCCGAAGCCGGTAATGGCAAGCCGCAAGCAATTTTGATTGCGACAGGTTCCGAAGTGGGGCTGGCCATGAATGCGCAAAAAGCGCTGGCCGAAGAAGGCGTTCATGTGCGCGTGGTTTCCATGCCGTGCACGAATGTATTCGATCGTCAGGAACCATCGTATAAAGACAGTGTCTTGCTGAAGGGTGTTAAACGCGTAGCGGTGGAAGCGGGCGTAACTGATTTCTGGCGTAAGTATGTTGGGCTGGACGGCGCGGTAGTCGGCATGGACACTTTTGGTGAATCAGCGCCTGCAGATGTGTTATTCAAGCATTTTGGCTTTACCGTCGAGAACGTTGTTAAAACAGTCAAAGGCATTCTCTGATCCAATTTATGATTAAAGCAACCGGATGATGAATTGCATTCATCCGGAAGTAATAGGTTTTTTATTTAAGGAGTTTTGGTATGACAATTAAGGTTGGTATTAACGGATTTGGTCGTATCGGCCGTATGGTTTTCCGCTCAGCAGTACAGAATTTTCCAGATATCGAAATCGTTGCAATCAATGATTTGCTGGAACCGGATTATCTGGCTTATATGTTGAAGCATGATTCAGTGCATGGCCGTTTTCATGGCGATGTTGCGATCGAAGGCAATACTCTAGTGGTTAATGGCAAGAAAATCCGTTTGACCGCAGTTAAAGATCCGGCGGAATTGAAGTGGAATGAAGTAGGCGCGGATGTCGTCATTGAATCTACCGGTTTGTTTCTGACCAAGGAAACGTGTGAGAAACACTTGGCGGCTGGTGCAAAGAAAGTCATCATGTCGGCGCCTTCCAAAGATGATACACCGATGTTTGTTTATGGCGTGAATGATAAGTCTTACAAAGGTGAAAGCATCATTTCCAATGCGTCCTGCACCACCAACTGTTTGGCGCCGATTGCCAAAGTATTGAACGATAAATGGGGTATCAAACGCGGTCTGATGACCACGGTTCATGCCGCAACTGCGACGCAAAAAACGGTGGATGGACCATCCAATAAAGACTGGCGCGGTGGCCGCGGTATTCTGGAAAATATCATTCCTTCTTCAACCGGCGCTGCCAAGGCTGTCGGCGTGGTGATACCGCAATTGAATAAGAAACTGACCGGCATGGCTTTCCGTGTTCCAACATCGGATGTGTCCGTGGTTGACTTGACCTGCGAATTGGAAAAAGAAGCGACCTACGACGAAATCTGCCAAGCGATGAAAGAAGCTTCTCAAGGTTCGATGAAAGGCGTGCTGGGTTATACCGATCAGAAAGTCGTGTCTACCGATTTCCGCGGTGAAAGCTGCACTTCCATTTTCGATGCCGAAGCGGGTATGGCGCTGGATAAAAGCTTTGTCAAAGTCGTTGCATGGTATGACAATGAATGGGGCTATTCCACCAAAGTACTGGAGATGGTTCGTACCGTCGCCAAGTAATTAAGTGCTTTCAGATGGACAGTCAAGCGTTAGGATTCTGATTGCCATCTGATTTAAATAGTTAATTTATTAAGACATAAAGGGTAGCGTTTGCTATCCTTTATACTTTCTTAAAGACAAATCTGGAGCTTACCGTGTCTGTTATTAAACTTGTTGACCTTGATCTTAAAGGTAAACGTGTATTTATACGCGCCGATCTCAACGTGCCCGTGAAAGATGGAAAAGTGACCTCGGATGCGCGCATCACCGCCTCGATGGCGACGATTAATCACTGCATCAAACAAGGCGCCAAAGTGATGGTAACGTCTCACTTGGGCCGCCCCGAAGAAGGTGTGTGGGTTGAAGAAAATTCTCTGAAACCCGTGGCGGATAATATTGCCAGCCGGTTAGGAAAACCAGTGCGCCTGATCAAGGATTGGGTCGATGGCGGATTTGAAGTGGCCGCTGGAGAGCTGGTGGTGCTGGAGAATTGCCGCATCAATAAAGGCGAAAAGAAAAATGTCGAGGAAACGGCGCAAAAATATGCCAAATTATGCGATGTCTTTGTCATGGATGCATTCGGCACTGCGCATCGCGCAGAAGCCTCGACCCACGGCATTGCCAAATATGCTCCTGTGGCTTGCGCCGGTATCCTGCTGACAGAAGAACTGGATGCGCTGACTAAAGCGCTATTGAGTCCAGCGCGTCCGATGGTGGCGATTGTCGGCGGCTCCAAAGTTTCCACCAAGCTGACCGTGCTCGAATCGTTGTCCGAGAAAGTCGATCAACTGGTGGTCGGCGGCGGTATTGCCAATACCTTCCTGAAAGCAACCGGTAAAAATGTCGGCAAATCGCTGTGCGAAGATGATCTGGTCCCGACAGCCAAAACATTGATGGATAAAATGGCGAAACGCAATGCGTCGATTCCAATCGCGGTCGATGTAGTGACCGGCAAAAAATTTGATGCCAATGAACCTGCGGTATTGAAAGATGCAGGCGCTGTAGCGGATGATGACATGATTTTTGATATCGGCCCGAAAAGTGCGCAAGAATTGGTGGATATCATCATGAAAGCCGGTACGGTGGTGTGGAACGGCCCGGTTGGCGTGTTTGAGTTTGATCAATTTGGTGCCGGAACCGAGAAGATCGCCAGGGCGATCGCAGAAACAAAGGCTTTCACGTTAGCGGGCGGCGGTGATACCATTGCGGCTATTCAGAAGTATGATATCTACGACAAAGTTTCCTATATTTCAACCGCAGGCGGCGCATTCCTGGAATTCTTGGAAGGCAAAAAATTGCCGGCGGTAGAGATATTGGAAATGCGCGCCAAATAAACACCATTAAGAAAACCATGATCCGAAGAACAAAAATTGTAGCGACCCTGGGTCCCGCCTGTAAAAATCCAAAAATCTTGGATCGTTTAATCCGGGCCGGTGTTGATGTTGTTCGGATCAATTTTTCGCACGGCACGCGCGAACAGCATATCGAGTTCGCCGAAATGACACGGTCACTGGCGCGGGCTGCTGGTCTTACAGTCGGCGTACTGGCCGATCTGCAAGGGCCGAAAATACGCGTCGGTAGATTCGAGCACGGTAAGATCAGGCTCGAAGTCGGTGATCAGTTCATTCTGGATGCTAATTGTGAATTAGGCAATCAGGAAAGAGTCGGTCTGGATTATAAGGAGCTGCCGAATGATCTGGAAACCGGCGCTACGCTGATGCTGGACGATGGCCGTATTGTGCTGGGTGTATCGCATGTAAAAGGTCATCAGGTGTTCTGCGTGGTCGAACAGGGCGGCATACTATCAAACAATAAAGGCATTAACCGTAAGGGTGGCGGACTCGGTGCGCCAGCGCTGACCAGTAAGGATCTGGAAGATATTAAAACCGCCGCCGAACTGGGCGCGGATTACTTAGCCGTATCGTTTGTCCGCTCAGGCGACGACATCCGCCAAGCGCGTGCATTGTTTCACGAGGCAGGCGGTCGAGGCATGATCATGGCCAAGATCGAGCGTTCCGAAGCTATTCTTGCTTTGGACGATATTCTCGAAGCATCGGATGCCATTATGGTGGCGCGTGGTGATCTGGCGGTTGAAGTCGGCGATGCTGCCGTTCCGGCGCTGCAAAAACGAATGATCCGCTCCGCGCGCGCCAACAATAAAACCGTGGTAACCGCCACACAAATGATGGAATCGATGATTACCAATCCGATTCCAACGCGTGCGGAGGTATCGGACGTGGCTAACGCGGTGCTGGACGGTACCGATGCGGTCATGTTGTCGGCGGAATCCGCTGCCGGGGAATATCCGGTGGAAGCGGTTGAAGCGATGGCCAGAGTTTGCTTGGAAGCGGAAAAGGAATATCTGGTCAACACCGACCGGCGGATGCAAAATATCAATCCGGCGACCATCGAAGAAGCCATTGCGCGCGCCACGATGTACACCGCCAGCGGCTTGCAGATTCGCGCCATCGCCGCACTCACGCAAAGCGGTGTGACCGCTTTGCTGATGTCGCGCAGGAGTTCCAAAGTGCCTATTTTTGCGTTGAGTCCCAATGAAGAAACGCGCAGAAGGGTAACGTTGTTCAGAGGTGTATATCCGGTGGAATTCGGCGCAGGATTGAACGATCCGGAAGAAATTCTGAATCTGGCCGAACAGGAATTACTTAACCGCGGTGTGGTGCGCAGCGGTGATATTATGGTGATGACGATCGGCGAACCGGTGGGTAAAACCGGTGGCACCAATACGATGAAAATCATTAAAGTCGGCGAATGGAAAACCAGGCAAGGCATTGAAGCAATCTGACCGGTAAAATGCAATGCAATCCGGACAAACACGCTGAGACTAGGAAAAAGAACGAGCAGTATTCATACCGAATAATTGCTTATACTAATGGCTATAGAATTTTTTAAGATAATCAATAAGGAGATCTAAATGGCACTCGTATCATTAAGACAACTACTCGATCACGCAGCGGAAAACGGCTACGGTTTGCCGGCTTTCAACGTCAACAACCTGGAACAGATCCAGGCGATCATGCAAGCCGCGGATGAATGCAACAGCCCGGTCATCATGCAAGGTTCCGCCGGTGCGAGAAAATATGCCGGTGAAGCATTTTTACGTCATTTGATTGAGGCAGCCGTTGAATCCTATCCGCATATACCGATTGTGATGCACCAGGATCATGGCGCGTCGCCCTCCGTTTGTGTCAATGCGATCCGTAGCGGTTTTTCAAGCGTCATGATGGATGGCTCATTGCAAGCAGACGCCAAAACACCATCAACCTACGAATACAACGTTAATGTCACTGCCGATGTCGTTAACATCGCGCACTCTGTCGGCGTATCGGTAGAAGGCGAACTGGGTTGTCTGGGATCGCTCGAATCCGGTATGGGCGAAGCGGAAGACGGACATGGCGCGGAAGGCGTGCTGTCGCATGACCAACTGCTGACCGATCCGGAAGAAGCTGCCGACTTTGTGCGTAAAACCGGTGTGGATGCACTGGCAATCGCTATCGGAACCTCGCACGGCGCGTACAAATTTACCCGCAAACCCACCGGCGATATTCTGGCGATCGAACGCATCAAGCAAATTCATGCGCGCATCCCAAATACTCATTTGGTTATGCACGGCTCCAGCTCGGTACCGCAAGAATGGCTGGAAATCATCCGTCAATTTGGCGGCGACATTAAAGAAACCTACGGTGTACCGGTCGAAGAAATTCAACAAGGCATCAAATACGGTGTGCGTAAAGTCAATATCGACACCGATATTCGCCTGGCAATGACCGGCGCGATCCGTCGCAGCCTGGAAAAAGACAAAAGCAATTTCGACCCGCGCAAATTCCTGAAAGAAGCGACCGCCGCTGCTAAAGACATTTGTAAAGCCCGCTTCGAAGCTTTCGGTTGCGCCGGACAGGCCGGAAAAATCAAACCGATTTCTCTGGAAAGTATGGCGAACCGCTATGCTAAAGGTGAATTGAACGCGGTTATTAAGTAGTCAAAGTCCAGTAGTATTCAATATTCCCATGATTGATTGCGCGGTTTGCATTATCAATCATGGGATTCAGGTTAGAAAGCTATAGTAGTCTTTTCTTTCTTCACACGTGCCTAGCGCAACAATCAAAATATTCCTGGTTTACGGAGATCCTAAACGGCTTCGTACTGCGGAATTGTCGAATTGGACTGGAAAGGCTGTCGCCGGTCCCAGAAGTGAGTTTGAAGGTGTCTTTTCTCGTGAAGAATCGAACGGTGCGGGAATCTATCTTTTGACGGGCTCCGATCCTGAGTCGGGAAAACCAGCAATCTATATCGGTGAAGCCGAGAGCATTCGTGATCGAATCAAAGCTCATTTGGAAAAAGATTTTTGGAATCAAATCATCTTTTTTATCAGCAAAGACGAGAACTTAACTAAGGCACACATCCGCTTTCTTGAAGGAAAGCTAATAGACCAGGCGCGCAAATCTGGGCGAGCCGTGGTTACAAACGGTCAAAGTAGCGGAGCTCGATTGCCTGAATCTGATCGAGAGGATATGGAAATATTTTTAGAGAAGATTAACCAATTATTGCCAGTTCTAGGGGTCGAGCTCCTTGTACCAACAGCAGCAAAAGCCGTCACAGAATCCGAACACAAGAAACTGTTCTGCGAGATTAAGGGGATTAAAGCAGAGGGTCATTTGGCACCCAATGGTTTTGTGGTACTTAAGGGTTCTCAAGCTATTTTGAACGATCGGGCTTCAGCTCAAAGATGGCCATGGACAATGAATATGCGGCAGCGCTTAAAAGATGAAGGTGTATTAGAGATCAAAAACGATACACTGGTATTTACAAGAGATGCGGAGTTTACAAGCCCGAGTTCGGCAGCAGCGGTTATTCATGGCGGACATGCAAATGGACTCACTGCATGGAAAGATAAAAGCGGGAAAACTCTTAAGGAAATAGAATCTAAATAACCAGTCATTTCACACAGCGCTATGCGATAAAGGTTCGTCTATGATTTCAATGTTATGCTTAGGTATATGTTAAGAATTAAGATTAATTCTTAGGAGGCACATACCCCGCCGCCTGTTCCGCGCCTTCCCCAAAAAAATGTGCTTCCATTTGTTCCGCCAGGTATTTACGCGCTTTAGCGTCTGAGAGATTCAACCGGTTTTCGTTGACCAGTGTGGTTTGGTGTTTGATCCACTGACTCCAGGCTTCTTTGGAAACATTCTCAAAAATCCGCTTGCCCAATTCGCCGGGGTAGGTTTGAAAATCCAGGCCTTCGGCTTCGCGGCCTAGTTTGATGCATTTCACCATTCTTGCCATTTCGTATCCTTGCTCCAAGTCAGTAAAAGAGTATTGGAAATTCTCTGAACCAGATATCGTGTCTCGTGCTGAGCTTGTCGAAGAACAAGGTCAGAGTTTCCTTTTGAGGAAAGACCGGCATTATGAAACGTTCGTTTCACTGAGTAAACAGCGGAAGTGTATTTTCTATGGAAAAATTATAAGTGCTTGATTAGCACTTTCGAGCGGCGCTGATAATTGTATAAATTCTGTTTGGCTTTGGGTAATTCAGCCGGGGTAGCGGGATTAAAACCGTGTTCGATAAACCAATGCGTGGCATGTGTGGTGAGAACGAACAGTTTGTGGATATCCTGCGCGATGGTTTTGTTTTCGATGTGCTTAAGCAGGCGTTCGCCGTGTCCTTGGTCGCGATAATCCGGGTGGATCGCCAGGCAGGCGAGTTCGCACGCGTGTTCTTCGGGAAATGGGTACAGCGCGGCGCAGCCGAGGATGACGCCGTCGTGCTCGAGCACCGTAAAACGATCGATTTCGATTTCCAGCAATTCACGGCCGCGCCTGACCAGAATGCCTTCGGCTTCGAGCGGTTCGATCAGTTGCAGAATGCCGCCGACATCGTCGATGCGCGCTTTGCGCAGCGCTTGCAGTGTTTCCTGCGAAATCATGCAACCGATGCCGTCGTGCGTAAACAGTTCCTGGATGATGGCGCCGTCGATATGCCGGCTGACCAGATGCGCGCGCGTTACACCTAATTCACAGGCTTTGGTCGCGTATTGCAGCGATGACCGGATCGCATCCGGTATCGGCGCTACTCTTGCCGGTGTTTTGTTTTCCAGTAGCAATTTGCTTTCCGGCAAGGTGAGTTCACGCGGCAATACTGAGGTATCGGCGCTATCCAACAGAAGAATCAGTTTCTCGGCGTGAAGTGCGATGGCGGTTTCGGTCGCCACATTTTCCATCGTTAAGTTAAAAATCTCGCCGGTGGGCGAGTAACCCAGCGGCGAAATCAGCACCACATCGCCTTGCTCCAGGCGCGAATGAATCGCTGGTGCGTTGATCTTGCGTACTTTACCGGTATGCATGAGGTCGATGCCTTGAATCACGCCCTGCGGACAAGCGGTGACGAAGTTCCCGCTGGTCACGCGGATGGCGGCATTGGCCATCGGCGAATTGGGCAAACCCATCGACAGCAAGGCAGCGATCTCGTGATGCACGCGCCCGACCGATTCCTTGACGCACTGCAACGCGGCGGGGTCGGTGACGCGCATGCCCATGACGGTTTGCGTTTCCAGTTGCGACTCATCCAGGCGCAGTTGAATCTGCGGACGCGCGCCGTGTACCAATACCAGACGGACACCCAGACTAGCGAGTAAATTGACATCGTGGATAAAATCGACAAAGGCGGCGTTCGTGACCATTTCGCCGCTGAAACTAATGACGAAGGTTTTGCCTCTGAACGCATTGATATACGGAGCAACTGAGCGGAACCAGGCGACAAATTCAGCGGGTGTGTTCATGGTGAGTGAAGATAGCGGATTTTTGTTCATGCGATCGATTAAAAATCACCCCACAAGGTTTGTAATGCGGCGATAGCCGTCAAAGCCGCGCTTTCGGTGCGCAGGATGCGTTTCCCCAGGCGCACAGGAACGAAGCCGGTGTGTAAAACAGTTGCTTCTTCTTCCTGCGTAAACCCGCCTTCCGGTCCAATCACGAGCGCCAGATTGGCACCGGCGGGTGGTTTAGGAATCTCTTTTAAACTTTGCGTGGCTGTCGTGGATAACATAAAGCAAACATCATGAGGCGATCGGCCGGATTTTTTCCGGCTCAGCCATTCCGGCAGCGAAATTAGCGGCAGTACTTGTGGTACATAATTTCTGCCGCATTGCTCGCACGCGGAAATGACGATTTTTTGCCAGTGTTGCTGACGTTTGTCAGCACGCTCGCCGGACAGATGCACGATACTGCGAGCTGTGGAAACCGGTTGAATGCGTGTTACGCCCAACTCCACTGCTTTTTGTATGATCCAATCCATTTTTTCATTGACACAGACTGCTTGGGCCAGCTCAATCGACAGCGGCGACTCCCGATCCATCGCATGATAGGCATCGACCCGGACGGTCGTGCTGGATTTTGTGATGCTGGTGATGTGCGCGGAGAATTCACCACTCTGTCCATTGAACAACGTGACCGCATCACCCTCTTTTAGCCGCAATACCCGCGCGGCATGGTGTTTGTTCTCGGCCGATAATTCGATAACCGTTCCAGCAGTGATTTCTTCGGGATGGTAGAAGCGCGCATGCATGATGGGGGGGCTGGCCGGGGTAAGTAGCAATTCGATAAATGGACTCATGATAATATAGCACGTTATTTATCCGGCATTCATTGTCTGACCGCTGTTGCAATGGGTGAGCGCGGCAGGCTGGAGAAGCTGGTTTTCAAGATTATTATCGATAGCAGGAGAAAAGAATATGGCAAGTTTGGAAACACCAGTTTGTGATTTTGGCTGGAAAGCGGTTGATTTTGATTTGTTGGGTGTCGATGGCAGGCGCTATAACCTGGCTTCCGCAAAAGGGGAAAACGGTTTGCTGGTGATGTTTATCTGCAATCATTGCCCGTATGTGAAAGCGGTGCAGGATCGCATCATTCGCGATGTGAACGAGCTAAAACCGCACGGCATGAGTGCGATCGCCATCATGTCGAACGATCCGGCCGATTATCCGGAGGATTCGTTTGAGAATATGGCGCTGGTGGCGAAACAGTTAAATTATCCTTTCCCGTACGTGTGGGACGAAACGCAGGAAATCGCCAAAAAATATGGCGCGGTGTGTACCCCCGATTTTTTCGGTTTCAACAACAAACTGGAATTGCAATACCGCGGACGGCTGGATGCCTCGCGGAAAGAAGCAGCACCTGCCGATGTGCGGCGCGACTTGTTTGAAGCTATGCTGCAAGTCGCCAAAACCGGCCGCGGTCCGGCGGAGCAAATCCCCAGCATCGGCTGTTCGATCAAATGGCGGTCGGAGTAAACGTGTTAGAGGAAGTGATTGGGGCGGTAAGAGAAGTCGCACAGCAAGTCATCATGCCGCGTTACCTGCAAGTCGACCGTCAGATTAAAGCGGATGGCAGCTTTTTTACCGAAGCGGATGTTGCGGCACAGAATGCACTGCTGGAGAAGTTGCAGAAAATTCATCCAGCAGCCGCGATGGGCGAGGAAATGACAAAACAGGAGCAGGAAGCGCAGTGGATCAAGGGACAATCCGGTTTGTGGAGCATTGACCCGATCGATGGCACATCTAATTTTCTCAATGGATTACCGTATTTCGCCATTTCGGTGGCGTTCATGGAGGAAGGCAAGAGTGTGCTGGGCGTGATTTACAATCCGGTGACGGATGAGATGTTTTACGCTACTAAAGGCGGCGGCGCTTTTTTGAATGGCATTGCGTTGCCGCTGAAGACGTATATACCGACATTATCGGGTGCCATGGCCAATGTTGATTTGAAACGGCTGGACCGGAAATTCGCGGCCAGAGTGGCTGCCTTTCCACCGTTTGCTTCACAGCGTAACTTCGGTGCGTGCGCGCTGGAATGGTGCTATACCGCCGCCGGTTATTTTGATTTGTATTTGCACGGTGGACAGAAGCCGTGGGATTACGGCGCGGGTTCATTGATTTTGGCAGAAGCGGGCGGACATATGTGCGGCTTCGAGCAAGATGATTACTGGGCAGGATCGCCGTGGACGCGATCCGTAATAGCGGCGCTGGATCCCGGGTTATTTGCGCAATGGCGCGACTGGGTGCGCGAGAACCGGAAAGAGTAGGTTGTTCAAGTGAAAATTATCATTCTGGGGGCGGGTCAAGTCGGTTCATCGGTGGCTGAGAGCTTGGTGAGCGAAGCCAACGACATTACCATGGTCGATGTCGATCCCAAGCGTTTGGCGTTATTGCAGGATCGCTTGGATTTGCGCACCGTCACCGGTAACGCTTCGCATCCGTCAGTACTCGTCAATGCCGGGGCGCATGATGCGGATATGGTGCTGGCGGTCACCGAACACGATGAAACCAATTTGGTGGCGTGTAAGCTTGCCGCTACGCTGTTTAACACGCCGACTAAAATTGCCCGGATCCGTTCTACGGAGTACTTGGCGCATCCGGAAATTTTTTCGACCGAGAATTTCTGTGTCGATTTTGCGATTTCTCCGGAACAGATTCTGACTGAATATATTGAGAAACTCGTTGAGTTTCCCGAAGCTTTGCAGGTGCTGGATTTCGCATCAGGAAAAGTAAGCTTGGTGGCGGTGCGCGCATTAAAAGGCGGTTCGCTGGTCGGACAGGAATTACAGCAATTGCGCAAGCATGTGCCCAATGTGGATACCCGCGTCGCGGCTATTTTCCGTCAAGACCGGCCGATCATACCCGAAGGCGACACCATCATCGAAGCGGAAGATGAGGTATTTTTCATTGCCGCAACTGAAGACATTCGCACCGTCATGCGGGAATTGCGCAAAATGGACAGGCCGGTCAAGCATGTGATGATCGCCGGTGGCGGGAAAATCGGCAGGCGTCTGGCCATGACATTGGAAAAAGATTATCAGGTTAGGATCATAGAACGCAATTACCAAGCTTGTGAGCGCTTGGCTGGTGAATTGAGCAATGCGCTGGTGCTGCACGGCGATGCAACGGATGAAACCTTGCTGGAGAGTGAGAGCGTTGCCGAGATGGATTTGTTTTGCGCGCTGACGAATGACGAAGAGAACAACATTATGGCGGCACTGCTGGCGAAACGGATGGGGGCGCATAAAGTGATTGCGCTGATCAATCGTCGCGCTTACGTGGATCTGGTACAAGGCAGCCGTATCGATATCGCGATCTCGCCAGCGCAAGTGACGATCGGCTCATTACTGGCTTATGTCCGGCACGGCGATGTTGCTGCTGTGCACAGCCTGCGGCGCGGTGCGGCGGAAGCACTGGAATTGGTCGCGCATGGCGATGCCAGATCGTCTAGTGTGGTCGGGCGCAAGATTGAAGAAATCAAACTGCCCAAAGGTGCAACGATTGGTGCGATTGTGCGCGGCTTGCCGAGAACCGAAGGATTATTCGGCGAGAGTTTGAACTCAGCAGAGCTAGAAAAGAATCTAGTTGATTCGAGTCACTCGATACGCGTCATTATTGCGCATCACGATACGGTCATCGAATCGGAAGATCATGTGATCCTGTTTGTGGTCAACCGGAAAATGATCCGCGAAGTGGAAAAACTATTTCAGGTTAATGTTGGTTTTCTGTAGTACATCATTCCATGAATCGGTTGCTTATAGTTGTTAATGTGCTGGGCAAGATGGTCCTGGTATTCGGCCTGACCATGCTGGTTCCATTTGGTTTGGCGCTATGGACCGATGACGGTGCGCATTTTGTTTTTGGCGAGTCTATTGTGATTACCCTGGGTAGCGGTTTGGTCATGTGGCTTGCGACACGCCGTTATCAACGTGAATTGCAGACACGCGATGGCTTTTTGCTGGTGGTCATGGTGTGGTCCGGGTTGCCGGCCTTTGCCATGCTGCCATTATTGCTCTATCTACCCGAACTTAATCTCAGTATGGCTTATTTTGAAGCTGTTTCGGGATTAACTGCTACCGGCGGTACGGTATTGTCGGGGTTGGATGCGTTGCCGCCATCCATCAATTTATGGCGCGGCGAAATCGTGTGGCTTGGCGGTATGGGTCTGATTGTGCTGGCGGTGGCGATCTTACCGCTGCTGGGTGTCGGCGGCCGACAATTGCTGAATGCCGAAATACCGGGTCCCATGAAAGAAAACAAACTGACGCCGCGTATCGCCGAGACGGCCAAAGGGTTGTGGTCGATCTACGCGAGTCTGACCTTGGTGTGCGTTTTTGCTTACAAGTGGGCAGGCATGGACTGGTTTGATGCAGTCATGCACGCATTTACGACTTTAGGGTTAGGTGGTTTTTCATCGCATGACGCAAGTTATGCTTATTGGGACTCTCCGCTCATCGAATCGGTTGCAATGGTCTTTATGCTGATTGCCGGGATAAATTTTGCGACCCATTTTCTGGTTTGGCGCGCAAAAAGCTTCACTCCTTATCGCTATGACTCTGAAGTTAGCTGGTATGTCATGATCCTTTTTCTCAGTTGCACCGGATTGGCATTTTATCTTTGGTTAACCGGTGTGTATTCTGAACCGCTGATAGCCTTGCGTTATGCCGCCTTCAATATCGTGTCTGTTGCCACGACGACCGGCTACAGTAACACCGATTATAATCTGTGGCCGATATTCGTTCCTCTATGGATGCTATTTTTATCCGGATTCTGCACTTCTTCAGGTTCCACTGGCGGTGGCATTAAGATGATACGGGCTCGTATTTTGTATCAGCAGGTTTATCGTGAAATCATTACGATTATGCATCCGAATGCGGTGATGCCCGCGAAACTGGGAAGAAGTGTGCTGGCAAGCCGGGTCATTCTTGCAGTTTTGGTATTTCTGTTTGTTTATACGGCGAGTATTGTGTTGATGATGTTACTGCTCACATTAAGCGGATTGGATGTCATTACGGCCTTTTCCGCCGCGGTGGCTTGCATCAACAATTTAGGGCCGGGTCTTGGGGAAATTGGACCAGCAACCACTTATGCATCGCTAACGGATTTTCAGACATGGATATGTAGCTTTGCCATGTTGCTGGGTAGATTGGAATTTTTTACAGTGCTTGCTATATTTACGCCCGCATTCTGGCGGAAATAGAATTTATGAAGATCGGCTGGGTTTAAAAATATATGTGTCAATTCTCATAAGGAGTCCGGGTGGATAATACCGGTGTGTTGAAAGGTATTAAAGTCATGGTGATCGATGACAGTAACACGATTCGGAAAAGTGCTGAAATTTTTTTAAGACCATTTGGTTGTGAAGTGATATTGGCAGAAGATGGTTTCGATGCGATGTCTAAGATTGTTGAGAATCAGCCTGATATTATTTTTGTGGATATCACGATGCCACGCCTGGATGGCTACCAGGCGTGTAAGTTAATAAAAAATAATCCAATTTATCAGTCTACACCGGTGATTATGTTATCCAGCAAAGATGGATTATTTGATAAAGCACGGGGCAGAATGGCAGGATCGAACGATTATCTGACTAAACCATTTACCGCAGAGGGTTTATTGAGCATAATACGTAGCTATACTTTGCAGCAAAATTAAGTAACCTAATTTGGCGAGTGAGAATGTAATTCTAATCTTCCATTGAGTTTAGTAAGGAGGGTAGGATTTATTTTGAATATGCTTAAAGAGTGCTTTCTTAGTATTTGTATACGAAGTAGAATCGGGCAAGTTATGAGTGAAAATCCCTTGAGGAAAGGAGGAGATTTTATGACAAATGACTTGACTTTGAGGGGTAAGGTCGACTAGCCTGAGAGGCGTGGTTAAATTAAGGGTAAAAATAGGTTAATTTA
>NZ_FNOE01000056.1 GCF_900106555.1 Nitrosomonas oligotropha | reverse complement strand
TTCCTGACGATCCAATAATGTTAAGCGAGTGCGTTTGTGTATGTTCATCTACAGTATTCTCCTGAATACTGTAAACAACGCTAGGAATTCTTACAACTTATGAAACCTTGCTGAAGGATGTCAAAGCCGATCCCGGCAAATCGCGGACGGAAACTTATGAGGACCGGGCGAAAAAACGCTTTGTCGACGAACCGGCGGCGATGAAGCTGTTGATCGTGGTCGACAAGCTGCTGACCGGTTTCGATGCGCCCAGTTGCACGTATTTATACATCGATAAATCGATGCAGGATCACGGCTTGTTCCAGGCGATCTGCCGCGTCAATCGGCTGGACAGCGACGACAAGAAGTTCGGTTTTATCGTCGACTACAAGGATTTGTTCAAGAAGCTGGTGAACGACAAAGGCACCGGCGCGATTCAAGTGTATACCGGCGAACTGGATTACGATCAGTTTGAAGCCGGGGATTGCGACATCCTGCTGCAAGACAGGCTGAAAAAAGGCCGCGAGTGGCTGGATGACGCGCTGGAAGAATTGGAACTGCTGTGCGAGAAGGTGGAGCCACCCAAGGGCGATCTGCAACACATGCATTATTTCTGCGGCAACCCGGAAATCCCGGACGATCTGAAAGCGCGCGAAGTGCAGCGCACGGCGTTATACAAAGCCACCGTCAACCTGATCCGCGCCTATGCCAACATCGGCGACGATATGGAAGCCGCTGGTTATAGCGTCGATGCGGTGGAACATATCCAGCGCCGCGTCGATCATTACCTGAAATTACGCGATATCATCAAAAACGCCGCCGGTGAAAAAATCGATCTGAAAGCGTATGAAGCGGACATGCGCTATTTGATTGACCGTTATATCCAGGCGGAGGAATCGGTGGTGATTTCGCCGTTTGGCGATATGCCGATTTTGGAGATCATCGAGAAAAGCGGCATCGCCGAAGCCATCGGCGCTTTACCTGCTGGCATTAGAGTCAACAAGGAAGCGGTGGCCGAAACCATCGAAAACAACGTGCGCAGCCACATCATCAGGAACCATCTGCTCGATCCGGCTTATTTTGAGAAGATATCCAAACTGCTCGATGAAATCATCAAACAGCGTAAGCAAAATGCCATCAATTACCAGGACTACCTTAAAAAGATTGCCGATCTTGCCAGGCAAGTTTCAACAAAACAACCGGACAATCTGCCGGAATCGTTGAATACCCAAGCCAAGCGCGTGCTGTATAGCAATGTAGGCGAAAACGAGGCGCTGGCGTTGCAACTCAATGACGCAGTAAAAGATCACAAGCAAGATGGCTGGCGCGGGAATCAGGCAAAAGAGAACGAGATTAAACGCGCCATTTTCGACATCGTGAAGGATGCCGACGAAGTCGAGCGGATTTTCGCCATCGTCAAACAGCAACGTGACTACTGAAATCCTGACGATGAAATTGAATGACCTGGATGTGGAAGTTATCCATAAAAACATCAAGAATGTTCATCTCAGCGTCTACCCGCCGGATGGCAAGGTCAAAGTATCGGCACCGTTCAGCATGACGCCGGATATCGTGCGGGTGTTTGTGATATCCAAGCTGGGATGGATAAAAAAACAGCAAAACAAATTGCGTGCGCAGGAACGCGAAGCGCCACGGGAATATATCGACCGCGAATCCCATTTTGTCTGGGGCAAGCGTTATCTGCTGAGGCTTGATGAAAAAGACGCGCCACCGTCCATTGAGTTGAGGCACAGCAAAATGTTGCTATCGGTACGCCCTGGGACGAACCGGGGAAAAAAGCAGGTTATTCTGGAAGCCTGGTATCGCAACAATCTCAAACAATCGATTCCGGCATTGATTGAAAAGTGGCAGCCACGCATGGGTGTATCCGTGCACAGGTTTTACGTGCAAAGAATGAAAACCAAATGGGGCAGTTGCAGCGTTCATTCCAGCAGTATCCGTATCAATACGGAATTAGCGAAGAAACCGCAGGCTTGTCTGGAATATATCGTTGTGCACGAAATGACTCACCTGCTGGAACCATCACATAACAGCCGTTTTATCGCTTTGATGGATCAATTCATGCCGAAATGGCGGTTTTACCGTGAAGAACTGAATCGCTTACCTGTTAGGCATGAGGATTGGGGGTATTGATCTTACTTCAACAACATCACGCCATTTTGTACGAATCTCTCAGGCACTGAATCAAGCAGCAGTGAATGACAAATAGAGCAAGTTATTGCAAATAATTATTTGTTGTAAAATACCAATAAATATTACGATTCAATATCGGTAACTTTGCATGGAGGCGATTATGCCTGTACAAAAGAATACCAGTGTGACACTGGGTGAACATTTCGAGAAATTTCTAGCTCACCAAATTGAATCGGGACGTTATGGTTCGGCCAGCGAAGCTATACGGGCGGGGTTGCGATTACTTGAAGAACGTGAAGCCAAACTGGAAGCATTGCGGCGCGCTTTGATTGAAGGTGAGAAAAGCGGCACATCGGATTATTCTTTGCAAGGCATTCTGGATGAATTGGAAAGCGAAAATTAGATGGGATCGTTTACCCTGACGCAAAAGGCCAGGGACGATATGCTTTCGATTGGCCGGTATACTCGTAAACAATGGGGAAAGACGCAACAAAAGCGTTATCTGATTCAGCTCGATGCGGCCTTTCATGATCTTGCGCATAATCCACAAATCGGGCGCGTATGCAATGATATTCGGGAAGGTTATTATAAGTTTGGTGTTGGTAAGCATTTGATCTTTTATCGCCATAAAGAAAAAGATCAAATTGAAATTGTTCGCATCCTGCATGTCCGCATGGATATTGAGCAGCATTTATAAGTGAGTTCAGCGGCAAATTTGTGTCATTGCTATTCCACAACCAAGACTTTTGAAAATCAGCCAAGACTAATGGGGGATTTGCGAGACTGCAACTAAGACCCCGTATTATATGAGTCTTAGTTGGTCTTGAGTGGTCTGGATTAGACCACTTATTGGGACGGCGGCTACCGAATAGATATTACAACACGATATTAATAAAGTAATATTTTATTCTAACAAAACCATGCTACCCCAATAGTTACCCCATTATAAAAATTCTATTCCGCTTCAACATTTATTTTTCCACGCATCATTTTAAAGCGCCCTGAATAATTGCAAGCAAAATTAATTGTGCCACTATTAGTAAAGTGCCAAATGAGTTCTTTGTGCTCACCAGGTAGCACATCTATGCGGTTAGATCCTGTATGCTTCATATAGGGGTGTAAGCGCATCATTTCTGCATGCTCTTTCATATGACACATGGTGACAATTATGTATAAAGCTTCAGTAAGTAACGTGTAATTACTAAGGAAGTCATGATGAAATGAGTTGTCATCACTTCAAGAAATTAAGGATGCATACAAATAATATGTTTATTTATTTCTCTATGTAGGTACAGCTACTTATTCAAACTTCCTTGTGTACAATTACTAATTATTCCATTGAATAGGCCACACAGAAAAAGCAGTAAAACATGATTCTTGGTTCTTACTTAATATAAGCGCAGTCACTGTGTGGTAAATCAGTTAATTGCAGTTCCGATATCTGATCACACAACTGGTCAATGCCAAGCCGATGAGCAGCATTGCGTAGACTGATGGTTCCGGAACCGGTGTCATTACGCCGAACAATCCATGGCTTTCATCGTCAGGACCGGCGGTGAAATACAGCAAATGACTGCTCCCAGCCAAGCCATCGTTGCCGGGTGATATCGCCCAAAGCCCGTCGATTACAAGTGGATTACCGTCATTGCCGAGAACTTGTCCTAGAAATGCGTGCGTTGCGGGATCAAAGGCGCTGATGTGGCCATCGCCAAAGTTACCGACCAGCAGCGCACCGGCCATTGAACCAAAGGAAGATGGTGCAATCGCCAAACCCCAAGGTGCATTCAAGCTACCACCCGTGGCAATGCGGGCAAGAAAATTTCCCTGCTGATCATATGCATCCACGAGACCCAGCCCTGGTCCAGCAACTTCATCCGGTGAAAGTGGATCTTGCTGAGCATAAGTTACGTAAAGCGTACCACCCAAGTTTTGTATATTGAATGGCGCATAACCCGATGGCAAGCTTGGATCGGTGAATGTGCCGGTGAGTGCCGGAGATAAGGTGGAGCCTTTATACACATCGACTGCACCCGTATGAAAATTGGCTGCATAAAGGTAGCTATCACTGCCAATTGTGCTGAAGGCCGCACCTTTATAGAGCGAAGTGGCGGATGCGACAGCGAGCGTTTCGGCGGTCGAACCCAAAGCTGGGCGCCATCCGGAAACAGTACCGTCTTCGCTGACGAACAAAAACCGGTCGCCATTAAAAGCACTCGTGCCGTTGAAAACCTGCCCCGTAACACTGCCTGCACCCGGGATCGTAACAGTTAACGCTGACTTGCTGGTCGCTTGAGTCGCCGGGTCAACGCTATATAATGGAGATGTTCCGGTACCATTGGCAGATACCCAGAATGGTCCTGTCGGTGCGTAGGATAATCCCCAGGCATTGATCAGACCGGGATCGGTAATTTGTGCGGCATGAGCACTTTGGTCATCAGTGACGAGGTTATTGATATTGAATAATACAGCGTGGGAAGGAAGTGCGAATGTGACTAAGAATAGGCCAGTTACGAATGCTGCACGATGGAGTCGGATTTTATGCATGATAAAGCTCCTTTAATTACTGGCCGGTGCATTGAAAGGCATATACGCCAAGTACTAAATGTGCAACGACCAGTGCAAAGATTTAAGAAATAAAGATAATAAGCACTTTCATTTAAATTGAATTATTTTGTAGCCTGCTTAAAATGTCTTACAGCATCAGTAGCCGCTTGCTTGGCTGCGTCAGTATTTCCACTGTCGCTTTCCTTGACAGCGTCATTCAAACACTTAATACCGTCATACATGACTTGATTCCGCTAATACGTTCAATGAGAAAAGAGTCACGAATCAAGTGCTAATAAATAATGTAAAAATTTTCATGTGCATTTTTACAACTCATCTTAGGTTTAGTTTAACGATGATCAGAACATAAAATTGTTATTTTTATCATTTGCTTTTATTAGAAGATCAGGTGGATACGAATTCGAAAATCGCCGCAATAATATTTATATTGGTGAACTTCAAATTCCACTAATTCCTTGAATCAATCAGAGAATTTCTTAATCCTTCCATTTTCATACTAGAGATACTGGATCGATAAGTGAATAAGCATTATGCTTATTTTTACTGTAGTTGTTTGCTTACAAATATGGATTGTAAACCCAGATATGAGGATACTCTTTAGGAGAATTAATCCCATAAGGCAGTTGCACTCGGACGCCTTCGGTTGCGGACAAGCTGATGTATGCCCCGAAACCACGGTTATTCATCACAAAACCCATCGCTATAGCCAATACTTCCACTAGCGATACATTCTTGGGAAGCTGCAACCAACCACCAGCGATCCCTTTGTAGCCAACTACAAGTTTTGGATATTCCTCCTTGGAATATCGACGAATGATCTGGCACTCATCCAACCAACGCATAATAGTTTGCTTACCTTCTGGAGTTTTTTTTACTTTTAGTGAGGCATTTTCCGCGTAAACTAAATAAACGGTAGTTCGTACAAGCGCATCAGGGATGTCATCCCCGTACAAATGGCGGATATGCGCCAAGGTCGATTTAATTGAAGCTTTGAGAGGTGTACCGGCCGCGCTGATATTGCAAGTTCGCGTCAGTGATGCTTGTAAGCCGTATTCTGACGATGGGGTGATTCATATCAACCAATTCGTCACATACAGGCCGATGACGTTGCGAGCCTTTGGATTGATGATTGGACATGGTTTGCTCATTGTATCCCGTCAGCGCAAGTTGGACAAAATAGCCTGATTGCATAAGAGAGAGTTTTGGCTCATCGTAACCCTAAAAAAGGAACGATGATGACAGAGAAGAACATTCAAAACCGCAGTGTTGAGAAAACCGTACGCGATATACGCCGTACCACCCGCCGCAATTATTTAGATCATTATTAGAAGCATGTAAAACAGCTAAAATTGAACCACCGATAAGTATAAATAGCGGTGTAAAAATGTACCACTGAGGCGCGCTAAATTTCGTCGCAATCGCGGAATAAAAGTGTACCAATCTTAAGCCTGTAAGCTG
>NZ_FNOE01000039.1 GCF_900106555.1 Nitrosomonas oligotropha | reverse complement strand
ATGGCTTCTTTGCGCGCTCCTACATAAATCGATTCGCGAAAAGCGCCGCGCAGCAATCCTTCGGAACTCTCCAGCTTGAGCTGGCACGGCGCATCGTAACAACTATGGCACGACAAGCATTTGGCTTCCAGAATCGGACGGATTTCTGCATGATACGAAACGGGTCTTTCCACAGCCGCAGGTAATGCAACTGGCGCTGGTACTTGCTCGCGGGGAGCTATCGGGTTGTTACCATCTTGGCAGGCAGATAACAGAAGAATGAAACAAAAAAAGAGATTGGTTGGGCGGAATAATTCCATGAGGATCCCGGGATATGAATTCAAAATACTACTTCACAGCTTACCGCTGCAGGAATCGCCGGAGTTACCAGCAGCGCTAAACCTAACCGGCACATTGCTTAAATCCGGCAATCCTGATTCAGGAGGTTGATTGCGGCAAGAAAAAACAAATCATTGGAAAAATTCAACTCTGGATTTTAGGCTTGAAAAAATGCGAGTCTCAAGCGGGAATGGATCAATCATCGATCCATTCTCTTCTCACTTTTCCAGCAACGGACTCATCGGATACTCTAGCGCTTCTTTCATCGCCACCAGCGACAGTACCGCTTCGCGGCCATCAATGATTCTATGATCATACGATAGCGCTAGATAATTCATCGGGCGGATGACGATTTGGCCGTTTTCGACCACCGCTCGCTCCTTGGTGGCGTGGATGCCGAGAATGGCGCTTTGCGGCGGATTGATGATGGGCGTTGATAGCATCGAGCCGAACACGCCGCCGTTGGTGATCGAGAAGGTGCCGCCACTGAGTTCTTCTATGGTCAGTTTGCCGTCTTGCGCGCGTTTGGCAAAATCGGCGATTTGCAGTTCGATTTCCGCCAGCGACAATCTGTCCGCGTCACGGATAACCGGCACGACCAGTCCACGCGGGCTGCCGACGGCGATGCCGATGTCGAAGTAATCGTGGTAGACAATTTCGTTGCCTTCCACCGAAGCGTTGACGATCGGATATTTCTTTAATGCGGCAATCACCGCTTTGACGAAGAACGACATAAAGCCCAGCTTAACGCCGTGCTCCTTTTCAAACTCGGTTTTATAGCGCGTGCGCAGATCGATGATCGCTTGCATATTGACTTCGTTAAACGTGGTCAGAATCGCGGCGGTCGATTGTGATTCGACCAAACGTTCCGCAATACGCTGGCGCAAGCGCGACATGGCCACCCGGCGTTCGGTGCGCGCTCCTGTTGCTGGTTTGCCCGTTGTCGTAGACTCAGTCTCAACTTTCGCAGCCGCGCCAGACTTGCTCGTCATATACGCTTGCACATCTTCTTTGGTAATACGCCCGCCGAGGCCGGTACCTTTGATCGCCGATGTTTCCGTCGCTTTCAGATTATTTTCTTCCGCCAGTTTGCGTGCTGCCGGCATCAGCATCGGGATTGCGGTATCGACAGCTTCAACGCTCACCTTTTCTGCGCTTACCGCAACAGGGGCTTGTGCCTGCTTACTTGCAGCGGGAGCCGATTTAACTTCATTTTCCGGCTGAACGGTTGCTTCGGTTTCAATCATCGCGATCACTTCGCCGCTGGCTACGGTTGCACCATCCCCTTTCAGCACTTTAGCCAATACACCGGCACTGGGTGCGGGCAGTTCCAGCACGACTTTGTCGGTTTCGATGTCGATCAGATTTTCCGACCGGTTGACGTAGTCTCCCGCTTTTTTGTGCCAGGAGATTAACGTAGCTTCCGCTACGGATTCGGATAATGCGGGAACTTTGACTTCAACTAGCATGGCGCCCTCGTGCTAAATTTTTTCTCGGAATGCTGCGACGATTAACTCATTCTGTGTAAATTTGTGTCTTGCCGTGTAACCAACCGCCGGGGAAGCCGAAGACGCGCGCAGCGCATAGCCCAGCACCTGATCCGGTTTCATATGGCGCAATAAATAGTGTTGAATGCGATGCCATGCGCCTTGATTGCCCGGTTCTTCCTGACACCACAACACTTCCTTGGCGTTGCCAAAGCGATCGATCTCGGCTTGAAATTCCTCATGCGGGAACGGGTAAAGCTGCTCCAAGCGGATAATTGCCATATCTGAGATCTGCTGTTCTTTGCGGTACGCCATGAGCTCGTAATAAATCTTCCCGCTGCAAGCGATAATACGTTTTACTCGATTGGAATCCAGATTTTCAGTTTCGGAAATGACCGGATAAAAATGCCCGTGCGCCAGTTCGTCCAGACTGGACACCGATTCTTTATGCCGCAACATGCTTTTCGGACTCATGATGATCAGCGGCTTGCGGATCGGGCGGATCATCTGCCGCCGTAACGCATGAAACATTTGCGCCGGGGTCGACGGCACGCATACCTGAATGTTGTAATCCGCGCACAATTGTAAATAACGCTCCAGCCGCGCGGAAGAGTGCTCGGGACCTTGTCCTTCATAGCCGTGCGGCAACATCATCACCAAACCGCACAAACGGCCCCATTTGGCTTCGCCCGAGGCAATGAACTGATCGATCACCACTTGCGCGCCGTTGGCAAAATCGCCAAACTGCGCTTCCCAGATCACCAACTCGGTCGGTTGCGTGGTAGCGTAACCGTATTCAAAACCCAGCACCGCTTCTTCCGATAGCATCGAATCGATCACCACAAAGTCCGGTTGCTCGGGATACAAATGGCGCAACGGCACATAAATCCGTTCGTTCTGATCTGCGGCCACTTGGTCATGCAATACCGCATGGCGGTGAAAAAATGTGCCACGGCCCGAATCCTGCCCCGACAGTCTGACCGGATACCCTTCCTTCAACAGGGATGCGTAAGCCAGGTTCTCCGCCATGCCCCAATCCAGGGGCAATTCGCCATTGCCCATCGAGCGCCGGTCGGCAATGATTTTTTCCACCCGTGAATGCAGTTTGAAACCTTCGGGAATATCCGTCAGCCGCAACGCAAGTTGTTTCAACGTTTGCAACGCAACACCGGTTTTAACCTTCTTGTTCCATTTGCAGGGCTGAACAAAAGGCTCCCAATTGATGGTATACGGTGACTTATAGTCATAGCAAACGGTCTTGTTCGGATTGACGCCTTCATCCATCGCTTCGCGATACGCTTGCACCAGTTGATCCGCGTCTTCCGGTTTAATCACGCCTTCGCCAATCAGCTTATCGGCATAGCGTTTGCGGGTACCGGGATGCTGGTTGATGATCTGATACATGCGCGGTTGCGTCACCATCGGTTCATCTTGCTCATTGTGACCAAGGCGGCGGAAGCACACCATATCGATCACGACATCCTTATGAAAGCGCATACGGAAATCCAGCGCCAGTTCGGCTACCATCACCACCGCTTCCGGATCATCACCGTTAACGTGGAAAATCGGCGCTTCGATCATTTTGGCGACATCGGTGCAGTACAAGGTCGAACGGCTATCGCGCGGATCGGATGTAGTAAAACCGATCTGGTTATTGATGATGATATGCACTGTGCCGCCGGTGCCGTAACCACGAGTTTGCGATAAATTCAGCGTTTCCATCACCACGCCTTGCCCGGCAAAAGCCGCGTCGCCGTGGATCAACACCGGCAGCACGCGGTCGCCCAATTTGTCGTTCAGCAGATGCTGGCGCGCGCGCACCGAACCCTCGACCACCGGATTGACAATCTCGAGGTGTGACGGATTGAATGCCAGCGCCAAGCGCACGATGCCATCCGCAGTTTTAATCGCGGATGAAAATCCTTGATGATATTTCACGTCGCCGGATGGTAACGCTTCCGGCTGCTTTCCTTCAAACTCGCGAAACAGATCGGCGGGCATTTTTCCCAGCGTATTGACCAGCACATTGAGCCGGGCGCGATGCGCCATGCCCATGATGATCTGCTGCACACCGGCTTTACCCGCTCTATGAATCAGATTATCCAGCAACGGGATCAGGCTCTCATTACCTTCTCCGGAGAAACGTTTTTGCCCGACATAGCGGGTGTGCAGATACTTTTCCAGCCCTTCTGCGGCATTGAGCCGTTCAAGAATATGGCGCTTATAATCCGCAGAATAATCCGGATTCGATCGCTGACCTTCCAGCCGCGCTTGAATCCAGCGTTTTTGCTCCACCGAAGAGATATACATGTATTCGGCGCCGACCGAACCGCAGTAGGTTTCCCGCAGAATCTGCAATATCTCGCGCAACTGGGCATGTTCGGGGCCAACCAATGAACCGGTGTTGAATACCTTATCCATATCCGCTTCGGTAAAGCCGTAATGCGCCGGATTCAGTTCGGGCACGTCCGCTTGCTGTTTCAGTCCGAGCGGATCCAGTTTGGCTTGATTCAAACCCAGATAGCGGTGCATGTTGATCAGTTGCAGCACGGCGACTTGCTTGCGATCGTCCGTATCCGCGGCCACCGCTTCCGGTAATACGGTTTGTGTTTCTCTACCGGAAGGTTTCGCGGTGGGAGCGACAGCCGTCGCACCACCTACCGGCGCTTGTGTTTGCCGCGCAGCGGCAGCTTCTGGCTGTTTCGCGAGCTGGTCAAAGTATTCACGCCAGGCGAGCGCGACTGAATTGGGATTATGCAGATACTCGTCATAAACCGCTTCGACAAACGCGGCATTCGCACCGGACAAGAGCGTATCATCCAACAACGGCTTGTTCATAAGGTCAGCAGCCTCGAATAAATGAACGGCTATTTTTTAATGTACGAACTGGGCACATCGCGCATCGTCGTGCCCGTATAGAGCTGACGCGGACGCCCGATTTTATAATCCGGATCAGACACCATTTCACTCCATTGCGCCACCCAGCCAACGGTACGCGCCATCGCGAAAATCGCGGTAAACATGCTGGTCGGAATGCCTAATGCGCGCTGCACAATACCAGAATAAAAATCGACGTTCGGATAGAGCTTGCGCGAAATGAAATAATCGTCTTCCAAGGCGATTTTTTCCAGTTGCAACGCCAGTTTGAACAAGCGGTCGTTTTGTAACCCAAGCTCATTCAACACTTCGTGGCAGGTTTCGCGCATCAGTTTCGCGCGCGGATCCATATTTTTATAAACGCGGTGGCCAAATCCCATGAGCCGGTAATTATCGTCTTTATTTTTAGCGCGCCGGATGAATTCATCGATGCGCGACACATCGCCGATCTCCTCCAGCATATGCAGGCAGGCTTCGTTCGCGCCACCATGCGCAGGCCCCCACAGGCAGGAAATACCGGCGGAAATGCAGGCAAACGGATTGGCGCCACTGGAACCCGCCAGACGCACAGTCGAAGTGGATGCATTTTGCTCATGATCGGCGTGCAAAATCAGAATCCGGTCCAATGCGCGCACAATGACGGGATTGGCTTCGTATTTTTCTGTCGGTACGGAAAACATCATGTGCAGGAAATTCTCCGCGTAACTCAGGCTATTCTGCGGATAAACATACGGTTGCCCAATATTGTATTTGTATGCCATTGCGGTAATCGTCGGCAATTTGGCAATCAAGCGGAATGCCGATTGTTCGCGGTGCGACGGATCGGAAATATTCAATGCATCATGATAAAACGCCGACAGCGCACCGACCACGCCGACCATCACTGCCATGGGATGAGCGTCACGGCGGAATCCGCTATAAAACCGCACCAGCTGTTCATGCAACATCGAATGGTTTTTGATCGTGGCATCAAAGGTTTTCTTCTGCTCAGGCGCCGGTAATTCGCCATGCAGCAATAAATAACAAACATCGATAAAATCGCAATGCAGCGCCAACTGTTCAATTGGATAGCCGCGATACAGCAATATGCCCTTGTCACCGTCGATGAAGGTAATCGTCGAGCTATTGCTCGCGGTCGACAAAAAACCGGGATCATAAGTAAACAAGCCACTCTGTGCGTGCAGCTTACGGATATCGATCACATCCGGGCCCATAGTTCCGGATAAAACCGGCAGCTCGATTGGCGCGCTGCCGTTATTCAGATTCAGAGTCGCTGTGCCTTTTTGTGCCATATGACTTCTCCACTTTTGTTGCGTATGATTTGATGAGTATGCACTGTTATCAGGTTCCAGAGCTGCCAGAATACCATCGGAAACCTAACTCTTTTGTAGTAATTCCAAAACTGCCTGCAAGTCACTATCGCGGTTGATTTGTTTTGCTGCGATCAAATCCCACAAGTCATTATCCGGTAAGGACAGTAATCGTTCAAATTGTTCCAGTCCTTGCTGATCCAATTGCGCGTAATGCTGATCCATAAAACGCTGCAAAATAATATCCAATTCGAGCAGGCCGCGCCGACAGCGCCAGCGGGCGCGTTCGAATTCCTTCATACCGTTCTTTTGACCATCATGTCCTTGATTTTGCCGATTGCCTCGGTAGGATTCAAGCCTTTAGGACAGGCGTCGGCGCAATTCATGATGGAATGGCAGCGAAATAACCGGTAAGGATCTTCCAGATTATCCAGCCGTTCAGCGGTCGCTTGATCACGGCTATCGGCCAAAAACCGGTACGCCTGAAGCAACCCTGCCGGACCGACGAATTTATCCGGATTCCACCAGAACGACGGACAGGCAGTAGTACAGCACGCGCATAAAATGCACTCATAAACGCCGTCCAACGCCGCTCTTTCTTCCGGCGATTGCAACCGCTCCGTTTCAGGCGGTGGATCGTTGTTGATCAAATAAGGTTTGATCGAATGGTACTGTTGAAAGAATTGCGTCATGTCCACGATCAAATCGCGAATCACCGGCAATCCGGGCAACGGCCGTATTTCCACCGGCTCTTTCAAACTGCGAATCGGCGTAATGCACGCCAACCCATTACGCCCGTTGATATTCATCGCATCCGAACCGCACACCCCCTCGCGGCAGGAACGGCGCAGACTCAAACTGTCATCGATCGATTTAATGCGCAGTAACGCATCCAACAACATCTTATCGGTCGCCGCCAGCTGGATGTCGTAATCCTGCATGTAAGGCTTTTCATCTTTATCGGGATCGTAGCGGTAAATCGAAAACTTCATGGGCTGGCTCCGGATGGTTTGAATACGGCTTAAATCGATAGAAACAACTCAGAACACTGCAAAGTATACAGATTTGAAGTCAGATTAACAGTGTTTGATCTGTCTTTCTGACCAGGCATCCTAACAGAATATTAAAAAAGTACCGTGTGTATCGTGGCAATGCGATTAATACACAGGATGCCGTTAAACGCAACGCGATGTACCAATGGCACAGTGTATGGGGAAACTTAATTTATGAATAAATCCAGAGCATTATCATGAGACCCGACACAGACATTGGCATGTTCAAAACTGAGGGGAAGAAAGTTTGCGCCAAAGCGTGCCATTTGACCCGACCGCCCATGCACCGCCTCTTCCAGCAGCTATATTTTCAATGCCCTTGGCATGTTCGTCTTGACTGAAAGTATTACCGTCATCCGCTGAACTCCATATTGCGCCGTTCTTGCCAACAAGCCATATCAAACCGTTAGGGGCGACAGCAACGTCTTGCATCTCTCTTCCCATTGTTTGCACCCAGGCATTCGCATACTTCCACACTGTGCCATCGGACTTGACCGCCCATACCGTTCCTTCCATCCCGGCCGATACGCGGCTGAAACCGTTATTCTCTATCTGCGCAAACTGCTTGCCCTGATCGTTACTCACCCAGATAGCGCCATTTTCACCCACAAGCCAAACATTGCCATCTGGCGCGACAACCACATCTTGCATTGCGCTTGCCGTTGTTTGCACCCAGGTATTCGCATACTTCCACAACGTGCCATCGGACTTAATCACCCACGCTGTACCATCCAAGCCTACAGCAATGCGGCTGAAATCATGCCCTGGAATCTGCGTGAAGGAGGAGCCATAAATATTATCCGACACCCAGACAGCTCCGTCTTTTCCGGTCAGCCAAATGATGCCATTGGAGGCAACAGCAACGTCTCTCATTGCGCTGACCGGTGTACTGTGCCAAATTTCAGCGTGCGCCCAGGAAGAGAACATCACACAAAACACCAGCGCCCCGAATCTTAATCGTTGTGAAAAACTTTGGAAGTTATAATCTCGCGATGCTAATTTTATTGCTGACATACTCGTTCATCCTCTCCAGTAGACTGAGTTCTGCGAAATCAACCAATAGGGGCGATTATTCCAACCCCACCCTCATCAAACCCTAAAGCAGCAAGCAGAAAACGATCGTACTCCGCTCACCGGATAGGTTTCACCGGCGATGATTTGAAACGATGAACGATCCAATCGAGCATCTTGAACTGGCAACGTGTCGACTGCCAGCAATTCGCTCGCGATATCCGCAGGCTTTAAATCGCAGCGGACGCCACGAATTAATCCGACCAGCTTCAGTGCATCCACACCATACGATTCCAGGCTCAACGATTCGAAATAGACTTTTTTGCCTTTAGAATCCATCTGACAAAAATGATCGTTCAGGCGGCACATCATCCGAATCTCTTTTTCGTAACCCCAGCTTGAGAATTTAGTCGAAATTAATTGATTCAAATCGGATTCGGTAAAACTGTCGCGTTGGATTGCAGCGTTAACTGCCAGCTTAAAGCGCTCGGGCTGATAATCAATGCGTATCGCCATGTCGTTCGGAATTTCAAACACCAACACAACACCGCGATGACCATCGGCGTAATGACTCCACAACACTGGATCGTGATAGTTTTCACAGAAACAAATCACGCCGTATCGTTCATTCGACTGATTCCTGAATGCTTCCAGCTTGGTTCGAGTATTCGCATCGGAAAAATCCGCAGCGCAAAATTCAAATGGATCGTTCAATTCATTGATGCGGGCAATTTTTAACCGGCGATCACGCAGGGCTTTGAGGGCAAATTCAGAAGAAATAAAGTGGTATACAATCATGAAGAAATACCCGGAGCCAGTAAAGTACCAATAAGCAAAGTGCATTGCACCATCATGTTGGCGCTACTTTACTTTCTAGTACAAATTGTTTGCGCCTTACCTTGTTGGTACAAATAAGGCATTAATAAATTCAGAAATGTCAGAGATGAATCGTAGAGTCACTCCTGGAGGAAGAATCCTTTGTTGTTCGAGATGAGAAGCCATATTTCGCAACTCCCTAAACGAATTCCAATAATCATATTCATGATCTGACAAAACACCAATCTTTCGAAGGTAATCTAGTTTGCCTTTATATGTTGAATTGATCTTTTCAGTATTAATTAGTTTACATTTCTCACTAATAGCCGCTTCTGCCACCCAAAGTAATTGTTCGTAAGCTAATGTAAAAAGCGGATAGAAAAAATAACCGTAAAGCATAGAACTACGAGCTACTTCAAATAGCTACAAAGCTCTGATGGTACAATTCTCTCATTGCGTTGAGGCTCAAGGATTGATTTTACCCATTCTTTGTCCGACATCATTAGCCGTTGCATCAAAGGATCGGGATTTAGCCAATTTTCATGGGTGATGTTTTTTATTCCAAGCTTAGCTGTCATAACGAATGAAGTATCAAAGAGCACGGCAGATACTATTTATAAGGATATTCTGGGTCATCAGTTGTTCCAATTACCGCATGTTTCCGGATAAGCTCTGTATCTTCTAAAATTAAACCTGATGCTTCATTCAAACTTTTGGTAATAATCTTTAATGATTCAATCTCATTTTTCAAATCGGCTATTGATTTATTAAGCTCACATGATGATTTCTGGTAATAGAAATGAGCAATCACTAATGAACCAATTGTTCCAAGAATCGCACCAATTATTAATTCAATCATATATAAACAATATAATTCACAAAATAAAAAAACTATAAAGTCTATCTACACTGCTCATCAATATACGCCTTAACTACCTGTACATCCGCATCCTTGACCACAAACCGCTGCGGCAAGCTTTCCAGATTCTCGAAACCCGCCTGGCGTTCCGGTTCATGGCCAATGGCTTCCTGAATGCTTTCAGCAAATTTCACGGGCAGCGCGGTTTCCAGGCAAATCAGCGGCACGCCGGGTTCGCGGTGCATTTGGCCGACTTTGAGGCCATCGGCGGTGTGCGTGTCGACCAGCACGTGATAGCGCTGGTGTATGTCACGAATAGTACTGATACGGGCAGCGTGATTGCTGCTGCCGGAGATAAAGCCGTAATCTTTGATTTTGGCGAATAGTGGGGTTTGCGATAAGTCGAAAGGTTTACCTTGATCGACTGCCGACCAGAGTTCCTTGACTTGTTGCGCGTTGCGGCCGGTCAGATCGAAGATAAAGCGCTCGAAATTGGATGCTTTGGAAATATCCATCGACGGACTGCTGGTGTGTTGTGTTTCGGTAGTCGTGCGCGGACGGTAGACACCAGTGCGGAAAAATTCATCGAGCACGTCGTTTTCGTTGGTGGCTAGGATCAGATGCTTGATCGGCAATCCCATCATCCGGGCAACGTGACCAGCGCAGATATTACCGAAATTGCCAGACGGCACGGCGAACGACACCTGCTCGTCATTGCTTTTGGTTGCGGCGAAATAGCCTTTGAAGTAATACACCACTTGCGCGACGATGCGCGCCCAGTTGATCGAGTTGACCGTACCGATGCGGTGCGCTTCTTTATAAGCATGATCGTTGCTGACTGCTTTGACGATGTCCTGGCAATCGTCGAACACGCCGCGAATGGCGATGTTAAAAATATTCTTGTCTTGCAGCGAGAACATTTGCGCGGTCTGGAAGCGGCTCATTTTGCCGAGCGGTGACAGCATGAACACACGGATACCGCGCTTGCCGCGCATCGCGTATTCGGCGCTCGAGCCGGTATCGCCGGAAGTCGCACCAAGGATGTTCAGTTCGTCGCCGGTTTTGGCCAGTTGATATTGAAACAGGTTGCCGAGCAACTGCATCGCGATGTCTTTGAACGCCAGTGTCGGTCCATTGGACAATCCCAAAATATGCAGACCCGGCTCCAGTGTTTTCAGCGGCGTAATATCCGGGGTGCCGAACACTTCGGCGGTGTAAGTTTGATGAATGATGCTGTGCAAATCATCCGCCGGAATGTCGTCGACGAAGCGCGACAGGATCTCGAACGCGAGCGCCGGATAACTTAAATTGCGCCAGGCCGCAAGTTCCGCTGCCGTGATTTTTGGGTAGGTTTCCGGAATGGCTAGACCGCCGTCCGGCGACAGACCGCTCAACAGAATTTCAGAGAAAGTTTTGGGCGGCATACCGCCGCGGGTAGAAATATAACGCATGGCTGGTTTCTTTAGGTTATGCAACAGCGAGAGACCGGGGACACGGCAGACGCCCGCAAAGCAGTCCGCCTTCTCCGGACCGGTCATCGCTTTAGTTGTTCAGTTCTTCAATACGCAGGCGGAATACTTTGCCGTTGACCACCGGCAGTGCTTCAATGCGGGCAATCGCCGCATTGATATTTTTCTCGACCGTCAAATGCGTCAGCATGATGACACTGACTTGATCTGACTCGTCGCTGGCTTCTTTCTGCACCAAGGCGCTGATGGAAATATGATTATCTGCCACGATGCGGGTAATTTCCGCCATCACGCCAGGTTTATCGATGACTTGTATGCGCAAGTAATACGAGGTTTCCACTTCCTCCATCGGAATCACCGGCGTATCGGACAGTAAATCCGGTTGAAATGACAACGGCGGCACACGATACATCGGATCGGCAGTGTGCAAACGCGTCACATCGACCAGATCGGCGATCACCGAGCTGGCGGTTGGTTCCGCACCGGCACCGGCGCCGTAGTAGAGCGTGGCCCCCACGGCATCGCCTTTGACCACGATGGCGTTCATCACGCCTTCGACGTTGGCGATCAAGCGCCGCACCGGAATGAGCGTGGGATGCACGCGCAATTCGATACCTTTCTCCACTCGCTTGGTAATCCCGAGCAGTTTGATGCGGTAACCGAGTTGTTCGGCATAGCGGATATCTTCGCCGGTCAACTTGGTAATGCCTTCGGTATACACTTTGCTGAATTGCACTGGAATCCCAAACGCAATCGCCGACATCAAGGTGATTTTGTGCGCGGCATCGATGCCCTCGATATCATAGGTCGGATCAGCTTCCGCATACCCCAGCTTTTGCGCTTCCGCTAACACTTGCTCGAAGGACAGTCCTTTCTCACGCATTTCCGACAAAATAAAATTCGAAGTGCCGTTGATAATCCCGGCGATCCAAGTAATGCGGTTGGCTGTCAACCCCTCGCGCAACGCTTTAATGATGGGGATACCGCCAGCTACCGCAGCTTCAAACGCGATAATCACGCCCTTAGCACGAGCGGCTGCGAATATCTCCGTGCCATGGTTCGCCAGCAGCGCTTTATTGGCTGTCACGACATGTTTGCCGTGCGCCAGTGCTTCCAGGATCAAATCCTTGGCGATGGTTTGTCCACCGATCAGCTCGACGACAATATCGATGTCGGGGTTGGTTGTGATCTCATGCGCGTTGCCGGTGACAATTACATTGCTATCCGCCAGTGCACGCGCTTTCTCCAGATCCTTATCAGCGATCATTGTGACGATAATTTCACGACCTGCGCGGCGGGCAATTTCTTCGCGATTACGTTTCAGAACAGTGTAGGTACCGCCACCGACAGTGCCAATTCCTAATAAACCAATATGGATGGGTTTCATAAATTTAAGAATAAAAACAAGTTATGGAATGAACGCAATTATATACGATAATAGCAATCCGGCGTTTAACGGCTCTGTCCGTGTGAACACTCACCGGGATTACAGCGACTTAATTGTTTGCCCTTCCTCGTTTCAAGCAAGCCCCTGGTAAAGTTTTCCGTCAAGCGCAAAACCGTTCCTTATTTGTTACCTGTTTTCTGACACGGCTTCTTATTCTGGATGATTTAGGCTAGAATCGATAAAGATTCTAGGAAAATGATATATCCATTTGATAATTATGGATAATATACCTTTTTAACAAAAGGGTCTTTCACTGTTTGTCAAAGAGGAGTCGCGCATTATGGCCGAGCATTTAACCAAATCAGCCGCTCGCAATATTTTCTATGGCGGTTCTATTTTTTTTCTGGCCGTTTTTACGGCATTAACCATTCACACGCATTTCTATATGGTGAATGTAGCCACCGATGAGTCCACGCTGACAGAATCGGTTGCGCGGGGTAAGCATGTGTGGGAACGCCATTCCTGCATCAATTGCCATTCACTGCTTGGAGAAGGCGCTTATTTTGCGCCCGAGTTAGGCAATGTTTGGATTCGTTACGGCGGCAAACAAAGCCCGGAAGGCGCCCGGCTAGGACTCAAAGCTTGGATGCGCGCGCAACCGACCCGTATCGAAGGGCGTCGGCAGATGCCTCAATTCAATTTAACCGAGCAGGAACTGGATGATCTAGTCGATTTTCTGGAATGGACAAGCCGTATCAATACCCTTGGCTGGCCTCCCGGAATTTCCGGTTAATCCTCGCGATCTTTCAGGCAAATTCATTCATCAAGATGTTTTATGGAGGCATAGCAATGAAATATCATACGCAGGGACTTGCTTTTCCCTATTTTGTCGCTGCTTTGGCATTGTTTCTGGTTCAAGTTCTGGCCGGTCTGCTGGCAGGCGCCATTTATGTGTTTCCTAATTTTCTTTCTGAAATGGCGCCTTTCCATATTATCCGGATGATACACACGAATGCGTTGCTGGTTTGGTTATTGTTAGGTTATTTCGGTGCCAGTTATTTTCTGATTCCCGAAGAAAGCGAAAGGGAAATTCACAGCCCCAAACTCGCATGGCTGCAATTGGGTGTTTTTGTCTTTGCCGCATTGGCTGCGGTCGGCAGTTACCTGTCAGGCGTACACGAAGGACGGGAATTTTTGGAACAGCCTTTTTGGGTCAAAATCTTGATGGTTATCGCTTTCGTGATATTTATTTACAATATCACCATGACCGTGCTCAAAGGGCGCAAAACGGTGGTATCGATCGTGTTGCTGCTGGGTTTATGGGGTGCAGCCATTTTCTTCATGTTCGCTTTTTACAATCCCGACAATCTGGCTGTCGATAAATTGTACTGGTGGTGGGTCGTGCATGTATGGGTGGAAGGTGTGTGGGAATTGATTATGGCAGCCATGCTGGCGTTCCTGCTGATTAAGCTGACCGGTGTCGATCGCGAAGTGATTGAGAAGTGGCTGTATGTGATTGTCGGTTTTTCGCTATTCAGTGGTTTGCTTGGCACCGGCCATCATTACTACTGGATTGGCGCACCGGAATATTGGCACTGGATCGGAATCATATTTTCTTTCCTCGAAGTCGTTCCATTTTTTGCCATGATGCTGTGGGCTTTTTACCTGGTCAAGAAAAGCGGCCGGAACCATCCGAACAAAGCCGCGATTCTCTGGAGTCTGGGTTGCCCGGTAATGGCCTTCGTCGGCGCCGGATTGCTCGGCCTGATGCACAGCTTCCCGTCGATTAATTTCTATACGCATGGCACGCAATTGACCGCTGCGCATGGCCACTTGGCCTTTTACGGCGCCTACGTGATGCTAAACCTGGCGTTCTTCACTTACGCGCTACCGGCATTGCGTAAGTTGCAGCCGTTTAACCAAGCCTTGAATATTTGGAGTTTCTGGCTCATGAATGCGGCGATGATCGGCATTACGTTTGCACTGATATTTGCGGGTATCCTGCAAACGCATCTGCAACGCGTGCTGGAAATGGGATACATGCAAGTGCAATCGCAAATTGAATTGTTTTATTGGTTGCGCCTCGGTTCGGGAGTATTTTTCATCATTGGCGCATTACTGTTCATCTATTCGGCATTAGGGCCCGCGCGCGAGAAAGCTTTGTCATCAAGCTACGCGCATTAACGCTTGATGATCGATCACAGTACCGTGCAACAATCTGCCGGAGCGGCGCTCGTTCCATTTTACCGGCCAACCGGTAATGAATGCGCACTGTTCGAAACTGCCTATCGTGAAGGCCTGCCGCTGCTCATCAAAGGACCGACCGGTTGCGGCAAAACCCGTTTTGTCATGCACATGGCCGCCCGTCTGGGACGGCCATTGCACACGGTGTCCTGCCACGATGATTTGACAGCGGCGGATTTGACCGGACGTTATTTGCTGCAAGGCGGCGAAACTAAGTGGATGGATGGACCGTTGACGCGCGCGGTGCGCGAAGGTGGCATTTGTTATCTGGACGAAATTGTGGAAGCTCGCAAAGATGTGACAGTGGTGCTGCATCCCTTGACAGATGACCGGCGGATTTTGCCATTGGAACGCTCCGGGGAATTGCTTGAGGCTCCGCAGCAATTCATGCTGGTAGTATCCTACAATCCGGGTTATCAGAATATTTTGAAATCCCTGAAACCCAGCACGCGCCAGCGCTTCGTTTCCATCAGCTTCGATTTCCCGTCACCGGCTATCGAGGCTGAAATCATTGCAGCCGAAAGCGGTTTGCCCGAGCCGCAATGCATCCTTCTCGCTACGCTGGCGCAACGGCTGCGCACCTTGAAAGATGTTGATCTTGAAGAGGTAGTATCTACGCGTTTACTGATTTACTGTGCCACGCTACTGAAGAATGGCTTGGATCCCCAACAAGCTGCCGAAGCGGCGCTCGTCGAGCCTTTATGCGACGACCCGGAAGTTAAACAAGGATTGCTCGAACTCATCAACGCAACCTTCGGCCAGCCATGAATTGGCTTGAATTGACCGAATTGGAAGAACAAACAGGCCGTTTATGGCACCGCATGGTTGGCGCACCTTCCAGTTACCGGCATTATCCGGAAGCGGCGGTATCACTGGATGATGTGCGCACTGCACTCGGAATTTTTTTCCGCGGACTAGGCGGAGCTCCAGGCGTAGGTATCGTTGCAGGAACGCCACAATCCTCGGAACACCGGCTGACAATGCGGCAGCGCCTCGGTCTGATGAAAGAATCGCTGATTCCGGTTGAATGCAATGCGGAACGCGTATTGCTGCCGCATGCGCTGGATTTTTTTCCCGATAACGACCTGAACCGGCAACATTATTTCTGGCTCGCGGCATTCTTCGCCACGGCGGGTAATTACCGATCTTCACTGCCCCTTAAGTTCCAGGATCCTTTACAAACCGATCTTGCATTTTTGCATCGAGCTTATTGGATAAGTAGAGATATCATTGAGCACTACCCAGGCTTGGCGCAGAGCTACCGAAGGCTTTGCGCGGCCCTCCGGGAACATCGGCCGCGCCGTTCACTGACGGCGCAAGAACAGGGTATCGAAAGCGTTATTCAAACAATGCTGGGTAATCAATTGTGTATAGATTCTGCAGGAGAAGTCTTTCTGCAAGCTGTCTTGCAACTGGCGCCCGATTTCACGCAATGGCGCGCAGCCCGGAATTATCGTCCCTTTCTGCCAGTCCCGCTGTGGGGCAGAGTGAATTTTTATCCGGAATCCGCAAATGCCGGGCCGGATGTTCTGGATGACAATGCCGGCAATAATTCTGAAGCCGATGAAAGACACCGCAAAAAGAAAAGCCGGCGGGAAAAACAAGATCAAAGTGCTCGGGATGATCCGTTGTTATTGAATCGTTTCGAAAAATTGATGAGCTGGTCGGAAATGGTCAATGTCAATCGGGCAGTGCAAGACGACGAAGTGGATGCCGCCAAAGATGCTGCCGAGGCGCTTGAAGAAATCACGCTTAGTCCGCATGAACAACGCGCTGCCACTCGATTGAAGTTTGACTTGGATCTTTCTCCGGATGATGTCAATCCGGAGATATTGATTGCCGAACTGGCTTATCCGGAATGGGATTTCAAGCGCAAACAATATCACACCCGGCAATGCCGGATTATTTTCCAGAACGCGCTTGAAGATAACGAACGCTGGGAACCGGATTCTCACGCGAAAAAACGTTTTCGTAAAATTCGCAGGCAATTTGAGGCATTGCAGCCAAAACGCGAAAAGTTGCGTCGCCAACTGGATGGAAATGAACTCGATATGGATGCCTTCGTGCGCGCACGATGCGATCTGCACGCAACCGGCACGTGCTCAGACCGGGTCTACCTCGATACACGGCAACAATCCCGCGATTTAAGCGTAGCGATTCTGATGGATGTTTCATTGTCTACAGACAGTTGGATAGGTGGAAAACGTATTCTTGATATCGAAAAAGAAGCATTAATTACCCTTGCGACAGGCCTCGCTACATGCCGGGATAGATTCGCCATTTACACATTTACATCACGCAAGCGGGATTATGTGCGCATCTCCGAAGTAAAAGACTTTAATGATGCGTTTGATGCTCGGGTACTTCGGCGTATCGCATCATTACGTTCCGGGTATTACACGCGCATGGGCGCAGCTTTACGTCATATCAGCAAGCTTCTGAATCAGCGCACGGAGCGGCACCGCCTGATCTTGCTGATAACCGATGGTAAACCGAACGATCTGGATTATTATGAGGGCCGTTACGGTATCGAAGATACTCGTCAAGCTATCTTTGAAGCCCGCCATGCAGGGTTATCGGTGTTTGGAATTACGATAGATCATCAAGCGCAAGATTACTTTCCCTATCTATTCGGTCGAGGCGATTATGCCATTGTCGCCCGGCCAGACCGGCTCTCTCAAGTACTACCTAAAATTTACCGGCAATTAGCGCAATAAAGAACACAGTACAAGCTACGAATAGTGTCAATTCGAGTAACTATCAATTAGTGCCCAGGCGTTTGCGATAGCGATGCAAAAAATTTGCAATGCGTCCCATTGCTTCGGTCAAATCGTCGACATTGGGCAAAAATACCACGCGAAAATGATCCGGACGCTTCCAGTTAAAACCGGTACCTTGAACCAATAAAACCTTCTCTTCCAATAACAGATCCAGCGCAAATTTCTGATCATCTTCGATCGGATAAATCTCCGGATCCAAACGCGGAAACAAATACAGTGCCGCCTGCGGTTTAAAACAACTCACGCCGGGGATTTCCGTCAACAAATTCCAAGCAACATCGCGTTGCCGCATTAACCGGCCGGTCGGTAATGTCAGATCATAAATACTTTGATACCCGCCCAACGCGGTCTGAATGCCGAATTGCGACGGTACATTGGCGCATAACCGCATCGAAGCCAGCATATTAAGCCCGGCGATATAATCGCGCGCATGACTCTTCTCGCCGGAAACCACCGCCCAGCCGGAACGAAATCCGGCGGCGCGGTAATTTTTTGACAAACCATTGAACGTCACAAACAAGACATCGTCGGCCAATGAGGCAATCGACGTATGCTCGGCATGCTCGTACAAGATCTTGTCGTAAATTTCGTCGGCATAAACGATTAATTGATGCTGACGGGCAATTTCAATGATCTCAAGCAGCAGTTCCTTGGGATATAGCGCACCGGTTGGATTGTTCGGATTGATGATGACAATAGCACGAGTTCTGGAGCTGATTTTCGCACGGATATCGTCCAGGTCCGGCAACCAGCCCGATGCTTCATCACATAGATAATGCTTCGCAATACCGCCCGACAGGACCACCGCAGCAGTCCATAATGGATAATCCGGCATCGGAATCAGCACTTCATCGCCATTATCCAGCAATGCCTGCATCGTCAATACAACCAGCTCGGATACACCGTTGCCAATAAAGATGTCGTCCAATTGCACATTGGGAATTTGCTTTTGTTGGGTGTAATGCATGATCGCTTTGCGCGCAGCAAACAATCCTTTGGAATCGCAATAGCCGGAAGCATCGGATAAATTCCGGATGACATCTTGCAGAATCTCTTCGGGCACATCGAAACCGAACGTAGCAGGATTGCCAATATTCAGCTTGATAATGTGATGCCCTTCTTCTTCCATTTGCCGCGCCCGCTCAAGCACAGGGCCGCGAATGTCATAACAGACATTGGTTAATTTACTGGATTTTAAAATTGGACGCATGATAAGCAACGGAATCTGTTGAGATGGAATAAGAAACCAAACCCCAAACCTTGCAATACTGTAATTTTCCGATCAAATTGATCTCAGCATTATATATGTTATCCCCACACTTCCGCACTGGAAATACACTATGCCTCTCGTGCGAATTTGGTTTTCTAGCATTTATACCCGGAAGAAACAGCGCACGAATTTCCGGAATTTGTACTATTTCTCTTTATTGGCTGCGGGAGTAATAAACAAAGCTGGAATTGGTTTATTCGCATGATGCCGGTGCATTGCTTTCTTATGTGATCCACTGGAATCCGCCGCCAAGGCATTCGCATCGGAATATTTAGAAACATAAGGCTGGGTAAATAGCGGATCTTCGGTCTTCTTGGCACGTCGGGTATGTTGGGGGGTTATTTCTTTACCAAAGTGAACAACTTTCTCATCGCTTTTCACCCATGAATTGGGTTTCTTATTTTGCTTGATTGATCCGCCATGCTTGGATCTCTGCTCACCGGTTATTGACTTTTTATTGGTATCGCGAACCTGTGGTTCTTTTGATTCAAATCCTTCGATTTGTTCTGTATTAATTTTGATTCCCAATAATTTCTCGATATCAGCCAATGCATTATTTTCTTCCTTGCTGGTTAACGAAATGGCGAATCCTTTTGTTCCGGCGCGCCCCGTTCTGCCGATGCGGTGCACGTAATCTTCGGGATTATTGGGTAATTCAAAATTAATCACATGAGACAGTTCGTCGATATCAAGACCCCGTGCAGCAACGTCAGTTGCAACCAGTACACGAATCAGTCCCTGTTTAAAATTATCCAATGCTTTGGTACGCTGCAGCTGATTTCGATCGCCATGTATCGCTTCGCTTGAAATATCATGCTTATTGAGCCGCTGCGCTAAACGATCCGCGCCTTGTTTGGTACGCGTAAATACCAATACTTGCTGCAAATCTTTTTGTTTAATCAGTTGAATAAGTAACTCTTGCTTTCGAGTAGCATCAACCGGATAAACGACATGGGTTATTAATTCACTCACTGAGTTTTGTTTGGCAACTTCGATCAGTACCGGGTTCTGTAATATCTTGCCTGCAAGTTTCTTGATATCTTCCGAGAAAGTTGCCGAAAACATCAAATTTTGACGCTGCTCAGGAAGCAATTGAATAATCTGTTTGATATCGGGCATGAATCCCATATCCAGCATTCGATCAGCCTCATCCAAAACCAATATCTCAACTTTTGTCAGCGTCAAGGTTTTTTGTTGGATATGGTCCAGCAATCGTCCCGGTGTTGCTACTAATATCTCTATACCGGAACGTACAATATCGATCTGAGAATCGATATTCACCCCGCCATAAATAACCGTCGATCTGAGTGTCAAGTGCTTTCCATATGTTTTGACACTATCATGCACTTGCACAGCAAGTTCTCGCGTTGGAACTAAAATTAATGCACGGATGGGGTGCCGTGCGGGTGACATGCTAGTGTTTGCATGAATCCCCAGCCTCTGTAACATGGGAAGTGTAAAGCTCGCCGTTTTGCCGGTACCCGTTTGGGCCCCTCCCATCACGTCTTTTTTTTCTAAAATAACTGGTATTGCTTGTTCTTGTATCGGTGTCGGATTGATATATCCCTGATCAGAGATAGCGCGCAATAATTCGGCAGATAAACCGAGTTGCTCGAATGACATATTTACTGCTCCTGAAAATTTCCTGATTTATTTGCTATATTCATAATTCATCATTGAAGTTTTGGAGAAAAAAAGATTCATTATTTTAATGATAGTTATACGATTTCAACAAATAAAAGAACCCGCACAAATTATTTTGTGCGGGTTCTTTTCTAGTTACATCATTAGCCTTATTCAGAATTTTAAAGCACTCTGAAAATAAGTAAAAACTGAGCGTAAAAAGTTAAATTACTCTTCATCCTCATCTTCATCATCACTCTGGGCTTCTGTGCTGCTAGATGTACCGCCAGCCGCTCCTTCACCCTCGTCTTCTTCCTCGTC
>NZ_FNOE01000003.1 GCF_900106555.1 Nitrosomonas oligotropha | reverse complement strand
TTTAGGCGCGTTTCCTACCCCATGGGAAACGCGCCTCCCGATTTCTCAGCTTGCCTGCAACTACGCCGAACCCCTTACGCGCTTACCCTGGCTGTTCAAGAGCAGATACTCATGCATAATAAGATTGCTTATTAATAGATTTCCTGTTGATTAGCAAAGGTATTTTTACTTGACCAGAGTAAAAAGACTAAATGAGACGAGGTTGTCCAGTGCGTTATTCCCTATAGCGCACTGGATTTTTTTATGCATTAAACAAGCTACTTTTCGTCTGGTGCTTCAAGCTAAACTCCATCAACCCCAGACCCGACCATCACTTGATAGATTCTGCTAATCAGCGCCGCTCAAGCGAAAGTTTTTAGCAGCTTTTGTACAGGTGAAAGTGGCATTGATTGATCCTTGTTTTTTATATTTCACATCATAGTTTGGGCGCTGGTGTGTTTTTTCTCCACTCCCAAGGCGGGATAGGGGAATCTAATTTCCATAATCCAGATTGCGACAATTTTGCTTTATTTTGTATGTCATACAATCCCTTATTAGTTACATATTTATCAAAAACCCAAGCCATGCCGCGTTTGATTTGCTCGGTATTGGCATCTATTCCTTCACATGTAACATAGGCAACGGTGCGGTCACGACTATCTTTGCCTTTTGGCGTTACTTCAGCATTTTTATTTAAACAAATTTCTGACAAAGATAACTTTGAATCAAGACCGAATCTTTGGCGTTTTTCGGGGGCATCAATTTCAGCGAGCCGTACAACTATTTGATGATGATCGCAACTTGCAACCAATGTATCCCCACTGGTAACGGAAATAACGAAACACATTAGTGCAGTTGTCAGCATTCAGTATTCCTTTTTATGAATTCAATTCTGTTTTGGTTCTGAAAAATAGCAACCCCAGCCCCAGCCCCGCCAGCAGCATAGCGTAGGTGGATGGTTCTGGTACAGGAAGAGGAGTGAGAGGGAATGGGACATATGAACGATAGAAGTCTTCATCGTCGGCGCCTGAGAGCAAAAATGCTTGACTAACACCATCCAGGATTCCAAATCCGACGATCTGTCCGTTGTCATTAATGGCCTTGGCGTAAAGACTCGTCCACCCCGCCTCAATGACCACATCAAGATACGATAGGTTGACCATAACCCCGTTGCTATAGATGAATGCGTTAGCATTTGATCCATACGAACCATAGCCAGCCGCCCCTATTACTTGACCTAAGTTATTAATTCCATTTGCTGCGCTCCAATCTCCGCCCATGGCACCTAAATCAATCATTCCCGCACCATTTGCGCCGGTAACGAAAGCACGGGAATCATTGTTCCCATGACTACTAGAGGTACCCACTGCCTGACCGGAATCATTGATACCAAAGGCATAACTCTAAGTTTTCCCAACCAGAGTGCCTAAATCAAACATTCCCGCACCATTCGCCCCAGTGATGAAAGCATGTGAGTCACTGCCGTCTACTGAGTATGACCCTCCCACTACTTGACCGGAACTGTTAATATCCAAGGCAACGCTATCAGTTTTCCCATCCAGAGTGCCCAGATCCATCATTCCGACGCCATTCGCTCCGGTGATGAAAGCATGCTGAGTGCGATTGTCTGACAAATAAGATACCCCGACCGCTTGACCGGAATTATTAATGCCGAGTCCCATACTGATAACCCCGCCTAACGTGCCTAAGTCGGTCACTCCTGTGCCATTGGGACCAGTAATGAAAGCGTGCATGTTCAAATTGTCATTAAAATCATAATATCCAATTACTTGACCGGAATTATTAATGCTGACGGCGTTGCTTAATTTTGCGCCAAAAGTATCCAGTTTCGTTATATCTGTACCGTTGACTTTCGTTATAAATCCATTGGAAAAGAATGGAGAATGGCTAGGCATGTATTCACCAACCACTTGCCCGGAATTATTGATGCCTGAGGCATTGCTATAAATCCCATCTATTGTGCCGAGGCTTCTGATTGACCAGTCTGCATTGACTGTATTGGATGACAAGATGGAAACTAAGGTTATCGATAGTAGTAGTTTATTGTTCATTGTGAGTATCCCTCGTTTGATGTTTTAACTTAAGCTAATACTCTGTTGCGGGCTATAACCCCTAACAACGCCAACCCGGCCAGCAGCATCGCGTAAGTTTGTGGCTCTGGGATTGGTATGGGTACCGGTACATAGGTGCGGAAGAATTCTTCGTCTGCTCCGGAGAGCAGAAAAGCGTGCTGCACTCCACCGATAGTTCCAAATCCAGCAATTTGGCCGTGATCATTGATATCAACAGCAAATATTCGCGTCCACCCAGCTGATTGAAATACTTCTAATCTACTTAAATTAACCATCATTCCATGACTGTATAGAAATGCATCCGTAGAACAGAAGCACTCAGGTCTAAATCCAGCATAGCCAACAACCTCACCAAGATTGTTGATGCCATATGCAACGCTCATATCTCCTCCCATTGTGCCAAGGTCAATCATTCCTGACCCATTAGTTCCGGTGACAAACGCATGAGAAAATCCATTTATTTCTGTAGTTGACAATCCTGTGACTTGACCAGAATCGTTTATTTTTAATCCGACGCTTGTTCCTCCAAGACTTCCAATATCTCTTATTCCAACGCCATCATTGTCAGTAATAAATGCACGATTTAAGGCACCGTCAAAAAAAGCCCCCGTAACCTGCTCGCTATTATTGATACCATTTGCCCTAAGTTCTCCAAGATCAGTTATTCCTGTTCCATTGGGGCCGGTTATGAATGCGTGTCCAGATATGTTGCCGACAACCTGGCCGGAATTATTGATATCATTTGCTTCGCCATTGTCTGTGCTTAAATATGTAATACCAACACCATCTGGTCCTGTGAAAAATGGCTTGCTGCCATTTGTACCGACTACTTGACCTGAATCGTTGACTTCTCGTACTTCATATGCCGCTATGGATGAGTTGCCTATACCATTAGGTCCGGTATGTATGAGTGTCCAACAACGCCACCGCAACACCCAACTATTCCGACAATCTGGCCGGAGTTATTTATTGCTGAGGCATAGCTTGAATCTCCATCAAAAATTCCTAAGTCTCTAATTGTCCATGCCGCGTTTGCAGTTGTCGATGCCGCAATCAAAAGTACGGTTACAGCGATTGCTTGAAGAGTTTTTCTTATCATTTTCTTAGCCCCTTTTTGTTTTTATCCCACCTTGCACTTGCATGATCCCGTATAGCGCCAGCCTTTGCGTGAAACTTTTCTTTATCCATTGCGGCGATTTCTTTCATGAATTCCATCTTCTCCAGGCTGATGGTGGATAAATCTATCATTGGTTGTTCTGCATCATTATCCAAATATTGATCTGGTATTTTGTCGGTATTTTCCAATCGCTTGAGAGCTTTTTTCTAATTCCAGAATAGATTTATCCGAAAACAAGAATCGTAACTTGTTTCATTTGATGCTAACAGTATTGATTTTATTATTATGTTTAGTATTAAGTAAACAAGCAAATGCTTAACTGTATGGATTACATAACGAATAATCCTTGTCATGACTTTGGCCTGTTTATTCCAGCTTTGTGTTCGTGCAGCAGCATGGGGCAAAAGCGACTGCTGGAGGGTTATCCACGAACTGCTTAATGTGCCGTTCATGGCCTCCATGAGTTGCCCGGCCGCATTGCACCAGTACAGTTCACCATGACCAAATACCCGCAACTTCTATTTGATGGGGTCGAAAAACGAGGAGGCTGCAAACAGTTCCGAATTTCCGGGCGGTTAAAAAAGTTAAATTTCTCTTAATGCGATGTCGTGCGCTATGATGACCAACACTCATAGTATTTAATGCTCAACTGACAATAGGATGGGAATGAAACGGGAATTCAAAAAGCCGGTTAGCTGGCTCGGGGGCAGGGATCTTCTGACCCGCCTCAAAAGCATTATTTCCTCTACACTGAATGGCGAGAAGCAAGATTCCAGAGACTGGATGTTTGCCGAAACCATTCCGGTAACACGCTGCGATAGCAAGAAACAAGAGCCATACTGGTTTGATTACATTGCGGATACCGGCGACGGCATGAGCGCGGTCTATAACGTCGCGTATTTGTGCATGAGCGATCTCTGGCTTAAAAGTGAAGTGCCGGGTAAAGATCAAATCTCGTTATCCTCAGCCGAAGGCTATGATCTTCAATTACCGCGCGGTGAGTTTTTATTTGTCGGCGGCGATACGGCTTACCATGTGGCCGATGTCGCTTCGCTCAAAGAGCGGTTCCAGACGCCTTTTAATTGGGCCTACATGGACATCAGTGCCGCTACTGGGAAAAAGGTTGAGCAACGTCCGATTTTTGGTATACCGGCCAATCATGATTATTACGATGCATTGGATGGTTTTAACCGGCAGTTCTGTGAACCGATCAGTCAAAATCTTCAGGTGCAGGTGCGCGAGCAAGAAGATCTGCAAGATCCTCAGCTTGGTCTGTACGGATTCAAACGGATGCAAAGAAGCAGCTATGTCGCGCTGGAATTGCCTTTTGAGTGGAAATTATGGGGATTTGATGCGCAAAATGGCAAAATGGACAAGCGGCAGCAGGCTTTCTTTGTATCAACCTTTTGCGAAGATCGGGTAACCAGCGGTGAATTATTTGATGAACAAAAGCAAGCGGATGTGCAAGAAGCTTTGCAAGCTGCAATACCCGGTAAATTAATTGTCGCAACGCCCGAGCCCAGTACCGTCTTTGGAAAGCGCGCCGACGAAGATGCGCCGATGACGAAGTCATTTGAACGTTTGGGGCTGGAGCCCGGTTTTCTGTATGACGGTAAACTGAGCAGCAACAAATGCCGCCTGGATATTTCAGGTGATACGCATCATTACGCGCGTTACTGGGGTAACAAAAATGAGAGCGGTGAACTTGGCAATTACGCTTCCGTGGTCGCTGGCGGCGGTGGTGCTTTTTTGCACTCGAGCCATACCGATGTTGGAGAAATCAAGAAACAACAGGTTTATCCGGAGGAATCAGATTCTCATCGAGAAGCCACGCAGCGGATTCTTAATCCATGGAATATTCTTACTGGGGGGTATGTTGGGTTAATCGGCGCCATCGTGGCTTTGGTTACTTATTTTGCAGTGACTATTCCGCAAAGCACTTCGTCCTTATTCAGATATTTCTTGGATAATTTACCTGCGCTCGATGCAGATCAGTACTTTCTGGAACGTATCCGGCAAGCGCTTTATATTTCTGATACAAATCCCTATTTCGAATTATCGTATGGGTTCGATTTGATTTACATCATTCTATTCATTGCTTTTTTGTTTGGATGGAAGAGGATGAGCGTACCGGGGTTATCAACAGTTAAATACAGTGACTCGCAGGATGAATGGGAGCGGTACCGTACGGTATTCATCGTACCCATTTCTTTATGGATAATTCCGTTACTATTTCTCGTGCTTTGGCCTAGAGAATCATCTCCAGCTTCTTTCCAAGCTTCATGGCTGATCGGTGTGTTTGTGATTGCTGCGCTGCAGATAATCGATCTGAGCCGTAGCTATAGTGATGTTTTATCGGACCGATCCAAAATCCGGCGTCAAACTGGAGGGGATTCTCTTCCTTTATGGGTGTTGAATGTGATGGGGATTGCTTGTATCTCATTTGGTTTTTTGCATTACGGTGTTTACAAAGCATCCGTGATGAGTTTTGATTTGCTGGCTATCATTCTTTGGAGCCTAGTGATTTTGGGTTTTACTTTCTTTTTTCCACTTCTTGATACCAGCAAGCTTGGCATTGCCAAAGCTAACAAAAGCAAGTTTTTTGCAATAGGTTTCTGGCATGCGCTACTGCAAATTTCGATACCGGTGTGTTTGGCGCTATATGCCAGCTTGACCGAATGGTTAATAATTTGCACGGTGACAATCGCAATTACCTTGGCTGCGGGCTTCTTGTTTACTAATAAGTATTTGATCAAAAATTTTTCACCGGAAGTTCAGAAAAAAATCGGTAACGGTATGTTGATGGCATGGGTTGTCATCGGATTGGCCGTATTTTTTGCAGCGACGCGAGGTGAGCCTGTTCCTGTTGATGGTTGGCGCTTGCTGATGGCTTTGCTATCGGGCGGGATTTTTAGCTGTATTTGGCTAGGCTGGTATTTCGCGGTATCGCTGGCGTTCAACTGCCATAACGGCGAGGCTGGGGGAGGAGCGAGGTCTGAACGCTATCGTCACATCATTCGCTTTAAATTGACCGAAAACACGTTGACCGGTTATGTCATCGGTATTGATACCCCTGTAACAGATCTCAAGACACAAACGCCTAAATTCCGCTTGGTGGATGTATTTACCTTGCAAGCAAAGAACAAATAAGTAACGCGACAGCAGTAATGCAGTCGGCCATGTTATTTTCCTGCGATTGTTACGTGGGAATACGCTTCTAGCTTATTGGGTTATGATGTTTTCAATGCTTCATTGAAAGCCAAAAATCTTTAAGAATGTAATTAAGATCAGTACCACCGTCAAAATGAAAACGACTCGAGACATCAACTGATAGATTGCTCTTCTGGTGACTATTTCTTGATGGTATTGGGCATTGATTTCGTGCATTTCATTTCTGAGTTTCCGGAACGGCGGTCTCATGATATCGAGGCACCGGAGAAGCACCATGGCGACGACGGCGTAAGCCACCATTTCGATTTTCAACATATAAGCCAGGATACTGCCGCTTTCCTTTGGACCGATCAGCGTAAACAGCATGCCGATGACAACCGCCAGCATAATGGAAACATGCATCAGCAGTGCAGAGCTTTTGGTGTCGATAATCACCATATCGTGAAGGATATGGTTGATATGATTGATGTCTTTTCTCGCATCAGCAAATTTTCTTTCATCTTCCTCATTTAATGACAAAAGCGTTTTAAAAGCTTTGTCTACCAGATCGTATATCATCGGACTACCTCCGCTTTTTATCGTGTCATGTACTATATGTCATTTGACGATCTAAAAATAGAGCTAGTTTTAATGATTAAGAATCTGAATATATTATTTATTCTGGTGTGCGGGCCGATTACTTAAGCCATCAGTTCTCTTAATACATAAGGCAAAATGCCGCCATGTCGGTAATAGTCCACTTCAATGGCAGTATCGATGCGGCACAGTAATGGCACCGATTGACTGCTGCCGTCTTTTCTCCGGATGTTCAATGTGACATCTTGTTGCGGCTGGATGTTATCCAGTCCAAGGATATCGAATCGCTCGTCGCCTTTGATGCCAAGCGTATCGGCGTTGTCATTGTTTTTGAATTGTAATGGCAGAACGCCCATGCCGATCAAATTGCTCCGATGGATGCGTTCGAAACTGGTGGCGATCACCGCTTTAACACCTAATAACTGCGTACCCTTGGCAGCCCAGTCCCGGCTTGAACCGGTACCGTATTCCTTGCCGCCGAAAACAACGGTGGGAATATTCTGGGATTGATATTTCATCGCGGCATCGTAAATGCTCATTTGTTCCGGCGCAGCACCTGCGGCGCCCTGATAAAGTGTAATGCCACCTTCGCTGCCGGGAATCATCAGGTTTTTGATGCGCACATTTGCAAAGGTGCCGCGCATCATCACTTCATGGTGGCCGCGGCGGGCGCCGTAGCTATTAAAATCAGCTTTGCCGACATGATGGTCGAGCAGATAACGTCCTGCGGGTGAAGTGTCCTTGATTGATCCCGCCGGGCTGATATGATCCGTTGTTACGGAATCGCCAAATATCCCCAGTGCGTAAGCATTTTTAATGTCACCCGCGCCACTGGATAGTACAGGTTGCAGCGAGAAATTCTGGAAGAAGGGCGGTTCGGCGATATAAGTCGACTCCGGCCAATTGTAGGTTTGCCCGGTAACGGAGGTCACGCTATTCCACAGCGCGTGATCTTTGGTGAGATTGCCGTAAAGTTTCCGGAAGGTATCCGCGTTGGCGGCGTACTTTAATAATGCATGAATTTCCGCGCTGCTAGGCCAGATATCTTTGAGCCAGACTGGTTGATTGTTTTTGCCGATTCCCAGCGGTTCAGCCGTGAGGTCTTTCAGTATAGTACCGGCAATTGCATAGGCCACGACCAATGGTGGTGATGCCAGGAAGTTAGCGCGAATGTTCGGATGAATACGCGCCTCAAAATTGCGGTTACCGGATAATACCGCAGCGCAGACCAGATCATTCTTGACGATGGCTTCTTCTATCGGTTCGGCCAATGGTCCCGCGTTGCCGATGCACGTGGTGCAGCCGTAACCGACCAGATTGAAGCCCAATTGTTCGAGATAAGGCGACAGTCCGGTGATGTTTAAATAATCGGTGACTATGCGCGAGCCGGGCGCTAGCGATGTTTTGATGTGATGCTTGACCGATAGTCCTTTCTCGACCGCTTTTTTGGCCAGCAAGCCTGCGGCCAGCAACACACTCGGATTGGATGTGTTAGTACAGGATGTGATGGCGGCAATCATCACATCGCCGTGGCCCAGATCAACGCTGGAGCCATTCAATTCGACATGGCATAAATCGGCTGCATTGGGCGTGGGGCGGTTACTGGTCATTTCGGTAATGTTGCGTGAAACCATCCGCCGTTCAGTGGATGCTGCGCTTTGCGGCATCGGCGTGTTGTCGGCACCTGGCGCCGACAGCCGGCTTTCATCGACATTGCCGGAGTCGATTTGTGTGCATACTTCGGAATCCTGGTTATGGGCATTACGTACCGAGTAACGCTGATTGATATCGTCGTTTTGTTTGCCGTAACCGCTTTCTTTGACGGGTTTGTTAAAGAGTTCGGTAAAGCGGGATTTTATGGCTGCGAGCTCAATTCGATCCTGAGGGCGCTTGGGGCCTGCCAGTGCAGGCGATACCGAGCTCAGATCGAGCGTCAGCTCGCTGGTATAGTCGATGTCGCCTTTTCTGGGGATGCCATACATCTGCTGCGCCTGGAAATATGCTTGAAATGCGGCGATTTCTTCCTGGCTGCGTCCCGTGCCTTTGAAATAGCCAATGGTGACGTCGTCGACCGGGAAAAAGCCCATGGTTGCGCCGTATTCCGGTGCCATATTGGCAATCGTGGCGCGATCGGGCAACGTTAATGAAGCGGTTCCTTCACCGAAGAACTCGACGAATTTACCGACCACAATAGCCTTGCGCAGCATTTCCGTGATCGTCAGTACCAGATCGGTCGCGGTAACTCCTTCGCGCAACCGGCCTGTTAAATTGACACCCACGACATCAGGGGTGAGGAAATATACCGGTTGACCCAGCATACCGGCTTCCGCTTCGATCCCGCCGACACCCCAGCCGACGACACCAATGCCGTTGATCATAGTGGTATGCGAGTCGGTACCGACTAAGGTATCGGGGAAAATGAGTTCGTCTTTCCGGTGCACACCGCGCGCGAGGTATTCGAGGTTGACCTGATGCACGATGCCGATCCCGGGAGGAATCACCTTGAATGTGTCAAACGCTTGCATGCCCCACTTAATGAACTGGTAACGTTCGTTATTGCGGAAAAATTCTATTTCCATGTTGCGATCGATCGCATCTTTCGTACCGTAGTGATCAACTTGTATCGAATGATCAACGACTAGATCGACGGGGACTAGCGGTTCGATCAGCTTCGGATTTTTTCCTAGCTTTACCGCCGTGCTGCGCATGGCAGCGAGATCGACCAGCAGCGGCACGCCAGTAAAGTCTTGCAACACAATGCGGGAAACGACAAACGGTATTTCGTCGACTCTTGCGGCCTCGGGTTTCCAGTTGGCTAGTTGCCGGATATGTGCTTCCGTGATCTTTTTATTGTCATAATTCCGCAACACCGATTCCAATACGATACGGATCGATACCGGCAGCCGGGAAATTTTTCCAATGCCACTTTTCTCCAGCGCTGGGAGTGAATAGTATTTTGCAGTGTTTCCGGGGGCTATGGATAGCTCATGCAGGCTGTTGAATAAATTGTGGCTCATCGGTAATGTCCTGAATAATGCGGGTTAGCGGGTAAATAAATTATTCTGCCGCTAATATATATTTTTAGGCAAACAAAGTCACGCTTCGGATTGCGAGCATAAATGACAATAAAGAAACAGAATGGGGGACTAAGGATGTAATCAGGTGGGGTGGCTGATGGGACTCGAACCCACGACAACCGGAATCACAATCCGGGACTCTACCAACTGAGCTACAGCCACCATATGAAGAAAAGTGATACGGTCTTGCACACAAAAACCGGGTCGAGCAATTCAGTCCATCCATGAGGAAAATATAATATTTGTGGCGTGCCCGACAGGAATCGAACCTGTAACCCCCAGCTTAGAAGGCTGGTGCTCTATCCGATTGAGCTACGGGCACCAAATCGGGCTGCTCTAAATATTAGGGCTGAAATTGGTCGGGGTGGAGAGATTTGAACTCCCGACATCCTGGTCCCAAACCAGGCGCGCTACCAGGCTACGCTACACCCCGGAAAAGGCGACACTATACCTTCTTAGCTTTGAAACGTCAATTTCTTCGTGTTTTAAGTTGAGAATTTTGATGATTCTGTTTTGGTATGAATTAGAAACCAGAAATGTTGACAATTTGCATGCGTAATGCCACAAATTAAATTTATAGTGATGTGCTATCGTAGAATTCGATCGATGACAAACATGGGCTATGGATAAATAACTTGTTATCGAGCATGTTTTCTGATAATACTATGCGATTTTTATACGCTAGCGGAATTAAAGAGGAGCCTGAAAGATGCCAAAAGAGCTGCAAAGTAAACAAGTGACTCCCTATGAACCCAAAGCAGGTGAAGAATATATGGGACCAGATCAGCTGACGCATTTTCGTAAGATACTGGAAGATATGAAAGTTGAGTTAGGTCAGGATATTGACCGTGCCGTTCATACCATGCAGGATGAAGCGACGGTTTTCGCGGATCCTAATGACCGGGCCAGTCAGGAATCGGATATGACGCTCGAATTACGTAACCGTGACCGGGAGCGCAAGCTGATCAAGAAAATTGATGAGATTATCGGTAAGATTGATTCCGGTGATTATGGCTATTGCGAAAGCTGCGGTGTTGAAATTGGATTAAAACGATTAGAAGCACGGCCAACGGCGACACTCTGCATCGATTGCAAGACATTGGATGAAATGCGTGAAAGGCAAATAGCTAAATAGTTTTGAACGCAATGAACTGAATGGGCTTGTGGCCGGTAAAAATGAAAAGCCCTGCTTGTGAAGCAGGGCTTTTCATTTGTTTAAATTAACGCGTAAGTCTGAGACGAGTTAGGATTCTTCTGTGGTAGAATCCGCATCGCTTTCATCAGCAACTACCGCCTTCATGCTGAGGCGCAATCTGCCCTTATCGTCCGCTTCTAGCACCTTGACACGAACCTGCTGGCCCTCGTTCAGATGATCGGAAACGTTGTTGACACGCTCATTGGCGATTTGCGAAATATGCAACAAGCCGTCTTTTCCTGGAAGAACGCTGACGATAGCACCAAAATCTAGTAACTTCAGGACTACACCGTCATAAATTTTACCAACCTCAACTTCCGCGGTAATGTCTTCAATGCGTTTTTTGGCCAATTCCCCGCCTTCTGCATTAACACAAGCAATCGTGACTTGACCGTCATCGGTGATATCAATGGTGGTGCCGGTTTCTTCCGTGAGTGTACGTATCACAGCGCCACCTTTACCGATGACATCGCGAATCTTTTCCGGATTGATTTTTAGTTTGATGATGCGCGGTGCATGTACTGAAATATCTTCCCGGGTCGATGGCAACGCCTGTTTCATAATTTGCAGGATATGCATCCGCCCTTCATGCGCTTGTATCAACGCTGCATGCATGATTTCTTTGGTGATGCCTTGAATTTTGATGTCCATTTGCAAGGCAGTAATGCCTTTTTCGGTTCCTGCTACTTTGAAATCCATATCACCGAGGTGATCTTCATCACCAAGAATGTCTGTCAGTACAGCAAAACGGTTGCCATCCTTAATCAAACCCATGGCGATACCCGCGACATGCGCTTTCAATGGAACACCTGCATCCATCAGTGCAAGACAACCGCCACAGACCGATGCCATTGAACTGGAACCATTGGATTCGGTAATTTCGGATACCACGCGGAGTGAATAACCGAATTCTTCAGGAGCCGGTAGTACGGCAGCAAGAGCGCGTTTGGCAAGACGTCCGTGACCGATTTCACGGCGTTTTGGAGTGCCGACACGGCCGATTTCTCCGGTTGCGTAGGGCGGCATGTTGTAATGCAGCATGAACCGGTCGTTATAATCGCCTTGCAGCGAATCGATTTTTTGCTCATCGCGCGCGGTACCCAAAGTTGCAATCGCCAATGCCTGTGTTTCTCCACGGGTAAATAGCGCTGAACCGTGCGTGCGCGGCAGCACACCGTTACGAATTGTAATAGGCCGGACAGTCCGCGTGCCGCGGCCATCGATCCGAGGTTCACCATCCAGGATTTGGTTGCGCACAATTTTCGATTCCAGCGCAAAAAAAGCTTCCTTGAATGACTGAAGATCGGGACCACCCTCGGTATCAACACCGAGTTCGGCGGAGATGCGTTGACTGATGACTTCAATTGCTTCACTACGTGCTTGTTTTTGTTTGATTTTGTATGCTTGCCGCAAATCAGCTTCTGCCAAGCCGTTAATCTTTTCTTCAAAAGTGACATCTTTGGTCGGCGGTGTCCAATCCCAAGCGGTAACACCGGCTTCATCCGCAAACTCGTTTATTGCATTGATAACGACCTGCATTTGCTCATGACCAAACGTCACGGCTCCTAGCATCACTTCTTCCGGGAGTTCCAGTGCCTCCGATTCAACCATCAAAACAGCGTTTTGTGTGCCTGCAACAACCAGATTCAATTGCGTATCTTTCAATTCGGAAGTGGTTGGATTTAGAACGTATTCATTGTTGATATAACCGACCCGGGCCGCGCCAAGCGGACCATCGAACGGAATGCCGGAAAGGATTAACGCAGCCGAGGTGCCAATAATCGAAGGGATATCCGGATCCACTTCATTATCGGCCGACATTACCGTGGCTACTATTTGTACTTCGTTATAGAATCCTTCGGGGAAGAGCGGTCGAATAGGGCGGTCGATCAATCGGGAAGTTAATGTTTCCTTTTCTGATGGACGACCCTCTCGCTTAAAGAAACTGCCGGGTATTCTGCCAGCTGCGTAAGATCTTTCCTGGTAATCCACTGTCAGTGGAAAAAAATCCTGTCCTGGTTTTATATTTTTTGCGCCAACTACAGTGACAAGTACTACTGTATCGTCCATTGTAACCATTACGGCGCCATGTGACTGTCTTGCTATTTCACCTGTTTCCAGTGTGAGTTGATGGCGTCCATAAGTAATACTCTTCTTAATAGGTTTCAATTAACAATCCCTTTTCCTATTTGATGAATCTTTCCGAATTTTGATTTGCCTGCAGACAAGAATATCGATTGCATGACTGAAAAATGGTCTGCTCGATTGGCACCAGCCAAGTCTGAGAAAACCATTATTTACGCAAACCAAGGCGTTCAATCAGCGTTTGGTAAGTATCGGTATTGCGGCTTTTTAGATAATCAAGCAGTTTGCGGCGGCGTCCAACCATGCGTAACAGACCGCGGCGGGAATGATGATCCTTGACATGCGTTTTGAAGTGACCGATTAAGTCATTGATTCTAGTCGTTAAGAGTGCAACTTGGACTTCAGGAGAGCCAGTATCCCCTTCGGCTCTTTGATAGTCCCGCACTACCTGTGCTTTTTGGTCGATTGTGACTGACATAAAATTCTCCGGTTATTAAACTACCCTTGGGTATAAAGAGCCGGAATTTTACTCTTTAATATCGTTTTTGTCCAAACTGGAACAAGTTATGAAGCTAAATCGAACCGGTGGCGGAGACCTTAAAGCTCATTGCAGCTCAAAAGCTGTGTCATGGGGAAGTGCAATTCTGGATAAACTGGTATGGATACTGGTTGAAGTGGATAAAAGAAGAAATTTAGAGCGATCTATGGGGAACAAAAGAATTGATATTGTAGATTGGGTTCTTCTATCAATTCTGTTTGTTATCCCTGGTGGCTGATTAAGATCTTTGGGTGGCAAAGTACGTATTTAGCAATGCGATAAAACGATCTGGCATTGTAAGATCCTAAACTTGCGAATTTCCGCCCTCATTTCCCGATGGGTTCGTGAATTGATCGTTCAACGCTTGAATATAATCATTGGCTTCGTTAATGATTTCATCAATTGTCTGTTGTGCAACATCATTCCAGCCAGCCGGTCCGCTGAGGAGCATTGGACGGTACGTGGCAGTACTCTTATTAAATGCCTGCACGTACTGTTTGTAGACCTCATGATCGCTGCCTATTTCTTTCGCTAGGTTTTTCAGTAGCTTATTGGCAACGGCGCGGCGAATGGAAAAATGGATGAAAATAATGCTGAGCGCCAAAAACGAAGCGATGGCGATTGCCGTGGTATCCCCTTGCATGAGTTCTTCCGGGAATGTTTTGACAATGCCCCAGGACTCATTCATCGTTAATGCTATTCCTGCCAACACAGCCAACGTGCCAAAAGCTAAACCATCAAATAATATGACTTTGCTTTTCCATTTCTTTAACATGTCAGATAGTTTGTTAACAATCTGATTTTTTATGCTTTTTGCTGTTTGCTCCAGCTTTCCGACAATGCGATACGAACGTTCGACTTCGATCTGATGCATTCTTGCATTGATATCGGCCATATCTTCTTCGCGTTTCTTCTCGAAGCGTTCTTTGATGTGCGGATTGGCTATTGGTACGGCGGCAGCTGGATTATAGATGCGATAGAACCGTCCCGTGACTAAACCTACTTCAGCAAGCGAGCGTTGCCAAGCCGAAACAACTTCTTCCGGATTGTCTTCCTGTGCGGTGACATCAATCTGATTCAGAATGTACAGGAATTTGTTTGCATCGGCACGGTTAACGCTGGCCGATACCAAATAAGCCAATGTATCCTGCATGGCTTTCGGTTCGGGGTGGCGCGCATCAAAAAATACCAGCACAAGATCGGATAAATTAATGATGTGCTGCGTTAGACGCAATGTCGATGCGCGCTGATTGTCGGCGTCAAAACCGGGAGAATCGATCAGGATTTTTCCGCGTATATTTTCGGACGGGCAGGTTTTCAATTGCAAGTAAGCGTCAATGCGTTCTTGCCCGGCTTCGGAAATTTCTTCAATGCTACGGCTAATTTGAAAGAACGGGAAACGCGGATCGGCATCGAGTGCAATGCCCGGCAGTGTTTTCGCTTCATTATGGCGGCTGTAGCAAATGACCGTGAATTTGTCGTCAACGGCCTGATTGCCGGTGCGCTGCAGCTTCATATCCAGGTAGGAATTGATATAGGTCGATTTTCCGGCGGAGAAAGTGCCTAATACGGCGATCATAGGCCACCAGGTCACACAGGTCGCATAAGACTCATCTTTGTTGAGTAACCCCATGCTGTGGCCGACATAATCCATTTTTCTGAAGCTTTTGACTGCATTGGCCAGTGTCGGGTTATCCGGATGCTCATCAGCTAAGTGCTTTTGTAAACTCTTAAGATACTTATTAATTTGTGTTGAGCTATGTGACATAACGATCCCTTTTCATTCCTATGAGAGAACACCCTGAATTTCGTGAAGGTGATTTTTTAGTTTAAAAATTCATTTTTCTGCATGAGATGGTGCTGTTTTCAGTAAGTTACTCTGGTTTTTTGGAATGTGTGCCAGCCAGAATTTTTCTACTGCAAATGAAAACAGATTTTACGGATAACGCATGTTCAATGCCAGTCGATCTATGTCAGAAATTGTTGCAGCGTGTCCGGCGATTCTACCAAGAACGCCGCAGGCTTGCCAGTATATGATATTTCTAATATTTGCATTGGTTTCACGCAAAATAATATTATCATAGCCAATTTTATGCGCGGCCGGTTTCCGGCGGTTTGTGCCTTTTGATCGGAAGAAAACAAGGCTTAGATCGTACACACTTAAATGGCGGGAGAAAAATTTAAAGCATGTCAACAGAAAGTAATCAAGAACAGCCTGCAGCACGTTCCGCCCATCTAGCTCGCTATATCCTCATTGGCTTTCTTACCGTGGCGCCGCTGTGGGTGACGTGGCTGGTATTTGATTTTTTATTGAATTTATTGGCACAGATCGGAGATCCTTTGCTAAAAGGGACGGCGCGTGCTGTCCGGCCATTTTCGGATACCACGGCCAGTTGGCTGCTCGATTCTAATTTTCAACATGCAGTGGCTGCGTTGCTAACGATTGTGAGTCTTTATGGCATCGGCTTGCTGGCTTCTTTTGTCATTGGTAAGAAAGTTATCGGTATTTATGAAAATATTCTCGCTAGACTGCCTTTGGTGCAGACAATTTATGGCGCTACCAAACGTTTCTTGCACACGGTCAGCCAGCCGCCGGTTACCGGGCAGCGTGTTGTGCTGATCAGTTTTCCATCGTCAGAGATGAAAGCGGTCGGGTTTATCACGAAAGTTATAACAGATAAAAACAGCGGGAGAAAGCTTGCTGCGGTTTATGTGCCGACCGCACCCAATCCGACTTCCGGTTATATCGAAATTCTACCAATGGACGATGTTATTCTGACGGATTGGACGACAGAAGAAGCAATGACGTTTATTGTGACGGGCGGGACCAATGCACCCGACAATTTGAATTTTTCCAATCAACCTAAGCCGCAAGTGCAGGCTGCAGAGAAACAATAACGTGATGCGCAAGCGGTGATGAGCCGTTGCGTTTTTACGCCGGTAATGAATAGGGTAGCGATTGAATTTCCAATGTTGGCCCTTGCAGCGATTGCCAATGTATCTCGATGGCGTCAACACTGCTTTGCTGAATGACGGCTAAAGCATCAAAACCGCCTTGCGGTGACGGTGTTGCATTGACAATGTTGCCGCTGGATTGATCATCCATATCGCTGCTGTATAGCGCATCGCCCGCTTTAATAGTCTGTGTCGAGTCAATATGCGCTAAAAACATGCGCCGTTTGAGTTTCCCGAGGTATTGCGTGCGTGCCACAATTTCTTGTCCCGGATAACAGCCTTTTTTAAAGCTGACACCGCCAATTGCGTCCAAATTGACCATCTGCGGTAGAAACATTTCCTGGGTTTCGGGCAATATAACCGGAATTCCCGATTCAATATTTAACCAATTCCAGCAATCCATACCAACCGGTTTGGCATGTTGATCAAAGCGTTGCCAGAGTAGCGCTGCATTTTCAACCGATGTGATCAATTCGATACGTTGCGGAGAAAGACAAAGAGCGCTCTGTACGCCATCATGCGTAACGTGCAACGGATGATCAAAATGGCATGGTAAACCGGTTACATCTTTAATCAACAGAGCGGCATCCGGACCTGCGATACCAATTCGGATCAGGTCATTACTGGCATCGGTCAACTGTACTTTGGCGCGCAGCACATACATGGTTAGCCGCTTTTGTATGGCAGCGGATAAACCGGCAGGCAATTGCATTAGAAGATCGTCATGGTGCTGCCAGAGTAGGAAAGTTGCCAGAATCCGGCCTTTAGGGGTGCAGTAGCTGCCATATTGCGCTTGGTTTGGATTGATTTCCCGGATATCGCAACTGACCTGGTTTTGCAAAAAAGTGTTTGCGTCCTCGCCGGAAAAACGAATTATGCGGTGATGGGATAGATCAGCCATGACGGTGGTTGTTGGCGTCTCTTGAAGCTCGGTTGTGATGTTGCCAAAATGTACCACACTATCATTTTCAATGACGGCGTGACGATCACGTAAAAAGGTTTGCCATGCTGGATTCATACAAAAGCTACGGATGAATAAACGGGCGATGATTATACGATACTCAATCCAGTTGAAAGCAAGAGTGTGCTACGGGAGATTGCGCTTTGCGCCGGGCGATTTTATTTTCTGTGACCGTCAATGCTGGAAAAGCGATTTTAAATATGCCTGATTTATTTATTCATCTTCAATCTTCCTGCCGCCTTGTAACGATATTGTGTCTGGCGCATCTAATTACTGCCGGCTTTTTATGGCCGCTGGCGTTACCCCTGGAAGTAAAAGCAATCATCGTTGTTTTTCTGATTATCAGTCTGCTCTATTACCTGCGTAAAGATGCATTGTTAAGCGCAAATGATGCGGTAATCGCTTTGCAGCTCAAGGAGGATATGTGCTGTATTGTAACAACGCGATCCGGGCAATCGATTGCTTGCCGCATATTGGGAAGCACTTTTGTCGCTCCTTATCTTACAGTGATGAATCTGCAACCGGCCGGGAAATTTTTTATGCGCAGCATTGTGATTTTGCCCGATAGCATCAAAGTGGATGAATTCAGGCGATTGCGGGTTTGGTTGCGGTGGAAATGGAAGCAGGATCAAGAAACCGGTCAATAATCATGGCGGCTCTTTTAACAAGAGAGAGTGTAGTACATACCAAACTACGCTCAACGGGATACGTTCTTGGTGTTTTTTTTGATGGTGGTGTGCCCTTTGGTAAATATAAGTATGCTGTTTATCCTGAAGTATTTTAGACATGAACAGTAAAAACAATTTACACGCAATAGAAAATTTTTCTGCTATCCTAATTGCGCAAAGAGGGAGTTCTTTGCTTGTAAACTAAAAAGGGAGAAAATATGTTTAAAAAAACTGTTCATGCATTGGTATTAGTTATTGCAATGGTGTTTGCTACCAGCCAAGCTTTTGCCGCTTGTAGTCTGGATACCGAGAAAGATGGAAAAACAGCTTGTGGAGCAAACCAAGTGTGTTATCTGGTGGATGGCACTTGTATTGATAAGAAGAGCCTGCCAGCAGGTAAGTCCTGTAAAAAATCAGGCGTCTGCCAAAATTCTTGTGTGAAAGAAGATGGTACAGAGACCAACAGTGATGGTTCCGAAACAGGAAAATGCAGTTAGTCTTTTAAGTTAATCTATTTAAAATAGGGTTGTTCTGTTATTAACCTAAGCCGGTTACACCGGCTTAGGTGTTGAAAAGTAAGGCGCCGTTTTCTGTTGCTCCTAAATTTCCCTCTGCAGTATCGTATTTTGCGCTACCGGCAAGGTATCTGGGTAATCCTTGCTATAGTGCAATCCCCGGCTTTCATGGCGCAGCATGGCGCATCGCACAATGAGATCGGCGCTATCGACGAGGTTGCGCAGCTCTAACAAATCACTGGTAACGCGGAAGTTTGTATAGTATTCATCGATTTCTTCGCGCAATAACGCAATGCGATGCTGCGCGCGCTGCAATCGTTTGGTTGTGCGCACAATGCCGACATAGTTCCACATAAAGCGGCGCAACTCGTCCCAGTTGTGTGCGATGACAATTTCTTCATCCGCATCCGTAACCCGGCTTTCATCCCAGTCAGGCAGTTTTGGGAGTCCATTCATAGGTTGATTGGCGATATCGATTCCCGCAGCTTGTGCCAATACCAGACATTCCAGCAGAGAGTTACTGGCTAGACGATTGGCGCCGTGTAATCCGGTATGTGCTGTTTCTCCGATGGCATATAGGTTATCCAAATCGGTTTTGCCGTGTTTGTCAGTCACCACGCCACCGCATGTATAGTGTGCTGCCGGAACGACCGGAATCGGTTCACGAGTGATATCGATTCCCAATTCCAGGCAACGGGCGTAAATAGTCGGGAAATGTTCTTTGAGAAAATCAGCGGGTTTGTGGGATATATCCAGATAGACGCAATCCAGTCCTCTTTTTTTCATTTCAAAGTCAATAGCGCGAGCCACAATGTCGCGTGGCGCGAGTTCGGCGCGTTGATCGTGCCCCTGCATGAAGCGATCACCGTTAGGCAGTTTTAGTAAACCGCCTTCGCCGCGCACAGCTTCACTGATCAAGAACGATTTTGCATGTGGATGATAGAGGCAAGTCGGGTGAAACTGGATGAATTCCATATTGGCAATCCGGCAACCCGCGCGCCAGCCCATTGCAATACCGTCGCCCGTGGCGGTATCCGGATTGGTCGTATAGAGATAGACCTTGCTGGCTCCACCTGTAGCTAATACTGTGTTTTGCGCTGTAAAGGTAAGCACCTTATCTTGTTTTTTGTCGAGGACATAAGCACCAAAGCATCGTTTATGCTGCGTGTGAGCATAATCGGATAACTTATCACTGGTAATCAGATCGATGGCGATATGATGTTCCAGTACTAAAATATTCGGGTGCGTTTGTATTTTCTGGATTAAGGCTTGCTGTACAGCCTTACCTGTCGCATCGCCGCTATGAATAATGCGCCGTATGCTATGACCGCCTTCTTTTGTCAGGTGATATCCGGTTTCGCTTGTTTTGTCGCTGGTGAAAATAACACCTTGATCTATCAGCCAATGAATTGCATTTGCTGCATTTTCGGTGATGTATTGAGTGATTTCCTTATCGCATAAGCCGGCTCCGGCGATCAATGTGTCTTGTACATGTTGTGATGGAGAATCGTTATCGGATAATGCTGCTGCAATTCCCCCTTGCGCCCATGAGCTGGCACCCGAATTAGCACTTAGTTTAGTTACGATACAGATTTTTTTATGCTGCGCCAAATGCAATGCCAGCGTAAACCCAGCTAATCCACTGCCGATGATCAGCGTATCGAAATTGTTGTTAGGCATCAAACTTGACCATCTGTTTTTGTAATTGATGGGCTGAATAATAACAGACTCGGAGTACTTCAATCTTTATACGTGGATTTGCTTTTACTGATTTGTGAACTAATCGATAGGATTAATTGTCTCTGAAACAATGATGATGCAATTACGTAGTTCCCGAGATTCATTTGGATATGTATACTTGTTCTGTTGTGTCATTATGCTACATTTAATGGAACAAGAATTAACTATAAATTCATTTAAAATGCTCAGGGATCAGGTTGTATGGGTGATCGGGAAATCGATCAACAGTTAGTAGAACGAGTTCAAGGCGGAGATAAGCATGCATTTGATCTACTAGTCATTAAATATCAACGTAAGCTGGCTCGTTTACTGTCACAGTTTATTCGTGACTCAGCTGAGGTTGAGGATGTTACGCAAGAAGCTTTTATCAAAGCGTATAGGGCACTGCCTTCATTTCGTGGAGATAGTGCGTTTTATACGTGGCTGTATCGGATTGGTATTAATACAGCAAAGAATTTTCTGGTATCTCAGGGGCGTAAGCTGCCGACATTGCAAGGATTTGACAATGAAGATGCCGAAGATTTCGAAGATAGCGGTTTGTTGAAGGAAATGAATACACCTGAAAGTGAACTGATGAGTCAAGAAATTGCTCAAACGGTTAATCAGACGTTGGATTCGTTGCCTGAAGAATTGCGTACAGCGATTGTTTTAAGAGAAATTGATGGATTAAGTTATGAAGAAATTGCCAATATTATGAGTTGTCCCATTGGGACTGTACGTTCGCGCATATTTCGCGCACGTGAAGCGATATCTGAACAGTTGCGTCCTTTGCTAGGGACAAGTAAAGACAAGAGGTGGTAATGTGAAAAGTAAAGTATCTGCATTGATGGATGGTGAGCTTGATCAGCAAGATGTTTCAAATATTATTGAGGCGATAAAAAAAGATAATGATCTGCGGGATGAGTGGAAGGCGTATCACGTGATTGGCGATGCGCTGCGGCAATCATCTCGACTATCGATGAATATATCTGCCAGTGTCAACCAAAAGTTAAAAGCCGAACCAACCATACTCTCTCCCCATAATAGTTCTCGTAACGTAGAAAAGAAACAAACACATAAAGTCCTGGCCTTTTCAATGGCCGCCTCAGTGATAGCGATGGTTTCGGGGTGGGTTATAATGAATAATCTCTATAATCCGCAACAGGTTATGGTGGCTGAGCAATCAAAACGCGACAATAACTTAACTACCACACCCATCACAGTTTCTTCTCCTCCTTTAATTCATAATTACTCGCATCCCCCGGTTGAAATGAATGATTATCTCTTCGTGCACCGGGAATTCTCTCCAGGCATCACGATGAATGGGCAAGTTACCAATGTCAATAACGTGACTGAATACCACGAAAGATATGGTAGATGATTAGCCGCAAAATATTCCCGCTGTTTTCGCTATTTTTACTGTTAGTAGTAAGTCTTCAAACAGCGGTTGCGCAAGAGTTGTCTCGTTCAACCCAGAGTGCGCTGGGTTGGTTAAAGAAAATGGCTGAGGCGCCGCGTCGCCATAATTACTCCGGAACGTTCGTTTATTATGCCGATGGCCATATAGAAACTTCTCGCATCGTGCACAAAGCTGGTCCAACCGGTGAATATGAAAAAATTGAAGTACTAGACGGACTGCCCCGCATTGTTTTTCGTAATAACGATGAGATGCAGTGTTATCTTCCTGAAAGTAAAAAAATATATACTGAAAAACGTTGGTTCCGTAAATTCTTTCCTGATATTCTCCCTTTACCATTAGATAACGTTGACGAGAATTACTCTGTCAAGGAAATCGGCCGCGAGCGGATCGCGGACCATGAGTGCCAGGTCTTGTCTCTGACCCCGAGGGATTCATTACGATATGGTCATAAATTCTGGATTGACACTGCAACCGGAGTACCCGTGAAAGTGGCTGTAATCGATGGCAATCAAATCATTGAGCAATTTGCTTTTGCACAACTAGAAATCGATGGAGACATTCCTTTCAGTCAATTGAAACCGAATCAATCTCTGATTTCGGGCGAATGGGAAACAACAAAATTACTGACCTCAATTTTAGGTGAAGGTGAATTACCGTGGCAGGTCAAGAGTTTTCCCGCAGGCTTCCGGAAATTGATTGAAATGAAGCGCAATTTGACCGAAAAGCCTGTTCTGGTCGATCATATTGCCGTATCAGACGGACTCGCGACGGTTTCGGTGTTTATCGAACCGATTAGTAAGGATGCGCCGTCACCGGTTCCTGGTTTTTTTACCAGCCGTGGTGCGATAAATATCTATGTTCGCACACTCAATGATAATAAAATAACAACAGTCGGTGAAGTTCCACTGGAAACCATTAAACTAATAGGCGATTCTGTTGTTAAAAAAGATTAATTTCCGCAAGTCAAAGCATACTGAATCTGCAAAATTCTTCAGCTTCCCATCGATATCTACAAGAAAAAATTGAACATATTTCCCGGTTCGACGGTTAAAAAAGTGATGTATACCCACGTTGATTGCTTGCCAAACGTAAAGTAAGGATAAAAATTATGTTTCGATTGATAGTAATGTTATTGTTTTTGTATACCCCATCAGCATTCGCACAAACCAATCAGTTACCCGATTTTACCGGACTGGTTGAGAAACATGGCGCTGCGGTAGTCAATATCAGCGCGGTGCAGAACTCAAATGCGGTGAACAACCAGGTTTTACCTGAAATACAGGGTCTGCCGGAAAATTCGCCGTTTTACGATTTCTTTAAGCGGCACATGCAACCTTTCCCCGCGCCGAGAAGATCAGAGCCTAAGTCTTTGGGCTCCGGTTTTATCATCAGTGCGGACGGTTATATTCTGACGAATGCACACGTTGTTGAAACAGCTGATGAAATTACGGTAAAGCTGAATGACAAACGGGAGTTTACCGCGGAGATCATCGGCACTGACCGGAAAACCGATATTGCTTTAATTAAAATCAATGCTACGGATTTACCCAAAGTGACGCAAGGGAATCCGGAAAATCTGAAAGTGGGTGAATGGGTGGTTGCAATTGGTTCACCGTTCGGTTTTGAACATAGCGTGACGGCCGGTATCGTGAGCGCAAAAGGACGTTCTCTGGCACAGGAAAATTATGTTCCATTCATACAAACCGATGTGGCGATCAATCCGGGAAATTCCGGCGGCCCGTTGTTTAATATGCGTGGTGAAGTGGTTGGGATCAACTCCCAGATATACAGCCGGACCGGTGGATTCATGGGATTGTCATTCGCCATACCGATTAATGTGGCGACCGAAATTGCGGATCAATTAAAAGCTAATGGTAAAGTGAGCCGAGGAAGAATCGGCGTGATGATACAGGAAGTGACCAAAGAGCTCGCGGAGTCGTTCGGTTTATCCGATAGTAATGGCGCGCTGGTTGTTTCAGTGGAAAAAGGCGGTCCTGCCGATCAAGCGGGGATCAAGCCACGCGATATTATTCTGAAGTTTGATGAAAAAGAGGTAGGGATTTCTGCCGATTTGCCCCGCATAGTCGGCAACACCAAACCTAAATCCAAAGTATCGATAGAGGTTTGGCGAGAGGGCGCTTTGAAAACCATCAAAGTTGAGGTGGGAGAAACACCTTCCGATGATGCGGCGGAAAATCGCAAGCTGAAACAAGGTAAAAAAACGAATACATCGAATCGCCTGGGATTGGCATTAAGCGAGATTAATGACGAACAAAAGAAACAACTGGAGATTGCCAATGGCTTGCTGGTTGAAGATATGCAGCCCGGCATTGCCAGCCGCTCGGGAATCCGCATTGGCGATATCATTTTGGGCTTAAATAGTAAGGATGTGAAAACTGTTGAGCAATTTAATGAATTGTTGAGTCAAGTCAAAAGCGGAAAGAATATCGCTTTGCTGGTTAAGCGAAGCGATATCACAACTTTTATCACGATGAAGCTGACCGACGATGATAAAAAAGACTGAGCCGGGCGCAGCGGCCATGGATCAAGTACCCAAATTGATCGTTTATGGCCGTGAAGAATGCCATCTTTGTCAGGACATGATACTTGCGCTGCAAAACTTGCAGGCGCAAGTATCTTTCGCTTTTCAGGTGATTGATATTGACTCCGATCCTGAGCTGGTTGCTCGCTACGGGGACAAGATTCCCGTGCTGATGTCCTCGCATAACGGCCAAGAAATCTGTCACTATTTTCTGGATTTAGCAGCTTTAGATGATTATCTTGCTGAATTTCGTTAGAATGCTGCCTCTTTTAACTGCCAATACAATATTTTAATTTCCAGTCCAACGGCGTTAATCTTATATTACTGGAAATATTTTTATATCTCATATCCTGATGCAGCATATTCGTAATTTCTCCATCATTGCCCATATTGATCACGGCAAATCGACACTGGCGGATCGTATTATTCATTTATGCGGCGGCTTGTCTGATCGTGAAATGGAAGAACAAGTCCTGGATTCCATGGATTTGGAACGCGAAAGAGGCATTACCATCAAGGCTCAGACGGCAGCATTGCGCTATAAAGCCAAAAATGGTGAAACTTATTTACTGAATTTGATCGATACGCCCGGGCACGTTGATTTTTCCTATGAAGTTTCGCGCTCGTTAGCAGCCTGCGAAGGTGCGCTCCTGGTGGTTGATGCCTCGCAGGGTGTTGAAGCGCAAACGGTTGCCAATTGCTATACCGCAATTGAGCAGGGGGTCGAAGTCATTCCGGTGCTCAACAAAATTGATTTGCCAGCTGCGGACCCGGAACGGGTGATCGATAATATCGAGGAAGTTATCGGAATCGATGCGCACGACGCTGTCAGAATCAGCGCGAAAACAGGTCAAGGTGTCGCGGATGTTTTAGAGGCATTGATTGCAAAAATTCCCGCTCCGGAAGGTGACCCCAAAGCACCGTTGAAAGCGTTGATCATCGATTCCTGGTTCGATAATTATGTCGGCGTCGTGATATTGGTCAGAGTCATGGACGGCACGCTGAAACCCGGGGATAAAATTTTGTTGATGGCGAGCAAAGCGGTTCAGTTATGCGAGCAGGTCGGGGTGTTCGTGCCTAAATCCTTAAATCGCGATTCGCTTAGCGCCGGAGAAGTGGGTTTTATCATTTCCGGCATTAAGGAGCTGGATACGGCCAAAGTGGGTGATACGGTAACATTGGCCACGAATCCGGCGGAAAAGCCGCTGCAAGGCTTTAAAGAAATTAAACCGCAGGTATTTGCCGGATTATATCCGGTGGAATCCAATCAGTACGATGCCTTGCGCTCGGCGTTGGAGAAATTGAAGCTGAACGACTCGTCGTTGCACTTTGAACCGGAAGTATCGCAAGCATTGGGTTTTGGTTTCCGTTGCGGTTTTCTTGGGCTGCTGCATATGGACATTGTGCAGGAACGGCTGGAAAGAGAATACGATATGGATTTGATTACGACTGCACCGACAGTGGTATATCAAGTGCTGTTGCGCGATGGCACCATGATCGAAATTGAGAATCCGTCCAAAATTCCCGATCTCTCTAAAATCGAAGAGATACGCGAACCGATTATCACATCCACCATCATCGTTCCGGAAGAATATGTGGGTGCGGTGATTACCCTGTGTGTCAGCAAACGCGGCAACCAGACCAATATGCAGTATATGGGTAAGCAAGTAATGCTGACCTATGAGATGCCATTGAATGAAGTCGTCATGGATTTTTTCGACCGCTTGAAGTCGACCAGCCGCGGCTATGCTTCATTGGACTATGAATTCAAGGAGTTCCGCGCTTCCGATTTGGTGAAACTGGATGTGTTGATTAATGGTGATAAAGTCGATGCGTTATCGCTGATCATCCATCGCAGCAACAGTCTGTATCGCGGACGTGAACTGGTGCAAAAAATGCGTGAATTGATTCCGCGCCAGATGTTCGATATTGCCGTGCAGGCGGCCATCGGTGCGCATATCATCTCGCGCGAGACGGTCAAAGCGTTACGCAAGAATGTGTTGGCAAAATGTTACGGTGGCGATATATCCCGTAAACGAAAGTTGCTGGAGAAGCAAAAAGCAGGTAAAAAGAGAATGAAACGGGTGGGTAACGTGGAAATTCCGCAAGAAGCATTTCTGGCAATTTTGCAGGTTGATAATAAATAATGAAGCATAAAAATACAGTTTTGTTGTCCGATTGTGAATTAAAGCAGGATTGCTTTAATAAAATATCTCATGTGTCATCGAAGGAATCGCAATGAATTTTCCTTTGATTCTGTTCGTACTGCTGGTGATTACCGGTTGTATTTATTTGCTGGATTTTCTATTTTGGAAAAATAAGCGTGCGGAAGGAGAAAGCGAACCTTGGTGGATCGAATATCCGAAGAGTTTTTTCCCCATTATTTTGATCGTTTTCAGCTTGCGCTCCTTTGTGATCGAGCCATTCAAAATTCCTTCCGGGTCGATGATACCGACGCTGCTGGTTGGTGATTTCATTTTGGTCAACAAATATACCTATGGAATCCGGCTGCCGGTGATCAACAAGAAAGTTATCGATATGAATGAACCGAAGCGTGGCGATGTGTTGGTATTCCGCTATCCTGAGGATCCTTCGATTGATTATATTAAGCGGGTGGTCGGCGTGCCTGGCGACGTGATTACTTATCATAATAAGCAGCTTATTATTAATGGTGAAGTGATCAAAATGGACTATGACGGCGATTACAAATATGTCGAGTCCGGCCACGGCTATATTTATTCCGATCGTTATTCGGAATACCTGAACAAGGAAGAAGGTCATTCCATTCTGATTAATCAGGATGTTAAAGGACTGCAATACTCGAATGTCAGGGACTTTCCGTTTCGCGATAACTGCAAGTATCACCGCACGGGATTTACTTGCGAAGTGCCGCCGGGAAATTATTTCGCCCTCGGGGATAATCGCGACAGTAGCAGCGATAGCCGTTACTGGGGATTTGTTCCAGAGGAAAATATCGTCGGTAAAGCCTTCATGATCTGGTGGAACTTTGGAAGCTTTGATCGTATCGGGTTATCCATTAAATAATCGATAAGCTTTTTTAAATGTGGAAGAAAGTATGAGATATCATACGCTGCGGCAAAAACAGAGAGGTATCAGCTTATCCGGTTTGCTCATCTGGGCGGTGATTTTAATTCTGGTTTCAATTTCCGGTTTGAAAGTTGCGCCTGCTTATATTGAATTCTCGTCGATCAAAAGAAATCTAGCCGCCATGGTGAAAGACATCGATACGCAGACCACTAGTCCGAGTCAAATAAAAATATCGTTTGATAAGCGCGCCCAAATTGATGGTATTAAATCTATCAATGGACAAGATATTAAAATCAATAAGGAAAATGGCCGCATTGTACTCAGCGCAAGCTATGCAGTTCAAATACCTCTGGTTTCCAATATTTCCCTGCATATTGACTTTCAAGCATCCAGCGAGTGATAACGGAAATATCGTGTTCAATGCTACCCAGTAATCATCCCTTGTTGTTCGAGCAGTTTTGTAAACGCCTGGGGTATACATTTACACGCCCCCAGTTGCTACAGGAAGCATTGACGCATCGAAGCCATAGCGCAGCGCATAATGAACGGCTTGAGTTTCTTGGCGATGCGGTCCTGAATTGCGCGATCGCCGGATTGATTTATACACAATTCCCGGAACTTCCGGAGGGCCATTTGTCTCGATTGCGCGCCAATTTCGTCAATCAAAAAGCGCTCTCCGGCATGGCGCTGAACTTGCAGATCGATCAACTGATAAGATTGGGTGAAGGTGAGCTCAGGAGTGGCGGCTGCCACCGCCCGTCGATTCTGGCTGATGCCCTGGAAGCGGTATTGGGTGCCATCTATGTGGACAGTAATTACGCACAGGCGGAAGATGTCATTAAAGCGCTCTATTTGCCCTTGATGCAGGATATCGATTTTAAAACGCAAGGCAAGGATCCGAAAACTTTATTGCAGGAATTTTTACAAAGTCAGAAACTGGCGCTGCCGGAGTATGTGGTGGTTACCACCAGCGGTAAAGCGCATAAGCAGAAATTTCAAGTGGATTGCGTGATACCGGCATTCGATATCCGGACTTCGGGCGAAGGCACCAGTCGGCGCGGTGCAGAGCAGGCAGCGGCGAAGCTGGCTTATGACGAAATTTGCTTGCATCATGCGTATCCTTAATGTGATTATTCCTGATAACACCATATGACAAACCAAGATTTTTTAGCATGACTGTCGCAACCCATTTCCGCACCGGCTACATCGCCATTATCGGCCGTCCCAATGTGGGTAAATCAACATTACTGAATAAGCTGCTGCAACAAAAAATCAGCATTACTTCCCGAAAAGCCCAAACGACTCGTTTCCGCATCAATGGTATTTTGACGGATCAGCAAACGCAATACGTTTTCGTAGATACACCCGGCTTCCAGACGCAATTTATCAACCGTTTAAACACGGCGATGAACCGGGTAGTTACGCAAAGCGTGCAGGATGTCGACGTTATTTTGTTTGTCATCGAGGCGCTACGGTTTGATCAGCGCGATCTTGCGGCGCTTAAAATTCTTCCTGAGCATGTTCCGGTTATTTTGGTGATCAATAAAATTGATAGGTTGGCTGACAAAAACCGGTTGCTGCCGTTTTTAAAGGAAGTCGGTAGTGCTTTTAAATTCGCCGACGTTATACCAGTCAGCGCCATGCATAAAATCCAATTACCGGAGCTCCTCACCACCATCCGTCAGTATTTACCTGAGAATCCGCCTTTGTACGGCGAAGATGAAGTGACGGATCGCAGTGAGCGTTTCATTGCGGGAGAATTTATCCGGGAGAAATTATTCCGCTTGGTGGGCGACGAAATCCCCTATTCGACCAGTGTCGTGGTTGATCAATTCAAGCAGGAAGACGGGGTACACAAGATTTATGCCACCATTTTGGTTGAGAAACCGAACCAGAAAGCGATTATCATCGGCAAGAAAGGTGAAAAGCTGAAGCAAATAGCTACTCAAGCGCGTAAAGATATGGAATTGCTGCTGGGTGAAAAGGTCTATTTGGAAGTGTGGGTGAAAGTGAAGAGCGGTTGGGCTGATAGCGAAAGTGTGTTAAGAAATCTTGGTTACGAATAATGTGTTAGAAGTTTTCACTAACGAGCTTCTTGGAAAATTGCAATGAAGATTGAATTAGGCGTCAATATTGATCATGTGGCGACATTACGGCAGGCGCGCGGCACAAACTATCCGGATCCGATCGAAGCGGCATTGATAGCGGAATCCGCCGGAGCGGACGCGATTACGCTACATTTACGCGAAGATCGCCGTCACATACAGGATCGCGATGTTGAAATCTTGCGTGACCGGCTGACAACCCGGATGAATCTGGAAAGCGCGGTGACCGATGAGATGATCGGGATCGCATTGCGCATTAAGCCGCACGACATTTGCCTGGTGCCGGAGCGGCGTGAAGAGTTGACGACCGAAGGCGGGCTCGATGTGGTCAAGCATTTTGAGCAAGTTCAGCGCGCATGCCAGAAACTGGCGCAAGCGGGGATACGGGTTTCGTTGTTCATCAATGCCGATCCGCTGCAAATTGATGCGGCTGCACGCGCGGGCGCGCCGGTTATCGAAATTCATACCGGCGGTTTTGCCGATGCGCATACACCACAAGCGCAAGCAGAACAATTTGCCGCCATCCAGAAAGCGGTTGCGCTGGGTATCGATCTTGGTCTGAAAGTCAATGCCGGACACGGTTTGCATTATGACAATGTGCAAACCATCGCCGCTATTCCCGAGATTTCCGAATTGAATATTGGTCACGCGATTGTCGCGCGGGCGATTTTTGTCGGTTTTAAGCAGGCCGTGCAGGAAATGAAACAATTGATGCTTGAGGCGCGTGGATGATCTACGGTATTGGCACCGATATTGTCGAATCGGCGCGTATCGCGCAATCGCTGGAGCGTCATGGCGAGCGCTTTGCGCGGCGCATCTTAACTGATAGCGAATGGCAGGAATACCATTCGAGCAGCAAGCCGGTACTGTATCTGGCCGGACGTTTTGCCGCCAAGGAAGCATTGTCTAAAGCGATAGGTACGGGATTGCGCCATCCGGTGAATTTCACCTATATCACGATTACTCATGACGATCTAGGTAAGCCTTTTTTTCAGTTTCATCCCGAGCTAGATCAACTCATTAACGATAAAGGTATTACGCAGCACCATCTTTCCATCAGCGATGAGATCAATATGGTGTGCGCCTTTGTCGTGCTGGAAAGATAATCGTGCCGCTGGGTCCCGTGATGCTCGATATCGCCGGTACGCATCTGACCGAGGACGATAAGCGCAGGCTGCTGCACCCGCTCACCGGCGGTGTGATTCTTTTTACACGCAATTATGACAATCACCGTCAATTGACTGAATTGACGCGGCAAATTCATGCGTTACGCAGCCCGCACCTATTGATTGCCGTCGATCATGAAGGCGGCCGCGTGCAACGTTTCCGGGAAGATTTTACGCGCATACCCGCGATGCGTGAGCTGGGAAAAATCTGGGATAAACAGCCTGCGCGCGCGCGTCATCTCGCCAGACAGACCGGCTATGTATTGGCGGCTGAGTTAAATGCCTGTGATGTCGATTTCAGTTTTACGCCGGTGTTGGACATCGATCACGGACAAAGCGGTGTGATCGGTGATCGCGCTTTTCATCAGGATCCGCATGCCGTGTCCGATCTGGCGCATCAATTGATGCTCGGATTGAAAAAAGGCGGCATGCTTGCGGTAGGCAAGCATTTTCCGGGTCATGGCTATATTCAAGCCGATTCCCATCTGCAAATATCCATCGATCAGCGCAGCTACATCGATATCGAAATGAATGATCTGATTCCTTTCCAGCAGATGATCGATTTTGGATTGGCCGGGATAATGCCGGCGCATGTCATTTACCCGGCGGTGGATGCGAGACCGGCCGGTTTTTCCACCCTCTGGCTGCAGAAAATTTTGCGCGAGCAGCTGCAATTTGAGGGGTGCATTTTCAGTGACGACTTGACGATGCGCGGCGCCGGAGAATTTCTCGAATCGATGTTGTCACGCGCGCAAGCGGCACTGGCGGCAGGTTGCGACATGATACTGGTGTGCAATAATTCCGCCGGTGCGGATGAGATTTTAAATGGCCTACAATGGGAGATGACAGCGACCAGTCTCTCCCGCTTGGCGCGCATGCATGCCAGAAATCATTCCGGTTCACTGACGAAACTGCGCGAAAATGGCGATTACGTGCAGGCAGTTCGTGAAATCAGCGGCATTGGCTGTGAAAGCGGGGATCTGCCACTGCAATAAGTTAAGCCTGTCAGCCAAAACAAATCATCAACAGTCATTTTGTTTTACTTTAAAATTACTCCCTCATTACGATCTTCCCATAAGGTTTAATCATGTCAGAAACATTTGATGTAGCAGTTATCGGTGCCGGTCCAGGCGGTTATGTGGCGGCGATTCGCTGCGCGCAACTCGGTTTGAATACCGTGTGTATCGACGAATGGAAAAATCCCAAAGGCAAAGCCAGTCTTGGCGGTACTTGTTTAAACGTCGGTTGTATTCCATCCAAGGCGTTATTGGAATCCTCGGAGAATTATTTCCAGATTCAGCACAAAGTGTCCGCGCACGGTATCACGGCGGAAAATGTATCCGTCGATGTTCCGGTCATGATTGCGCGTAAGGACAAGATTGTGACTATGTTTACCACCGGTATTGCTTCGTTGTTCAAGAAGAACAAAGTGAAGTCGATGCATGGCCGCGGAACCTTGCTTAAACGGGACGCATCCGCCAATACCTGGCAGATCAAAGTGGACGATAACGGTACTGCCGAGACAATTCAGGCCAAACATGTGATCGTCGCAACCGGATCGGTTCCGCGCCCATTGCCTTTTGCCGAAGTGGATAATGTCATGATCCTGGATAATGCCGGTGCCTTGGCATTAACGGAAGTACCCAAGCGGTTGGGTGTCATCGGTGCAGGGGTGATCGGTCTTGAAATGGGCAGCGTGTGGCGCAGACTGGGTGCGGAAGTCACGATTCTCGAAGCAATGCCCGGCTTTTTGATGGCGGCGGACGAGCAGATCGCCAAGGAAGCGAAAAGTATTTTTGCCAAAGAAACGGGTTTGCAAATCAATACCGGCGTCAATATCAAATCGGTCAAAGTAACCGGTGATACTGTCACGGTCGGTTATAGCGATTCAAATAATCAGGAACAGATTCTGGAAGTCGACAAGTTGATCGTGGCCATCGGCCGCATTCCGAACACTGCGGGATTGGGTGTTCAGGAAAACGGTTTGCAGGTGGATGAGCGCGGATTTGTTGTGGTTGATCAATACTGCCGTACCAATTTAGCTAATGTGTATGCCGTGGGTGACGTGGTGCGTGGGCCGATGCTGGCGCACAAAGCTTCGGAAGAAGGAGTAGCCGTTGCCGAAATGATTCAGCATGTGGAAAAAGGACAAACCGACGAGCTTGAAACAGTGGATTTCAATACGGTGCCGTGGGTTATTTATACAGCACCTGAAATTGCCTGGGTGGGGAAAAACGAGCAGGAATTAAGGGCAGCCGGTATCGCCTATAAAGCAGGCCAGTTTCCCTTTATTGCTAACGGACGTGCAAGAGCCATGGGTGAAATAAGCGGTTTTATCAAAGTGTTAGCGGACGAGAAAACCGATCGTGTGTTGGGTGTTCACATGATCGGCCCGCACGTGTCGGAACTCATTTCAGAAGCGGTAATGGCGATGAAATTTTCCGCCAGCAGTGAGGATATTGCCTGCATAGTCCATGCGCATCCGTCGTTATCGGAAGTATTCCATGAGGCTGCACTTGGCGTGGATAAGCGTGCGTTGCATATTTAGAATTACGGTTTGTAATTCTCGAATCACGGCACTCTTATCCAGGATTGTTGCGATCAGTAGCGGAATCAACTATTAGAAGCAATGGGTCTTGTCCGGGTCAACTGTGCAAGACCAGCGTAAATGATGCATCCCGGCTACTTTATTCACGAGATAGTCGGCGCGGAGTTGTTTATTTTGTTCCACGGATAGTGCGGCGGTTTCAGGTATAAAGCGTTCTTCACTCCAGAATCTGATTCTACAGAACTGATCGGAAGGACTGCAAAGCCGATTGATGACGGCGCTATAGATGGTCTTATCTGTGTAGACCGCGTGATCGATGAGTACCAGATTAACGAATTTTCCAGAAGTGCCCAATTCGACTTTCCGGACTAGACGCCATCCGTTTCCTCCATCCAATTCCGATGCCGACTCGTCATGGCTGTGGTCCTCGCCCTCATGAGCAAAAACGCTGAAAGGTAAAGCAAGTATCAAAAACAAAAAAATGCTTGGTAACAGTTTATGCATAAATTCTCCTTGGCAAATGCCAGTCCATTATTTATTAATAAAATCTTAATCTCGTTTTAACGCATTGCTTCCAGATCAATTTTTCTTCTCTGGATCGTTCTTGCAGCGGGGCAGTATACTTGAAAATCATGTTTTGAACATTAGTGATGTTTGGTTTTACTGATAAACAAGCCGTGTGATTGAATTAAGCGTGGAATGCGTGGAAATGTTGCTTGCAATCACATGGATGTGGCGTGCGATGCCAGTTTATTTAACCAACAACCAAAGCGCCGGTTAGGGATTGTTTTTAAGAGTAAAAGAGAACACGCAGGGTAGACGGAGACCATCCGGATGCCGGAAACATTGAGCTGATCGCTTGAATTCTTTGTACGGTGAATTTTTTATGCTTTGAATGGAGCAGATTGTATTCTGAGAGATGGCTAGAACAATTACATTTGTGGCGTTTAACGGTTTCAGTTAAAATCCGCTTTTCCCAGGCGCGTAGCTCAGCTGGTTAGAGCACCACCTTGACATGGTGGGGGTCGTTGGTTCGAGTCCAATCGCGCCTACCAGAATAAATCTGGTAATTTCCTTCCATTCTCTTTGTTGTGTTTGGACATCATTGCCGACTTAGCGAACACAATAAACACCTCACTTCGAAAAACCGGTTCTATCCGGTGTAATATGAAATCTCAGCAGTTGACCGCAAGAATCGAACGCAGAAATGAAACTAACTTGTAACCTGAGACTCAATGGCTAATAATTAATGCTGCTGACAGCAGAAGCGGATTTTATGGAATGTGTATCAAGATCCATGTGTACGAACTAAAAACGGGTGATACCAAGGTTGCGGGAGAAGATAATGCGGTTTCAGATCAAAAGTAAAAAAAGAATTGCGGTACATTTTATCGGGATGCTGAGCTTGTTGTCATTTGCCGCCAGCGTCGCTATGGCGGAGCAAATCGGCAGTGTTTCAACCAAGTTCAAATTATTGGGCGCGAATGACAAAATCGTCATTGAAGCATTTGACGATCCCGAAATTCCCGGTGCAACCTGTTATTTAAGCCGGGCAAAAACCGGCGGTGTCGGCGGCGCGGTCGGTGTTGCCGAGGATACTTCGGATGCTTCGATCGCGTGCCGTCAGATCGGGCCGATTACATTGCCGGAAAAAATAAAGAACGGGCATGAAGATGGCAAAGAAGTTTTCAAGAAAAGCACATCGCTGTTGTTCAAAACGTTGCAGGTGGTCCGGTTTTATGATGCGAAGCGGAATGTGCTGGTTTATTTGACTTACAGCGACCGGATTATTGAAGGATCGCCTAAAAACAGCATTTCGATCATTCCCATTACACCCTGGCATTAATGGGAAGTGTATGCGTTAATACGGAATTGTAAAATTAATTATTTTGATTGATAGTATTTAAGAGCTCCTAATATTATAATCGCGAGTTATTTCTTACCTGTTGCTTTCATTGGCTAACATTATTTTTCATGCAGTTATTCGCCTTCGGTATTAATCACAATACTGCGCCACTGGATGTGCGTGAGCAGGTTACTTTTCCTGAAAATACGATGGAGCTCGCGCTGAGGGATCTGGTCGGGCGCAACCCGATTAAAGAAGCAGCCATTGTATCCACATGTAATCGCACGGAAGTCTATTGTTGCACCGATAAACCGGAAGATGCCATGGCGTGGCTGGCGGATTTTCATCATTTGCCGACGCGTGAACTGGATCCCTATCTATACAAATTTCCCCGCGAACACGCCGTAAAACATGCTTTCCGCGTTGCCAGTGGATTGGATTCGATGGTGTTGGGCGAACCGCAAATATTGGGGCAGCTCAAAAGCGCGGTGAAATCGGCGGAACATGCCGGGACCCTCGGCCTATTGCTGCATAAACTCTTTCAGCGCACCTTCTATGTCGCTAAGGAAGTGCGCACATCGACTGAAATCGGCACCAGCTCGGTATCGATGGCTGCCGCAGCGGCACGCCTGGCCGAACGGATTTTCGGCGATATCAGTGAACAGCGTGTGTTGTTTATCGGCGCCGGAGAAATGATCGAGCTGTGCGCCAATCATTTTGCCGCGCGTAACCCCAAGAAAATAACCGTAGCGAACCGTACCACCGAGCGTGCCGAAGCGCTGGCGGAACGTTTTAATGCACAAGCAATTACGCTCAGCGAATTGCCGGAACAATTGGCGTTGCATGACATCGTGGTGACGTGTACCGCAAGTCCGTTGCCGATACTAGGCAAAGGCATGGTCGAGCGTGCGATCAAGATCCGCAAGCATCGCCCCATCTTTATCGTCGATCTGGCTGTGCCGCGCGATGTGGAATCGGAAGTGGCGGAACTGGATGACGTATTTCTCTATTACGTCGACGATTTGGCGGAGATCGTCAAAGAAGGACTGGATTCGCGCCAGAATGCAGTCGCTCAGGCCGAAACCATTATTGACTCCAACGTCGTTGATTTTATGCGCTGGCTGGCGACACGGGAAATGGTGCCGACCATTCGCGCGTTGCGTGACCAGGGCGAACGTTACCGCCGCCATGAACTGGAACGGGCGCACAAGCTGCTCGAGAAAGGTGAAGATCCGAAAAAAGTCATCGAAGCGCTCAGTAATGGCTTAACCAATAAATTCCTGCATGTGCCATCCAGTATTCTGAATCATGCAGCGGCGGATGAACGTGAAGAATTAGTCGAACTGATTAATCGGTTATACCAGCTGCATCGCCCGCAATGAACAAAAACATCACGGACAGGCTCACTCGCTTGAGTGTGCGGTTGGAAGAATTAAACCATCTGCTGAGCAGTGAATCCGCTACATCCGATCTGGATAATTACCGCAAATTGACGCGCGAACACTCCGAAATCGTTCCCATTGTAGAACTCTACCGCGCTTATCAGCAAAGCGAACGTGACATCCAAACCGCGCGGGAAATGCACGCCGATCTCGATATGCGCGCTTTTGCCGAAACCGAGATACAGACCGGTAAAGAGAAACTGGTAAAACTGGAATCGGAAATACAGAAACAGCTGCTGCCGAAAGATCCCAATGACGAACGCAATATTTTTCTGGAAATCCGTGCCGGAACCGGCGGCGATGAGTCCGCTCTGTTTGCCGGAAACTTGTTCCGCATGTATTCACGTTTTGCGGAAAGGCGCGGCTGGCAGGTGGAAATCATTTCGCAAAGCCTGTCGGATATCGGCGGTTACAAAGAGATCATTGCCAAAATCATCGGTCAAGGCGCTTATTCCCGTCTAAAATTTGAATCCGGCGGGCATCGCGTGCAACGCGTACCTGTCACTGAAACGCAAGGGCGGGTGCACACTTCCACCTGTACCGTGGCGGTGATGCCCGAGGCAGATGAAGTCAGCGAAGTGGTATTGAATCCTTCCGAATTACGTATCGATACATTCCGCGCTTCCGGCGCTGGCGGCCAGCATATCAACAAAACCGACTCGGCTGTACGCGTTACGCACTTGCCAACCGGCATTGTAGTGGAATGCCAGGATGGACGCTCGCAACACAAAAATAAAGCACAAGCGTTGAGCGTACTGGCAGCGCGTATCCATGCCAAACAGATGCGCGAACAGCATGCGGAGCAAGCCGCCACCCGGAAATCACTGGTGGGCAGCGGCGAGCGCTCAGAACGGATCCGTACTTACAACTTTCCCCAGGGACGCATAACCGACCATCGTATCAATCTGACGCTCTATAAAATGGATCAGATCATGGATGGCGATATCGATGAACTGTGTTCGGCGTTAATGGCGGAGCATCAGGCAGAACTCTTAGCCGCTTCCGTGCAAGAATAATCAGCCGTACGGTTGATTTTCCTGATTGCACATTATGCAACCTCTCACTATTTCTCAAGCGTTAGCAACAGCTTGCCGCGATATCGACCGGATCGACGCGCGCTTGTTGTTGCAGCATGTGCTCAATGCCGGTCATACATTCTTGCTGACTTACCCGGATCGAATACTGACTGCGCAGCAACTGGAAGCATTTTTACATCTGGTTCAGCGGCGGATTGACGGTGCGCCGGTTGCTTATTTGACCGGCGAGCGGGATTTTTACGATCTGACTTTTAAAGTCAACGAAGCGGTTCTGATTCCGCGCCCCGAAACTGAATTACTGATTGAATTGGCGTTGCAATTGATTCCATCCGGCCGGTCTTGCAGGATACTCGATCTGGGAACGGGCAGCGGTGCGATTGCGATTACTCTCGCCAAACATCGTCCACAATGCGAAGTTACTGCGGTTGATTTGTCACCGGCTGCAATCGCGGTTGCGCAATGGAACGCGCGCAATCTGCAAACGCATAATCTGAATTTCGTTACGGGCAGCTGGTTCGATGAACTTTCCGGGGAAGAATTTGATCTGATCGTATCCAATCCGCCTTATGTGGCTGACACTGATCCGCATCTGCAACAAGGCGATCTGCGTTTTGAGCCGCCCATGGCATTATCCGCTGGTGACAACGGTTTGTCGTGCATTCACTGTATCATCGATAAAACACCGGATCACCTGGTTAGCAGCGGCTGGTTGCTGCTGGAACATGGTTACGATCAAGCTGCTGCGTGCAGGCAATTGTTGCAGGAAAAGGATTTTAGTAATATTTGTTCCCACCCGGATTTGGCTGGCATAATGCGGGTAAGCGGCGGTCAATTGAATTTTTGATGTAAGCTATCAGTAGGGCGCTAGCGTAGTAATTGAGAACGCGGCTTTTTGTTTCTGTATAAAACTTTTGAAATGATTTTTTGGAGAAATTAACACTATGAATGTTGAAGATTTAATCGAACAACAAATTACCACACATCCGGTCGTACTCTACATGAAAGGCACCCCAGACCAGCCGCAATGTGGGTTCTCGGCGAATGCTGTGAATATTCTGCAGGCTTGTGGTGTTGATAATATTTACGCTGTGGATGTACTGGCGGATCCGGAAATCAGGCAAGGTATCAAGGATTATTCAAACTGGCCTACCATTCCGCAGCTGTATGTCAACGGTGAGTTTATCGGCGGCTCGGATATCGTCACCGAAATGTATCAGAGTGGTGAACTCCAGAAACTGTTTGAAAACTGATGCTGGTTTAATCGATTATCAACGATCCGGCTTATTCACCAGAGCGAATAAACCGGATTGTGCATCCTCAGTTCACCGCAACCGCAATCACCCAATAGCGCGCGAATTTCCCCGCTGCAATAAATAACAAAGCCCATAGCCAATTGGTGCGCAACCACCCTGCGGCCACACACAACAAATCGCCAATCAACGGCGCCCACGATAACAACAGAATAGGCGTGCCATGCCGCCGCACCCATTCCAGCCCGCGTGCATTTCCACCGGCTTTCTTCAACACGGTCTTTTCATCCGGCAGCAACCGGCCAATCAGATACGAACTCATCCCTCCGAGCGTATTGCCGACGGTCGCCAAAATCAGCGCCTGCCAATGCAAATCGGGATACGCCAATAACACCCCCACGAGTACCGCCTCCGATCCACCGGGAAGTAGGGTAGCAGCGAGAAAACTGCTGGTGAATAACGCGATTAGGCTTGATTGTTCGTCCATGTGAATTATTTGAATTTAGAAAGGCCGATAGTTTAACTGGATATTTTGCGATGAAGATATAGTTAGGGGAAGCACAATGGGAGATTCGGATATCATAACTTTGGTAGTTTTATATCCATGTAGCATGGTTGTATATTTGGTAATGCTCAAGAAATACTCAATATCTCTATTAACGAGGAATACACAAGTAAAAATTCTTAATTAGTATTCTATTGCGTACTTGGATTTTGCTGTTTATAAAGCTGAATCAAACTGCTTTGATTATCAACTGGAGAGATCAATTTGTTTAGTAGTGACCAAGAGACTCATAAAGCGCTCAATTCACTTACGACGGCTGCGCGAGATCAAACTCGTCCTTTGATAATATGGGTGGGTGCTGGAGTAAGTTCGTGGGCAAAATACCCATTCTGGAACAATCTGGCTGAACAGATGCACACTGTATTTTCAAGAGAAGAACGCAATTACGATGGAGTTTTTTCTTCTCGATTATTGGAGGGAGCTAAATATCCCGAGTTATTCGAACAAATGCGCATTGCGAACCAGTCGCGGTATTTCACATTCTTGTCAGATCAGTTTCGTCCACAACATGCCACTGGGGTATACAGACGTTTTATAAGAGCGATATGTAAGATCCCAAACGTTTACATAGTTACAACTAACGTAGATGAGGCGCTGGAACATAGTTTGCCAGAACATATAACCATTCAGCGTTCCGATATCGAACGTCTTCCACAGTTACTTCATCAACGATCAAAATTCATTTGCAAGCTACATGGTTCTGTTAGCTCGGTAGAGTCCATGATTTTCTCAACGCACGATTACGAGTCACTTCAATTGGAGAATGGCTATCTTGAGGCTATACAGTCAATATTTTCGAATACAACTGTACTGTTTCTTGGATATGGTTTGCGAGATGAATACGTGTTTCGAAACCTGCGGGCGTGTTCGACTATACGCCCATTATTCGGTGTAGGGCCACACTTCATAGTTACATCGGAAGAACGAAACGAGCTTCCTGCAACAGTACGACGAATTCGATATGTACCTGATGCGACCGATCACCGTGATGCTCTTCAAGTATTGGAAGTAATTGCTGATTTCGCATCAAGTCAATCAATACAGGTAGTTAACGAGGGTAAAGAAGAGGTTTCTAGTCATCATAGCATCTACTATCTTGCTGATCTTATAACCCCAGGTAGTTGGACAACTTCTCAGACATTAAATTTAGAGCCATTTCCGGGTGCAGTTCAGCCACAGGTGATTATTGGGGAAGGTTATGTTAACGGTGAAATTGAGTCTTATAACTATTCGGCTCTGCATGATATTGTTGTTGGATTACTGTGTTTCGACATAGTTTGTGTATCAATAGACCATTTAGCACGTGTGCATGACCTTCTTGGCCCCGAGGCGTTTTGGATTTTTGTTGAAAATGGCTCACTTCGTTTGGTTATCCCTCCATCAGTTTCTGCGATTGGCTTTTTTGATGAACAGTCGCCAATTGGTGGTCTGATGATGGTCGATCTTGATATTTTAGGTAAAAAATCTTTGCCTAGTGTGTCCGAACGCATTCGCTTCCAGATTTTACCTGCCGCAGGTAAGGAAAAGATCGCAGAGAAACTTTTTCAACTTCTTGAAGCATCTATTTTTGATGTATCAAAATCGAAACTGTCGAATTCTGTTATAGAAAAAACACTCGGGGCGCTCATGAATCCTTCAATACGCCGCATGTTAGGGATTAGTCAGGGTACACCGAGAAATGTCATTCCTCGGTGGTTGTCATTCCCAGCACTTAGGCTTGCTAAAGTGATAAGCAGTGGAATTATCTGTCAGCACATTCAAGCTAGTTCGGCCAGAATGATTTTTGGTAGCGAAAAACAGGCGAGTGTAGCGTTTTCTGCTACTGAAACTGAACAATGGGCTCAGGATGCTGCCAGTTATGTATTAACAGGACGTTTCAACTCTGATGTTGGAGAAATAATAAGGAAAAATCCAGATTTGCTTTTCGGAATAATAAAATTTCGTGAGTCTTCAACCGGTGCAAATTTCCGGCGAGAGACTGCACAGTCGCTCGCAGCGGATAATGGAAGTCAAATCGTTACAGCGATCAATTCTGGTTTGAATCAAGCTATTCCAGTAGCAGTTCTCCAACAAGCACGAGACCAATTTTCTGGATTATTTATTCCTCAGAAAAATTCTTCATTATCCACGCCAGTAGTTTGGGGGGATCTTCGTAATTCAGATACTCAAATTTCTCGTTGGAGAAAACGTAGTCGTACCTTATTAGAAGCAGAAATTAAACGTCAGAGATTAGGGCCTTATGACGAATGCCCGTGTGGTTCGGGAGAGAAACTGAGGTTTTGCTGTCAAGATGCTTTGTCTTGATTTTACTCAAATTTTTGAATGATCGGATTCTTCGCAGCCTTCTGCCCCACCCCAATAAACTGCCGGATATACGAAACCGTATTATCTGCCTCCCGCATCGCCAAATACAATTTCTGAAAAAGCCCTTGATCGCCGATTTGGATTTTTTTGAGCTGCAAATCCTTGTTCTTGATGTCGGCGAGCCATTCCGGCAGGACGCACACACCGCGGTTGAGGGCGGTCATTTGCAGCATGATTTCCAGGGATTCGATTTGTTTCAATTTTTCCGGTTCGAGGTGTGCGGGTGTCAGGAAATGCGTCAAGATATCCAGGCGTTCGAGCGGCACCGGGAAGGTTAACAAAGTTTCCTTGCACAAAAGCTCCGGCGTTACGAATCGAGTGTCTGCCAGTGGGTGATCAACAGATACCAGTAGCACCAGTTGATATTCCGCCAGAATTTCATAATCGATTTTTTCTTTTTTGACCCAATCAGGTGTGATCAGAACATCGATATGCTGGTTGAGCAGACCTTCCAATCCCGAGAATTGAAATTTCTGCACGATGTCGACGTCGATGCCGGGCATTTGCCGCATGTATTGGCCGATCATACCGGTGAGCCATTCAAAGCAGGGGTAGCATTCCACGCCGATGCGCAAGATGCCTTGCCGGCCTTCACCGTACGCTACCAGCGTTTTCTCCGCTTGCGCCAGCACCGGTAGCACTTGCTGGGCGGTTTCCAATAGCAGTAGGCCCGCCTGCGTCAGGCGCAAGCTGCGGCCTTCGCGTTCCCACAATTTGACTCCGAGTTTCTTTTCCAGATAACCGATCTGATGCGATAACGCGGGCTGACTGAGGCAGAGCGTATTGGCGGCTTCGGTCAGGGTGCCGTTGGTGTGCAGCGCTTGAATGATTTTCAGGTGGCTGTGTTCGATCATTTATAAGGTAACCTAATTGGAATGTGAAAATTGATCATTATTATTCATTACTCAACCTTCATACAATAGCGCTACTTTGATTAATCTTGGAGTGGTGATTTATGGTAACGACACACAATCTTGGATTTCCGCGCATTGGCAGAAACCGTGAGCTGAAATTCGCTTTGGAAAAATACTGGAAAGGCGATATTGCCGAACACGCCTTGCTGGAAATCGCAGCGCATCTTCAAACGCAGCATTGGCAAGATCAATCCAGGCTCGATTGGATTCCGGCGGGTGATTTTTCATTGTATGACCATGTGCTGGATACGAGTTTCCTGCTGGGGAATATTCCCGCGCGTGTCAGCGCATTACCGGGTGGCGCGCTGGACAATTATTTTCGCGTGGCGCGCGGCCGTTCGGTCAGCGATGGTAATGATTGCGCTTGCGTAAGCGCCGGTGAAATGACCAAGTGGTTCGATACCAACTATCATTACATCGTGCCGGAATTTGACGCAAACACACATTTTTCATTGCACGCCAGCCGTTTTCTTGAGCAGATCCGGCAAGCGCAACAGATTCACCCGCGAGTCAAGCCCGTCATTTTGGGGCCGGTCACTTATTTGTGGCTGGGAAAAGCCAAGGATGGCGGCGATAAACTGGATTTGCTGGACGATTTGTTAGATGTTTACGCGCAATTGCTGCATGAACTTAAAGACGCCGGTATTCAATGGGTGCAAGTCGACGAACCGGTGCTGGTCATGGAGCTTGACCAAGCATGGAAGCACGCGCTGCGCAAAACGTATTATCAATTGCAGGCTGCACCGGTCAAGTTGCTGTTAACCACTTACTTCGGGCAACTGCAAGACAATCTGCAATTGGCGTGCGAATTGCCGGTCGCCGGATTGCATCTGGATGCGGTCTCGGCGCACGATGAAATCGCCAAAGTAATCGATTGGCTGCCGGTGCATAAAATCCTCTCTTTAGGCGTGGTCAATGGGCGCAATGTCTGGAAAACCGATTTAACCGCGGCGCTGGATTGGCTCGAGCCGGTGCATGCCCGTTTGCAAGACCGGTTGTGGCTCGCGCCGTCTTGCTCACTGCTGCATGCACCGGTTGATCTGGAGAGCGAACAAAAACTCGACCGGGATATCCGCTCGTGGCTGGCTTTTGCGGTGCAGAAATTGGATGAAATCGGCCTGCTGGCAAAGGCTTTGAATCATGGCCGGGGTAGTGTCACCGAATTCTTGCGGGAAAATAGCGCGGCGATAACCAGCCGGAAACAGTCCAAACGCGTTCATAAAGCGTCGGTTAAAGCGCGCTTGCAGGAAATTAATGATGCGATGGGTACTCGGCAGTCGCCTTATCGTCAACGCGCGATCGTGCAGCAAAAACGATTTCAGTTGCCGCCTTTTCCGACCACGACCATTGGATCTTTCCCGCAAACGCAGCAGATCAGGCAAACGCGTCGCGATTATCGCGAAGGCAGATTGCCGGAATCGGCTTATCGTCAGGCAATGCAGCAGGAAATTGGCTATTGCGTGCGCGAGCAGGAAACGCTGGGATTAGACGTGCTGGTGCACGGCGAGCCCGAGCGTAACGACATGGTGGAATATTTCGGTGAACAGTTGGAGGGCTACGCCTTTACCCAGTTTGGCTGGGTGCAGTCGTACGGGTCGCGGTGCGTCAAACCGCCGGTGATTTATGGCGATGTTGCGCATGTCAAAGCGATTACCACGGAATGGATCAGATACGCACAATCACTCACCAGTAAGCCGATGAAAGGCATGTTGACGGGGCCGGTGACGATGCTGAATTGGTCCTTCGTGCGCGACGATCAACCGCGGCGTGAAACTTGCCTGCAACTGGCACTAGCGATACGCGACGAAGTATTGGCGCTGGAGCAAGCCGGTATCCGTATGATTCAGATCGATGAAGCGGCGCTGCGGGAAGGGCTGCCACTGAGAAAATCGCAATGGAATAGCTATCTCGACTGGGCGATTCGTGCTTTCCGCATTACCGCCAACGGCGTAAAAGACGAAACGCAAATTCATACGCATATGTGCTATTCGGAATTCAATGACATCATGGAAGCCATCGCGCGCATGGACGCCGATGTGATTACGATTGAAACATCGCGCTCGGATATGGAGTTGCTCGATGCTTTCGACCGATTTCAGTATCCGAACGAAATCGGCCCGGGCGTGTATGATATTCATTCGCCCAATATACCTTCCGTCGATTCGATCATCGGCTTGATGGAAAAAGCAGCGCAACGCATACCCGCCCAGCGCCTGTGGGTGAATCCGGATTGCGGGTTAAAAACGCGCAACTGGGAAGAAGTGAAACCGGCATTACGCAATATGATTGCCGCCAGCCGGTATTTGGCCAGCCATCTGAACCCGGCTCAAGCCAGCTAAATTTGACTTGCCGGTGTTATTTAGCGATGATATGCGGCATCTTTATCCATCACGGTTTAAAAGGAGTGATCATGACCACCAATACCATTCTGAAACAAAAAATCAGTGCCATTATCAGCGAGAAACATCTGCTGAAACATCCATTTTATATCGCTTGGACAGAAGGCAAACTGACCAAGGAACAGTTGCGCCATTATGCCGAACAATATTTTTATAACGTTCTGGCCGAGCCAACCTATTTAAGCGCGGTGCACTTCAACACACCGCATATCCATTCCGAAAGCAACAGCGGCGACATCAGCGTGCGTCAAGAAGTGCTGCGCAACCTGATCGACGAAGAACACGGTGAAAAAAATCACCCCGCATTATGGAAAAATTTTGCTTTTGCATTGGGTGCGAACGATAAAATCCTGGCCAATACAGCGGCATTACCGTCGACCGAGAATCTGGTCGACACCTTCCGAGATATTTGCCTGAACCGCCCGTTCTATGCCGGATTGGCAGCGCTGCACGCATTCGAGTCGCAAGTGCCTGACATCGCCGCAGTGAAAATCGACGGTCTGGCTAAATTCTATGGCATGAAAAACCCTGAAGATTATGAATTCTTCTCGGTACACCAAAAAGCCGACATCTATCACTCACAAGCCGAATGGGCAATCATTGAGCGCTTCGCCGACACGCCGGAAAAACAAGCCGAAGTGCTGGCCGCAACCAAGGAAGCGTGCGATGCGCTGTGGGGCTTCCTGGACGGTATCCACGAAACCTATTGCAGCAATCTGATTTGCGAAGAAAAGCAAGCTGCGACAGTACACTAAGTTTGTAATAACAAGCTTCCAGCTTACGATCAGCCCGGGATGGATCACAATGCAAGTTGTGTCTGTTCCGGGCTTGTTAATGATGAATCCGGTTTTTTCGTGATTCCAATCATCATAAAACCTTCTCTGCTTCAAATCGCCTGAATCCATGTCAACACACGATCGGTGCTGTTCGATAGCGCCCTATTTCAAGATTGCCGAGGGTCAAATCGACCAGTTCAAACAGCTCTGTGAGCAGTTTGTTGCCAGATCCAGTGTTGAGCCGAAATGCCTTTATTACGGTTTCAGCTTCAATGGCAGCGAAGCGTATTGCCGTGAAGGATATGAAGATGCCGAAGGGTTGCTGGCGCATTTGAACAATGTGGGTGATCTGCTGCAACGAGCGCTCGAGATGGCTGAGATCGTCCGTTTGGAAATCCACGGACCCGAGGAAGAGTTACAGAAACTGTATCAGCCGTTGGCCCAATACAATCCGCAGTATTTTGTGCTGGAACATGGTTTCCGGCGGTAATTTGCTGTTTGATTAATGCTTTTTGTTTTGGATGCTCGCTTCAATCGCGTCCAGCATCATTCCCGCTACGTTAAATCCCGTTTGCTGGGTAATTTCCTGCATCCCCGTCGGGCTGGTTACATTGACTTCGGTTAGGTAATCGCCGATCACATCCAATCCCACCAGCATTAAACCACGCTTGGCCAATTCAGGCCCGAGCGATTCTGCGATTTCCTGGTCACGTGCGGATAACGGCTGCGCTTTTCCGGTACCGCCGGCGGCCAGATTACCGCGCGATTCTCCCGGTTTGGGGATGCGCGCCAGCACATAGGGTACAGGCTTGCCGCCGATAAGGAGAATGCGCTTGTCGCCTTGCGCAATCTCGGGAATGAACCGTTGTGCCATGATGGTTCGCGTGCCGTAGTGAGTCAGCGTTTCAAGAATCACGCTGATATTGTGATCCGCGCTGTGTACACGGAACACGCTGGCGCCGCCCATGCCGTCGAGCGGTTTCAGGATGATGTCCTGGTGCTGTGCGAGAAATTCCCGGATTAAATGCGCTTGACTGGTTACCAGCGTGGGGGCGATCCATTGCGGAAATTGTGCGATGGCCAGCTTCTCGTTGTGATCGCGGATGGCGCGCGGACTATTGATGACGAACGCGCCTTGCGTTTGTGCCAATTCCAGCAGATACGTGCTGTAAACATATTCCAGATCGAAAGGCGGATCCTTGCGCATCAGCACGGCATCGAATTGATTGAGCGGCGTAGGCACGCTGTCGCTCGTGTTGTACCAATGGCCATCTCGGCCGGGCGTGTCCGTGAAGGTCAGGGAACGGCAAAAACCGGTGACGGTGTTGCCGGTCAATGCGATATCGTGCTGATAGAGCACGTAAATCTGATGATTCCGGGCGATTGCCTCGCGCATCATCGCAAAACTGGAATCTTTAGCGGTTTTAATTGAATCCAGTTGGTCGATGACAAAGGCAAGTTTCATGATGGAATCTAGGCGGGCCGTGGCGTTTGCGCATGTGGATCGGTTTGCTCCAATTCCAATGCGGCGGCTAGCAGCGCGAGCCGTGCAACGACACCATAGGCATAAAAGCGGTTTGGAATGACATTCGGCTGCGTGGCGCTGGCTTCCAGACAAGTGGTTTCAAACGCCAAGGGCACGAAATGCATGCCCGGCGCATTCAGGTTTTCGTCGATGCCGCGTCCGGTATGGACACGGTAAAAACCACCGACGACGTAGCGGTCGATCATGTACACGACCGGTTCGGCCACCGCTTGGTTGATTGTTTCAAAGGTGTAGACGCCTTCCTGCACCAGCACGTGGGAAACTTGCAAGCCTTCTTTTACTACGGCCATCTTGTTACGTTGCTTGCGGTTGAGGCTATGGATTTCCTCGCCGCTCTTGACCGTCATGATGCCCATGCCATACGTGCCGGAATCGGCCTTGACGATGACGAAAGGATCTTCTTTCACGCCATATTGCTGATATTTTTTCCTGATTACCGAGAGAATCCGGTCAATCGCGGCTGCGACGCATTCCACACCTTGTTTTTCCAGGAAATTGATTTCGCCGCACGAAGTAAAACGCGGGTTGATCAACCAGGGATCGATGCCGATCAAATCGGCGAATTCCTGTGCTACGCGATCATATGCGGCGAAGTGCTCCGATTTGCGCCGTGTCGCCCAGCCGGCATGCAAGGGTGGAATGACCGTTTGCTGCAAGTTCTGCAAAATATCCGGAACACCGTTAGATAAATCGTTATTCAGAAGCACCGCACAGGGATCGAAATTATGGACGCCGAGTTTGTTATTTTTACGGATAATGGGTTCCAGCGTGATGAACTGTCCATCTGGCAAATCAATCTGGGTGGCTTCGGTCACTTCGGGCAGCAAGGTGCCCAGGCGCACATTCAAACCGGCGCGCTGGATGATGTTCTGCAAGGTTGCGATATTCTGCAAGTAGAAGGTATTGCGCGTGTGGTTTTCCGGAATCAGCAGCACGCTATGCGCATCCGGGCATACTTTTTCAATCGCGCTCATCATCGCCTGCACGCATAGCGGGATGAATTCCGGGTTCAGGTTGTTAAAACCGCCGGGAAACAAGTTGGTATCAACGGGCGCCAATTTGAAACCGCTATTGCGCAGGTCGACCGAGCAATAAAAAGGGACGGCATGTTCGCGCCACTTGTTCCTGAGCCAATGCTCAATGGTAGGCATAGCATTGATAATACGGCTTTCAAGATCAAGAATAGGGCCGCGCAGAGCAGTAGAGAGATGAGGTACTGGCATTTCCGTATGAAGTATTAAATCGGAGCGATTATAGCATTATGTCTTGCGCCGATTGTGAAGCGCGCTATCCTTAAGTATCTTAGGGTACTTTGCCCAAAACCAATTTTTTGCCGGTATGTTCAATCCATTACAGCCTGTTCTCATTTTGTTAGCCGTGTCGGTATTGGCGGTGGTCGTTTTCCGTTTATTGCGGCTGCCGCCGATGCTGGGTTATTTATTGGCGGGCGTGAGCATCGGTCCGTATGCGCTGGGTTGGATCGCGGATTCTGACGAGACTCGCCATTTGGCTGAGTTTGGCGTGGTATTTCTGATGTTCAGCGTGGGCCTGGAATTCAGTTTGCCCAAGCTGATTACGATGAAGCGCATTGTTTTTGGTTTTGGCACGGCGCAAGTGGCGATCTGCATTCTTTTAGTGATGGCGATAGCTTGGATGCTGGCGCTGGATTGGCGCACCGGATTGGTATTGGGCGGCGCTCTGGCGATGTCTTCCACCGCTATTGTGAGCAAAATATTGGCCGAGCGGGCGGAACTCAATTCCACGCATGGCAGGCAGGTGATCGGCGTTCTGCTTTTTCAGGATCTGGCGGTTATTCCATTATTGATTGTGATGCCCGCTTTGGCGGCTGAGATCGATAGTGAAACGAACGACTTCAGCTTGATGCTGACGGTCGCTTTGCTGAAAGTGGCCGCTGTGCTGACCTTTCTGTTATTTTTCGGGCAGAAGTTAATGCGCCCCTGGTTTCATTTGGTCGCCCGGCAGAAATCGTCGGAATTGTTTGTGCTGAATGTGCTGCTGATTACGCTGGGTATCGCGTGGTTAACCGAACTGGCCGGTTTGTCTATGGCTTTGGGAGCATTTCTGGCGGGCATGTTGATCTCCGAAACGGAATACCGCTACCAAGTGGAAGACGATATCAAGCCTTTCCGGGATATTTTGCTGGGTTTGTTTTTTGTGACGATTGGTATGCTGCTGGATATGCAGGTCGTCATTGAGAACTTTCTATGGATATTTGCTATTTTGGCGGCACTGATTGTGCTGAAAATAGTCGTGATTGGAGGGTTGTCGCGTCTGTTTGGCGCGGATGCCAACGTCGCGATCAGGACGGGAATGAATCTGGCGCAAGCAGGAGAGTTTGGCTTTATTTTACTAGCGCAGGCGGGTGAATCCGGTTTGATCGAAAACTCAATTCTGCAGCCGGTGCTTGCGGCCATGGTGCTATCGATGTTTATCGCGCCATTCATTATTGAATATAGTGAATCGATGATTCACCGCTTATACGGCTCGGATTGGATGTGCCGCGCTATGCAGATCACGTCTATCGCGGCGCAGACGATGGTGTCGCAAAATCATGTGATTATCTGCGGTTACGGGCGCAGCGGTCAGAGCATGGCGCGGATATTGGAACAGGAATCCATATCGTTTATCGCCTTGGATCTTGATCCGCAACGTATCCGCGAGGCAGCCGGCGCGGGGGAGGCGGTGGTGTACGGCGATGCGGCGCGACGCGAGGTGCTGATTGCCGCGGGACTGATGCGCGCCAAAGTATTAGTTGTCAGTTATGCTGACACGGTTTCTACGTTAAAAATTCTGAAACACGTTCAGGAGTTGCGCCCGGAATTATCCGTTGTTGTCCGGACGCGCGATGACTCCGATATTGATATATTGAAAGAAGCCGGGGCTACGGAAGTGGTCGCGGAAATCATGGAGGGGAGCTTAATGTTGGCGTCCCATGCGCTGATGTTTGTCGACATATCGACCGGGCGGATTTTACGCCGCATCCGAAAAATTCGTGAGCAGCGTTATAGTCTGTTGCGCGGTTTTTATTATGGCGTGACCGATGGAGCAGAGGACAACAGTGAGAAACTGTTGCCGCGTTTGCTGACGATTACCATTATTCAAGGCGCGGCTGCGATTCATAAAACACTGGGCGACATTGATCTGGCAAGCTTGGATGTCGAAGTTACTGCGGTGAGAAGACGCAACATTCGCGGATTATTGCCCACCGGGGAAACACGTCTGGAACTTGGCGATGTTATCGTGCTTCGTGGAACGCAAGAAAATCTCGCGGCGGCTGAAATTAAGTTAATTCAAGGCTGAAAATTGCTGATTGAAGGGATTTTGACTCGATGAGCGGATAACAATAGGATTTATATTAATATCGATTCGAGTCATTCCAATCCCATTCATTCAGTATGGCTATAATCGTTACAAGCTACTAAGAATAGACAGTTTTCTTCAAAAAGTGTATATTCTCCGTTCCGTCCTTTGGGCTCTTCATAGCTTAAAAGGCAGATGTTGGTAATCTTGATGATTACATGACAAGTAGCAATTAGAATGGCGCATAAAAAAAGCGTAAAATTCATCATTTATGGAGGGAGATATGATTAAAGCTGTTCAAGCGATTGTTGGTCTAGGATTGCTCTGTTTAGGCGCAACTCAAGCAGCTGTGGCTGCTACAGACGTTTCTAAATTACCGCATGTTAAACAAACATTGGTGGCTCCACCAAATGTGCCTGCACATGAGCAAACTTCAAAAGGGCCAAAAGTTGTTCAAATTACAATGGAAACCCAAGAGAAGCTGATTGAAGTTGCGCCAGGTGCAAAAGTTTGGGCGCTGACTTTCAATGGTAGTGTTCCTGGTCCGCTTATCGTTGTGCATGAAGGCGACTATGTTGAATTGACATTAAAAAATCCAAAATCAAGCACATTGGCCCATAACGTAGACTTCCACGCTGCAACCGGCGCGCTGGGTGGTGCTGGTTTAACACTGGTTCAACCAGGTGAAGAAGTTGTACTGCGTTGGAAAGCAATTAAAGCAGGTGTATTCGTTTATCATTGCGCACCTGGTGGAACCATGATTCCATTCCACGTTATTTCCGGTATGAGCGGTGCCCTCATGGTATTGCCTAAAGATGGTTTGAAAGACAACAAAGGCAAGCCATACAAATATGACCGTGCATACTACATCGGTGAACAAGATTTCTATCTGCCAAAAGATGACAAAGGTAATTTCAAAACCTATGGCTCACCAGCAGAAGGCATGGCAGATATGTTGGAAGTTGCTAAAGGACTTATCCCAACACACGTAGTATTCAACGGTGCAGTTGGTGCATTGACCGGTGACAACGCACTGAAAGCCAAAGTGGGTGAAAAAGTTCTGTTTATCCATTCACAAGCTAACCGTCCTTCCTATCCGCACTTGATCGGTGGACACGGTGATCTGTATTGGGTAGGCGGTTCATTTGGTGATGCGCCTCTGACCAACCAAGAAACCTGGTTTGTTCCAGCAGGTGCCGCAGTTGCTGCTGCTTATGAATTCCATCAACCTGGCTTGCATGTATACCTCAGTCATAACCTGATTGAAGCTGTATTGCTGGGTGCTGCTGCTCACATGACAGTTGATGGTGCTTGGAATGATGACATTATGACTCAACTTAAAAAACCAGCTAGCTTTGATGCAAAAGCTGGAATGGACCACTAAGATTTGATGTAGTGTTCTATTGGGGTAGTGTTAAAAGGCCTCAACCTGTTATGGGTTGAGGCCTTTGTCGTTTTAATTCCTTGAGTTTTCATTATTGCTTGTTACAACTTTATGACGATTAAATCCCATATTCGTACGGTTCCTCACTACCCCCATCACGGCATTATGTTCCGTGATATCACGACATTGCTAAAAGATCCGATCGGACTGCGAACAACTATTCAGGAAATTGCAAAGCGTTACAGCAATGTGGAAATTGATAAAGTGATCGGCATTGAGTCGCGCGGTTTTATTATCGGTGCGCCCGTGGCCTATCAGCTGGGTAAAGGTTTCGTGCCGATTCGTAAGCGCAATAAATTACCGGCGGAAACGATAGGAAGAGACTATCAGCTGGAATATGGCAGTGACCGGATTGAAATTCACGTCGATGCGATCCAACCGGGAGAACGAGTGCTACTTGTGGATGATTTGATTGCCACCGGTGGAACCGCTGAAGCTGCTGTTGGCCTGATCCGTGATATGGGCGGTGAAGTGGTGGAGTGCTGTTTTGTGATCGATCTGCCGGACGTGGGCGGTAAAGCCCGGTTGGAAAATCTGGGATGTCCGGTGTTTGCGTTATGCGAATTTGAAGGCGACTAGATACGTTGTTTATAGTGTTCTTTTTAGTACCAACGGGTTTTTATTACGTTCGTTCTAATGCGGATAATATTTTTTCATGGATGCCGCCAAAACCTCCATTGCTCATGATTAAGATATGATCGTCAGGCTCAGCGATTACTGCGATAGCTTGGACGAGCTGATTCAAATCATCAAAACAACGCGCCTTGTTATGTAATGGCAGCATGGCATCTTTAGCCCAGTGTGCATCGCGGGTGAAGCAAAGCACCTGATCAGCTTCGCTCAAACTCTTCGCAAGAGAATCTTTCCATACTCCCATTTTCATGGTGTTTGAACGCGGTTCCAGGACTGCAATAATCCTTGCTTTACCGGTATGAGTCCGTAAGCCTTCGATAGTCGTTTGAATGGCGGTTGGGTGGTGAGCAAAATCATCATAGACGGAGACACCGTTGACCGTGCCGCGTTTCTCCATACGGCGTTTGACATTCTTAAATTGTGCTAATGCTTCGATGCCAATGTTGACGGGTATTCCGGCATGCCGCGCAGCGATCAGCGCAGCCAGCGCATTCATGCGGTTATGTTCGCCTAATAAATCCCATTGTAAGCTTCCGTGAAATGTTTCGTTGCAATAGACATCGATCGTATTGTCAGCCCGCGCTTTGGTATGCCAGCCACTATCAGTGCCGAATTCTTCTACCGGTGTCCAGCAGCCTTGTTTCAGGACATGCTTCAGATTTGGATCTTTGCCATTTGCGACGATTAAACCGTTATTCGGAATAACTCGTACAAAGTGATGGAATTGCCGTTCAATCGCTGCAAGATCTGTAAAAATATCCGCATGATCGAACTCAAGATTATTCAGTATCGCTGTTTTCGGGTGGTAATGAACGAATTTAGAACGTTTATCGAAAAATGCCGTGTCGTATTCGTCTGCCTCTATGACAAAGAAAGGCGAGGTGTTTCCGATCCGTGCCGAAATACCAAAATTCTCGGGAATTCCACCGATCAGGAATCCCGGATTCAATCCGGCATAATCCAAGATCCAAGCTAACATGGAGCTGGTCGTGGTTTTTCCGTGGGTACCGGACACGGCGAGTACCCAGCGATGCCGTAGAATATTTTCCGATAGCCACTGCGGACCGGAAATATAGGGTAAATTCCGGTTGAGTATTTCCTCCATCAGTGGATTGCCGCGTGTAACGACGTTACCGATGACGAAAATATCCGGTTGTAACCGGATCTGTTCGGGCGAATAACCCGCTATTAATTCGATCCCTTGAGACTCAAGTTGCGTGCTCATCGGTGGATAGACATCCTGATCGCAGCCCGTCACAGTGTGACCGGATTCGCGTGCAATGGCTGCAATACCGCCCATAAAGGTACCGCAAATTCCGAGTATATGAATATGCATGATTAGTTTGAAATTCTTGATTCTGCTGACAGAAAACTACTAATATGATTGGCAAGTTTGGGCAATTATAATGGATATGGCAGGGCAATACCGGATGTTGATATTTTATTCATTCATAGAGCGGCTAAAAGGAAAGGGTGCGGTGATGATTATTCTTTTAATCTCAATGTGCTAATTTCCAAATGGAAAGCACTCGATCGATTGATACGCATTATCGCGGACGATTCGCACCATCGCCAACCGGACCGCTGCACTTTGGTTCGCTGGTGGCGGCTGTAGGCAGCTATGCCGATGCGAAATTTCATGGCGGCAAATGGCTGGTTAGAATTGAGGATGTCGATTTGCCACGTAGAGTACCTGGAGCGGCCAAACAAATTTTGGATACGCTCGAGAAATTGGGTATGGAGTGGGACGAGGAAATCATCTACCAAAGCCGCCGTTCCGAGGCATACCGGGAGGCTTTGGATGTTTTGGATAAACAAGGTTTATTGTATCCCTGCACGTGCTCCCGGAAGGAAATCGCGGATTCCAGTATCACCGGTTTATATGGCTTCATTTATCCCGGAACTTGCCTGAACAATCCCGTCTCACTGCAAAGTGCACATGCGCTTCGTATTCAAACCCATGATGATATCATTCAGTTTACCGATGGTTTGAAGGGATTGTATACGCAGAAACTGCACAGTGAAGTGGGTGATTTTGTGTTACGCCGGGCTGATGGAATTTATGCCTATCAGCTTGCGGTTGTGGTGGACGATGCTGCGCAGAATATCACGCATGTAGTTCGCGGCGCCGATCTAATCGATTCCACGCCACGACAAATATTTCTGCAGCAACTGTTGCGTTATCCGGTACCGCAATACATGCATTTGCCCGTGGTAACAAACGCGGCAGGAGAGAAGCTCAGCAAGCAAACAAACGCTGCCCCGGTGAATACGGCTGAGGCATTAAAAGAGCTGGTTGATGCGTTGCATTTCCTGGGTCAGCAGCCGCCACTAGAGATTCTGGAAGGCGATATTGCTTCTTTTTGGGACTGGGTCATGCAAAATTGGCGCGTGAACCGGATTCCAAACGGTGTGGTATAAAGATAAAGCCATGCAGCTGGTAATTATGCTAGGCTGTAGTGCAGCCGGGTTCAAGTTAACATTACCGGCGCAAGGTTTTGCGTTAATCATAGATAAAGGTAAGGAGTGATCGTGGCTTTGCTGCCATTTAATATTTCCAAGCAAAAAAGGTTGAAGGTGGTCATTGCCGGTGGCGGATATGCCGGACTTGCCGCGTTAACCAATCTATTACAATTTGCTCCGGATACCGACATTACGTTGATCGATCCTAAAACGCAGCATCTAAAGATTACACACTTACATGAAACATTTCGCTATCCGCTAACCGATTTGCTGGTTCCTTTTGCCGACATAGAAAGTCGTTACGGGTGCCGGCACATTCCGGCAGCGGTGAGCTTTGATCAAAGCGCGTTGGAGAGCTATCAGGATGAGCGGCAGCTGGTTGTGAATGGTGAGATAGTTGATTTTGATTATTTGATTGTCGCGAGCGGTTGCGAGAGTCAGAAAAATGATCATGTCGATAGCGGCAATTTGCTGAGTCTGAATGATTTTGCCACGATAAGCGGATCAGATTTATTAACCCGGCTGCTCGACCGGAATGACTCACCGGAATTGTCGATTTCCGTTGTAGGCGGAGGAGCCACGGGGATACAGTTTTTATTCGAAATAAAGCAGTTTCTCGATCGGATCAGACGTAAGGTGGAATTGCGCTTGATCCACTCGGGCGAGCATGTGCTGGAGCAATTTCCTGCCGGGTTTGGTACTTATGCGGAATCCCGCATGCGGGATATGAATATCGCTTTTTATCCGAATACATATTACCGTGAACAGCAAACCGGAAAAATTTTACTGACGGACAAGGTGACTGAACAGCAGTTTGAATTGCCTTCCAGTCTGACCCTACTGTTTTTGGGAAAAAAGCCGCGCAATATTTTTACCGCAAATGCTTTCGGACAGGTTATAGTTGATCAGAAACCGCTACCCAATATTTTTGTAGCGGGTGATTGTTCGTATTACCAGTCGCTTGGATCGAATACATTGACCGCGCAATCCGCTGTCAGGAAAGGTAAATTAGTGGCGCGAAACGTGTTGCGGCATGCGGGATTTCCCGGATTGCTCGAGCCTTATCTCCACCATGAATTGGGTTATGTGGTGAGTCTGGGGCCGTCGGATGCGGTAGGCTGGCTGGTTGCGGAAGGTAACTTGATTACCGGTATTCCAGCTTTAACGATTAAAGAAATTGTTGAAGCGCAATATGACTTATTATTGGCAGGAATCGATACCTATTTGGTTTAGCAAACACCGTGCGGGAGGCATTTTATGCTTGGTTTGTTCAAAGACAGCCCTGTAATTGGCAAGGCCAGTGCAATAATTCGAAGTCCCACCGATAAACTTTTCAATTTTATCGGTAATGATCTGCTCATTAATTATCCCCGATGGTCTCCGGAAGTTAAGGAATTGGAGAAACTGACCGATGGTCCTATAAAAATAGGAACCGTCTGCCGTCAAGTCCGCATCGATCAAGGCAATCGCTCGGAATCGACCTTCAAAGTTAAATTTTTTGATACGGGTGCACGTATCTGTTTTGAAGGCGTTTCCAATCCTTACCGGTGTGATTATGTCATTGAACCAGTGAATGCTTCCGATAGCCGGATAACTTTTATTTTTGAGTTACTGAGCCTGGATCTGCATGTCAGGCCGTTTGAGAAGCTGGTGCGTATCGCCGTTCAAGATGGAACTGAAAGGACTGTCAAGAATATCAAGAAACTGATCGAGGCGGAGTAGGTTGATGTAAGACGGCGGACCCGTTCGTACGTATTTAATTATGCTAACAGTTGATTAACTTGGAGAGAAGATCATGGATTTTATCGTTGAAAAAGACCCTGGATTAATTCCACAAGTATTGTCCAAGATTCTTGATTCATGCGTGAACGGTGTAACACTGGCTGATCCCGATCAAGAGGACATGCCTTTGGTTTATGTGAATAAAGCGTTCGAGACAATAACCGGTTATACGTTAGCGGAAACGGTAGGCAGGAATTGCCGTTTTTTGCAGGGCGATGAACACGATCAGGCCGGTGTTAAGCAGCTCAAGGAAGGGATAAAAAATAGAAAACCGGTGGAAGTGGTTTTGAGAAACTTTCGTAAGAACGGTGAGTTATTTTATAACCACTTACTGGTTTCCCCGCTTTTTGATTCGCATGGAAACTTACTTTATTTCCTTGGTGTGCAATTAGACATCACCCCGAAAATCCGTGCGGAAGAGGAAATTAAGGCTTTGAAGGAGCAACTGGCGGCACTCAAGCGATGAAGCCGGATGCATGAGCGGCATCCGGATAAATAACCGCACGATTTAAGCATTCTTACCCGTGCATGAAACAGTCAAACGAGGTACAAGATTTGCTCTGTGTGCGGTTTCCACCAATCTGATCGGTTCTGTAAGCTCACCGTAGCGGAGAAATAAAATGAATCAGTTATTTACTGTCACTTTCTTGCTGGTTTTTCTTTTGCCGGCATCGATTCATGCTGCTGCGCCCGCGGATGAAAAGCGATTGAACGAAGTAGCGGAACGCGGCGCTCATGTCATGCCGTTTGATTTGGAAAAGACCGTGCATGTTTTCACCAAGACTGAAAGTGGTGGCGTTCAGAAGGTTACCGTCAGAAACATATCGGATCAGGAGCAAGTCAGTTTGATCAGAGCACATCTGTCTAAAATTGCCAATGAATTTAAGCAAGGTAACTTCTCAAACCCGGAAAAAATTCATGGTGGAGACATGCCCGGATTGGCTGAGTTGAAAGCAGCCAAACCGGGAGAAATCAAGATTGAATACAAAGTGCTCCCTATCGGCGCACAAATAGGCTATTCCACTGAATCACGGCAGCTTGTCAATGCAATCCACCGCTGGTTTGATGCGCAGCTAAGCGATCATGCGCGTCATGCTGAACCCGGGCAGCTGCATCAGCATATGCCAAAAAAATAATAGAGTACTCATTGGATACTGCGGGTTTCAAAGCGCGCTTGAGTGGTTTTAAGCAATGCCATGCAATCCTTTCAGAGTGGAACAATCAGCGAAAAACGGGTCGGATTTTTACGATGAATAGTGAGTTCCGCGGAAATTTGCTCACTGAGTAACTGAACAAGTTGTAAACCCAGGGATTGGGTATTTTCAATATCGAAATCGTCCGGTATCCCTACACCGTCATCGCTAAGACATACCAGCAGTTGTCCTTGATTCTGGCGTTTAAGGCTGATATCGATATGGCCGCCCCGGTTTTCAGTAAATGCATACTTCATGGCGTTCGTGCAAAGCTCGTTTAGAATCAATCCCAATGGAATACTGACATCGATGGGAAGAAGCACTTCCTGATCGGTATCGATATTTATAACGATTCTCGACGTATCCAGCGCATAGGAAACGGATAAGTTATCAACCAGGGATTGGATGAAACCGGAAAAATCAACGCGGGAAAAATCCAATGATTGATATAAGATCTGGTGAATCAGCGCCATGGATTTCACCCGGTTCTGACTTTCTTTTAAAACGGATATAGCAGCCGTATTATTATCCAGCATATCGGATTGCATTCCGAGTAGGCTATCGATGATTTGAAGGTTGTTTTTAACCCTGTGATGAATTTCCGATAGCAATAAATCTTTCTCCTTCAATGCTGCTTTGAGTTGTTCCTCTTGAGATTTCCGCTCAGTAATGTCGATAACGGACGCAAGCACCATAACACCTCTGGGCGTTTGGATCGGATTCAAGCCTACTTCGACTGGAAATTCTTTGCCGTTTTTGTGCGCCCCATGCAGATCTCTGCCATGCCCCATTGCGCGCGTGCTGGGATATTGCAGATAATTACTTCTTAATGACGGATGATGGGCGCGATGTGATTCCGGTATCAAAATTTCAATCGGTTGACCCAGTAATTCTCCCCGGTGGTAACCGAATAGTTCTTCAGTAGTGGAATTTACCATCATAATTTTTCCTTCATGATTGGTCATCACCATACCGTTCGGAGAAGCCTCGACTGCGAGGTATATCATTTCCTCGGCATGCTTGCGATCGGTAATATCGACGATGGCGGCCAGCACAAAAATGCCGTCATGTTCGGTTTCCACGGGATTCAGACCAACTTCAACTGGGAATTCCTTGCCGCTTTTGTGCAGGCCGTAAAGATCCCTGCCATGCCCCATGGAACGCGATTTTGATTCGCTGATATAAGCTTCCCGATAGCCGGGATGATGTCGGCGGAATCGTTCGGGGATAAGCATTTCGATGGAATGACCGATTAATTCCTGCCTGGAATAGCCGAATAGCTTTTCCGTGGCGGAATTCACCATGACAATTTTTCCATCACAACCGGTCATGACCATGCCATTGGGAGAAGCTTCCACAGCAAGATGCATCATTTCCTCGGTATTGCTCAAGCTTCTGAATCGGGGTGGCGGCATATCGCTATTTAATCCTGGTGTGAAGAAGTGGGGGTAGTCTAGAACTTCAGGGAGCTCAGGCGATCCGGCAGTTTCTGGATCAAATAAGGTATCTGTTCGGAATCTACCGGTTTACTCAGCAAGTAACCTTGCAACTCATCGCATCCAAGATTACCGAGAAAATCGGCTTGCTCGTAAGTCTCGATACCTTCCGCAGTTACCTGCAGATTCAGTTTCTGAGCCAATGCCAGAATAGCTGCTGCAATGGCGCAATCATTCGTATCATAAGGTATGCCCTTGACGAAGCTCTGATCGATTTTCAGCCGCCGTATCGGAAGGTTTTTCAATGAACTCAAGCAGGAATAACCGGTGCCAAAATCATCGATGGAAATCGGTATACCCAGACTCTCCAATTGTTCTAAACATCGGATATAAATCAATTCATTTTGCAGACAGGATTCCGTTATCTCCAGCTCAAGTGACTGGGCTGGCAATGCGTACTGTTGCAATAGTTCTGCAATAAATTGCTGCAAATCTTTATCGGCGAGTTGACGTATCGAGATATTGACCGCAATGCGGATATCGCAAAAACCTCTATCTCGCCATTGTTTGAGTTGCTTGCATGCTTCCGTCAGGATCCAGTTACCGATTTCCACGATCAGCCTGCTCGTTTCGGCAACCGGAATAATTTCAGCGGGAGATAACAAACCCTTTTCCGGATGCTGCCAGCGGATTAACGCTTCCACGCCGGTTATTTTTTTCTGCGATAAAGAAAATTGCGGTTGATAATGCAGCAGAAATTCATTTTTAATTAAAGCGTGATGCAGTTCCCGTTCCCGCGTCAAATAATGAGCGGCTTTTTGTGTCAGGGATGGATGATAAAAAGCGTAACTGTTGCGCCCTTTGTTTTTTGCTTCGTACATGGCGGTATCCGCCATTTGCACTAATTCATCATGATGTGAGGAATGATCCGGGTATGCGCTGATACCGATACTGCACGATGGGACGACTTCCATGTTACTGATGACAATGGGATGGGAAAGACATTCCAGTATTTTTTCCGCGACGATTACCAAGGCATCGCGGGATTCAGCATTCGTCACAATGACGATAAACTCATCACCTCCCAATCGGCCCAAAGTATCGCTTTGCCGTAGCACGGAGAGCATTCTCTGCGCCACAAAGCAGAGCATCGAATCTCCGTGTGTATGCCCCAGGGTGTCATTGATTCTCTTAAAGTTGTCGAGGTCAATGAACAGCACGCCAAGAAACGAGGAACTCCGTATGGCTTTTGCCAGCGCCAATTGAAGCCGATCCATGATCAGCATGCGATTGGGCAAGTTGGTCAGATTATCGTAGTACGCAATATGCGATAACTGTTCCTGCGTTTCGCGGATCGCCGTAATATCGGATATCATGACGACGAATTGCTGTTCTTCATTTGCTTCGGCGGGAATGAGTCCAATCGTCAGCCAGACAAATATTGTCTCATTATTTTTCTTGAATGCCGTGATTTCTCCTCGCCAATGGCCATGCTTATCAATACTTTGCCATATGCTATTGTAAATATTCTTACTCAAGGAACGGCTGGTAAGAAACGGTAACTCCTTATTCCGGAGATTGTGGGGCTGAAATCCGGTGATCTTATAAAAGGCGCTATTGGCGCAATTAAATTTTCTATTTTTGTTGAGAATGATGATGCCTTCCGATGCGCATTCAAAAACAGTAGCGGCTTGCGCCAGGCGGTCTTTTGCAAGACGGTTCTCGGTTGTTTCCTGTAAGATACCGACGATCTGATGCTTTCCTGCATCACTATTTTTAAACGATTTGCCATATAACTTGTACCAGCAGCTTTTTCCGGTATCAGGGCTAACGCGGAATTCTATTTCAGCAGCCAAGCCCTTTTTATTGCGCAATTTATCGATAAAGTCAGATACTTTTGGCTTGTCTGTTTCGTCTATTGAAAGAAAGAAACTTTCCCAGTCGGATATCGGTTCTATGGTTCCTTCAGGGCTTTTACCCATGAATATCTCACGAGATTCTTTCGTTACTTCCCAGGTGCCCAAGCGCGCCGCTTCCAGTGCGAGACGAAAGTGCTGCTCATTCTTTTTTAACAGAATATCGTTTTCGTAACGCTCTATACTGACTTGGATGATGATGTGCAGCTCTCTGTCGGAGAATGGCTTTAATAAATAACCGTAGGGCTTGGTCGCTTTCGCCCGATTCACGGTTTTTTCTTCGGAGTAAGCGGTCAAGTATATGATTGGGATGCTATGGGCTTTTTGCAGCTGATCCGCCACTTCAACGCCATCCATATCCCCTTGAATATGAATGTCCATCAACACAATATTGGGGATCTCCTGGTCCACCAGCGCCAGTGCTTTCTGGCCGCTGGCAGCCATTCCGGTAACTTGATAGCCTAATTTTGTCAGACGTCTTTTCAGGTCAAGCGCAACAATTTTTTCGTCTTCAACGATCAGTATCTTGATGTATCCGCTCATACGTTCCCAGTCTCCTGCAACTAATTATTTCGAATAGACTATTACTTGAAATTCAATACCTCTTTTGCGGTGATTTTTTCTAAAAACCAATAAATTTTCGAATGTAATGTATTGGTTTGAACAAACATCCTCTATTGATAACTATGTCTAAAATTTCGGAACGCTGTGTGGAAGGAATCAAGAGGGAGGAGAATAAATTAACAAAAAGAAGAAAAAATTTATATCAGCGTTGTCTTACACATATATTAAAGAAACCCCAGGTTATGTCGGGTCTTAGGATGCTAAGCACCTGGCAATGCTGTAAGCAGCGTTAGAAATTGTTCCGCAAAGTTATCCATTGCAAGCATTTTTATAGCGATAGCCGGCGTGGTTACGATGGTTTAGAGTTTTATTAAGCGGCGGCGCACCGGTTAATGAGAATTTAAAGGGTGCCGGGAAACAGCCTGATGCACTTGCGAAGGAACTATGGTAGCTTATCGGATATTATTAACTCTGCTGGTTCAGAGAGGCTAAAATATTTTTTATTCTCAGCACAAATCTATTATGACAATAGTCATCGATCACATATCTATACACGAGAAGGAGTTATGATGAAAAAAAGCAATTACGTTCAATTAGGCGCCGTGATCATTTTGTCGGCAGTTACGGGCTGCGCGACCAATACCGGCGGTACGAATCCTGTGGGTGCGGTCAATCAAAGTCTATCAACGATAGAAAGCGCGGCGCAGAGCGGCAAACAAGTGCTTAATGCCGGTGCTGCAGTTGCCGGTAACGCTGAAGGAGCTGCGCAGATTGGTCTGGTGGATATTCTGGCTCACCGTCTTGGTGTCTCGCCGCAGCAGGCCTTGGGTGGCGCCGGAGCGATATTTCAAATGGCGCAAAGCAATATGAATCCGCAGGCATTTTCGTCATTGTCCCGGTCTGTTCCCGGAATGAGTACAATGCTGGGCGCCGCACCCGCCATGTCCAATCTATCCGCGTTAGCGGGCGGTAATAGCACACTCGGCAGTGCGGCTGCACTTGCTGCATCATTTCAGCAATTGAATCTTTCCCCTGATATGGTGGGAAAATTCATTCCGGTAATTACCAACTATGTGAGCAAAACAAGCGGACAGGCAACGGCTAATCTGCTGCAATCCGCTGTGACTGCCCGTTAAACTCCAGAGTTTGATTAATGGAAACGAGCAAGTGCAAGTGACTTGCACTTGCTCGTGTCGTTTCATCATGGTGTGCTGTTACTGCATCTCGTATGAGCACCATAAAATGCAAACAACCGATTCGGCGCTTTTCTCCGGATTTTGCCATTACCAGTCAGATGCCAATAACCAAAGCGCATTGTATTGTGCAATTTGAGCACTCGAGACAAGGTAATTCAAGAAGAAGGGCGGGATGCAAAATCGAACAGCTTTTCTGAAAGCGGGCGCTTACGCGGGTTTCGCGGGTACCACGATATTCATTGTGCAAGCCGTTTTCACGTCGGCCAGTTCAACGGCTGCTATTGGCTTGATCATGATCCCTTTCTATGGTTTTCCAGCTGCGGGCGTGGGGTGGGCGTTGGTTTATAGCGCTTTTGCCGTGCTTGATTTACGTTCCGGTAAAGCGTCATGGAATAGCAGGAATGTGCAATTTGCCGCCGTATTCCTGGCCGTACTCCTGTTCGCGGGGTTAGTTTTCTTCGCGCAGCAGCGTGCGTTAGCGGTTGCCAAAAATCCGGTATCTGCACCGCAAGCGCTGGAGGCGGTGAGTCAACACTGGATTCCTTGGGGACGCCGGGAGGTGGAAATCGCGCTAGCCCAGCATCCAGCAACGCCAACGGCTATTCTCGAAAGGCTGGCCGTGTCCAGCGATAATGCTGTGGTGCAACAAGTTGGCGCCAATGCCAATACGACGCTGGAGGCTTTGGAAGGAATTGCGGCAGGGGCGCTGACTTACGAGCGGGTCACAGGGCTGGCCGGTAATCAAAAAATCTCGCGAGCCATGATGGAGAAATTGATAGCGGCCACGCTAAATGATATTAATGCTACCGATCCCGTTCGCCAGGGATTATATAAAACCTATGTCTTGTCGGCGCTCGCCGCCAATGCGGTGCTTCCGCAAGATCTTTTCGATCGCGTGGCTGCTAGTGATTCACCAACGCATTTCCTGATACTAGCGGTGATCAATTCGCCCCATGTCAATTGCCTGCAAATGTCCGAGCTACTGGTGTCTGCACCTGCGCTGGAGAATGCCGGTTTGTACAACACCATCCTGAATAAAATGACCGAAAAAAATTGTTTTGTCGAGAACTAGTACCTAAAAACAACCTGTAAACGAGTAAACTGCCGGGGTTAATCTGCGTCAATAAATCCGGTTTCAACGCAGGTATTACTTGAAGAACTGAAAGGAGTGAGCGTGTGATGGACAAAATTATCTATGGTGCCGCGGCGATACTCATGATCGCTGCGATCGCTTACGGCGGATCGTGGCTATATCAGTTTTTATTGGAGTTGTTTAAGAAAACAGCGTAGTACGAACATGTGTAAAAGCTGCTATCCCGAATGAATCAGCAAACCGGGCCGCACCATTTCCTTTTTAATTTTTCATCGAAAAGGAGCATTTTTTAGCCGGAATTGGACTCATGCCGGTCGACGCCAAATTTCCCGGAAACTTAGCCCATCCGATCCAGCAACCGGCAATGATTGAACATTGCGTAATTCCTAAGTTGCTGTACGCATGGGCTGCAATGTGCGGTTTTTCAACGCTGGTTTGACAGCCTTTCCACTCCTCAGTACACTCAAACCCAATGAACGACAACTTCTGTCACTCACTTCAAACCTAGCAAAAAGGCAAATTCCATGGATATCAACGCTATTCCCGTAGGCGGAAATGTGCCTAACGATGTCAACGTCATCGTCGAAGTACCAACCGGTGGTGAACCTGTCAAATATGAGTTTGATAAAAAATCCGGTGCATTATTTGTGGATCGGATCCTGCATACGCCCATGCGGTATCCGGCCAATTACGGTTTTGTTCCACACACCTTGTGCGATGATGGCGATCCGCTCGATGCACTGGTGATTGCCCGTTCGCCATTTCTCGCCGGTTGCGTCGTGCGCGCCCGGCCAATTGCGTTACTGCATCTCGAGGATGAGCATGGCGGTGATGAAAAACTGATCTGTGTGCCGGATAATAAAACTTTCCCGTATTACGCCCATGTGCGCGAACGCGACGATCTGCCCGATATTGTGTTTCAACAGATTGAGCATTTCTTTACGCATTACAAGGATCTCGAGCCGGAAAAATGGGTGCGCGTCGGCCGCTGGGGTGATGCCGCCGAAGCGCGTGACATGGTGATGCGCGCCATCGACATGGCGAAAGCCGCAGATTGAACACCGGTATGCCCGGAGCAAAGGTACGGACTGTACGGCAAAAGTAGAAGATCTCGCGAATAGGTATCCAGCAACGCAGAACATGCGTTGCCTTACTTCGTTTCGTTATTTAGTTGTTCATCTGTCAGATTAAGCTTATTGCTATCCTTCATAGCAAAATCAGCCAGACAATAAAACCCGGCAGGTTGTGAAGACGCTGGGAATCGCAATCCAATGCTGCGGATAATTGCCGGAACTGGCGATTATCCGCTCAAATCGAACGGACTGAACAGTTCATCGGCCTAGGAGTTATTCATGTTTGATGCCGCAATTGACACCATTGTCATGCGCCCTTATGTATTTACTTTTTTTGCGGCATTTTTGCTGGCCTGTGTGCCGCATTTGGGCTGGCGCAAGACGTTGATTTTCACACTGGCCGGATACTTGATCGCTTTTACCTCCGAGAAACTCTCGATTACCACCGGATTTCCTTATGGCTGGTACTATTACATTGACGACACCAGCCATCAGGAGTTGTGGGTTTGGGGAGTGCCCTTCTTCGATTCACTCTCTTACGTTTTTCTGACTTATTGCAGCTACACGACCGCATTGTTTATTTTGTCACCGCTAGCGACCAAGGGTACCGATCTGATCACGCTGGAGACGCGTGCTATCCGGCATTCATGGGCAGCGCTGATATTGGGTGCTTTTTTGCAAACGTTCCTGGATATCATCATCGACCCGGTGGCATTGCAGGGAAATCGCTGGTTTCTCGGGCAGATTTACGGTTACTACGAAGCAGGGTTGCATTTTGGCGTGCCGATTTCAAATTACCTCGGCTGGCTGCTGACCAGTTTTCTATTGGTAGCCGCTTTGCAGCAAATTGACCGCAAGCGGGACGGGAAAACACCGCGCGGGATTTTTGCCATGCCGTTCCGCTCTTTATTGGGGCCGGTTTTGTATCTGTCGGTACTGGTCTTTAACTGGATAGTCACACTGTGGATCGGCGAATATCTGATCGCGCTGACCGGTATTTTGATTTTTACCCTGCCGATCGTCATGGTGATCGTTTTGGCTGCTTTGCGGGTCAATCGCTACCGTGCGGAAGAGTTACAGGAGCATTTAGAAAATTATCCGTGGTCACCGCTGAATAAGTCATGAAAATTGCAAACCGGGCGCCGGTCCGGTACAAATTTGAGGGCAACCGTGGTTTGTCTTGTCAAGCAACGCATACTTAGGCACTATGGTAGCGGAGTTAGATTAGCCGAGAAGTTAAATTTATCCATCTATTAACCGGGTTATATCCATCAGGAGATGACAAATGATGAACATTGATCGAAGAATACCGGGATTCGGCGTATTTTTAGTTTCTGTTTGTCTCGCGGTGATGCTGGCGTTATCCAGTTGTGCGGTAAAACGGATCAGCGGTTATGACGAGACGACCGATAGGGCGGTGACTGATTTACAGCGCAAAACGGAAGCACATCTGGTGACGCTTGAATCGGTAGAAGGTTTGCCCGAGTGCACATATGAAAATCATAAGCAATTTTACGATGAAGCCAAGGTGGATATTAACGTGATTACCGTCCGTGCTGCGGCGATTCCAAAAAATGACATCACCACTCAAGAGTCGCAATTGCTGGCCAGTCAGTTGGATAATCTTGAAAAGCTACATAAGATCGCATGCTTATCCAAGGATCAAATCACGCTCGTGCGTACGCATTTCAATACCAGCTTTACGGCAATTCTAAAGCTCGAGCTTGCGAAACGGCGTGGCGAGTGATTGTTGCGCAACGATTGATATCTATCTGAGGAGAATATGATGAGCCTGGATGCGGTTAAATTGGGAAAAGACATACTCGCTGCGTTGAGTGGCAGCCTCACGGAAAAATGGCCCGATGTCAAAGATTATGGTGAAGCCGAAGCGAAAAAACTCGCACAGACATTGGTGATGATCGCAACGCTGAAAGCCACTGGGAAAATCAATAAGGAGCAGGCCGAGTTACATCTGGAAATGCAAAAGAATGCGACGCGCATGGTACTGATGACCATAGAAGGATTAGGTGTTCTGTCTGCCGAAGCAGCCATCAATTCGGCATTGAGTGCCGTGAAGGATAATGTGAATACGGAAATTGGTTTTACGTTACTTTAGCAAGGCTATCCGATAAAAAAGATCACCCCAGGTTTATCCGGGGTGATCCGCCCACTGCAAAGTCTCATGTCAAGGTTATACCGCTGACATCGAACTCCGGAGAATGATCAATTACGAATTGCTTTGTGAGGGACGTTTTCTGCGATACACGGTAGCACTCACCAAACCAAGTCCGATCATCAGCATCGCGTAGGATTCAGGTTCCGGCACCGCAATCATCACGGTACGGTCATCGCCGCTGAATGGATGTTGCACATTCACATAAGCGATGTTCGGGTTAAATTTGTCAAAATAAAGCCCGGTCGGTTCTGCACCCAAAGTTGACAGGGAAGCCCAACGGCCAACCGATTCGGCAATACCGTCGTTATTCGCATCTTGAGCAAACCAGATATCGGCGGAGCCGCCCGGTTGGTCTTCAACGATGTATATGTTGCCTTTGGCATCGATAGCCAAATTATCCGGATTCTTGAATACGCTGCCGACACCCAAACCGGTGGCTTGGTCAAGCGTGGAAGTATTGACAAACAGACTGGCGTTATTGCTGGCGAGATTGAAGGAATACACTTCATCCGTCGTGGTAGTGGCGACGTAGAGGATCTGATCGCCGTTCGACAGTGTTTTGATTTCCAGATCTTCCGGGCGTTGATAATCGGTTGAAAGCGCATTGTTGGCGGACAAACGACCATCGATGGTGCCATCGGCGCTGAGTACGGAGACTCCGGGCAGTGCGCCGCCGCTGGCATCGGTGATCGGCGCCCAGGTGATGGCGCCCGTTGCATTGGCATTATTACCGCCGTTAACCAGCATCACGAAGGTTTGTCCAGCGGCAAAATAGTCATCGCCGTTGGTTGCATTCGGGCTGGCTGAAACAAATTTGTAGATGCCGCCACCGTTGACTTCATCGATAAAGTAAAAATTATTGTCTTTGTCAAATGCCAGACCTTCATGTGATACGTGCGGAATGACGGAACGTTGCACGAAATGGGAATCGCCTGTGCCGGTTGCGGTGACTGGGTTGGTCAGTTCAAACAAGCGGCCTTTGGTGCTGCCCGCGCCCCATGATTCTTCCGCAGTCAGATAAGAACCCCAGGGTGTCCAGCGCGAAGCGTCGCCAGAAACGAATCCTTGAGTACCGGGCGCAACCAAGGTTACAGCACGAGTATTATAATCGGCATTCCATAAATCGATACGTTGCACGCCAGCGGATCCGGTTTCAAACGGCATGAACAGATAACGGCCCGCATCCGCGCCGGATTCGTTGGCCGTGATCATGTCCCAGTTACCGCTATTGGCTTGACCTTGCGCGAGCTGGTTGTTGCGATTGGCGATGGAAAGCTGGGTCCAGCTTGGGTCTGCGAGTAAAAATGGGCTGGATTCTGGTAATGAACCCTCGGGAACGCTGCCGAATAAGGCAGTAAAGCTGTCAAAACCGGTGCTGGCGGCAATGGCTTGCGGTGCTCCGGATATCATCATGAGTGCCCCGGAAACGACAGTAGCGAGTATTCTTTGTTTGTACATTGTATTCTCCCGAAATATGCTAAAAAATTCTTTAATCCAATGATAAGTACAGGCAATCTGGCTATCTGCGTTGCAGATCCTGGATTTTCCGGTCCCCGGCTCACACCGGGTATAGCTTTACAGTACGCGATGGATTATAAGAACGGGATGTGACGTGCCTATTGCAGGACTATTACCGGATCGGTTGGAAATTACTTGGCGCCGGAATAGTCTGTGTGGATGTTGTGGTTGTCATAGGGTAAGGAAGAAAATGTTGTTATGAAAAAATGCGATAATTTTGTTTACAACGATGAGGTGTGGCTCTGCAATGGAACAGCGCATGCTTCGGATTAACGGTGATGAGAGGGGAATCAATGAGGTTGTTAGTTTTGCCATTTCTGGCGATCGCCTTGCTTGGCTGTACCGCGTTCACAACCGGTAATCAGCGTCCTGCGCTTGATGTCAAGCTGATCGGGGTATGGACAGGCGAATACCTGGAGGAGGGCGGCACGTTAAAACGCTGGACGCAAACGAGAAATGCCGATGGCACTTATACCATTGAATTCAGTTTCACGGAAAAGGATGATATGGCGCAGAGTTTTAGCGAATCCGGCCGCTGGTGGATCAAGGATGGTTTATTCCATGAGATTGCTTCACCGGAAAAAGGACACCCGGATAAATATCGCTATTCTTTCAAAAAGAAGGACTGTGTCAGTTTCGTACTGGTTGAAAGCGAAGGATTCGCCGAAAAGGAAGACAGTTATGTATTCAGCGAATGCCTGGAAGCGGACTCACCACCGGCAAATTTTGGTAAGTCCATATAATTTCTAAAAGAACTTATTTTTTAACGATTATTTTCTGCCACTGCATTTTCTGCTGAGAATGGCCAGTGGCAGAAATAGTGAAGCGATTAGCGCATGTGCGCTTCGACAAAAGTGGTTTCGCGGTTGAAATCATCCCAGATGGTGGCTGGTTTGACAAAAGGCGTCGTCGGTACCAGGAAGGTTGCAATATCGAATGCGCCGCTCAGTGAGCGGCCTACCGCATTGGCGATACCGGTCAGAAAACCGACCGTCATGCCGTGAATAACGCCATCCCGGTTGCCGACAATCGTGATTGTTTTCGGTATTTCAACAACCCCGGTCACCGCATTGGCAATACCATTTCCCAGTTTTTCTACAACTTTGTCCGGATACTGATCGGCAAATACCCATTGAGGGGCTGCTAAAAGCATCGTGCAGACGATTAATAATGCTTGAATCGTTTTTTTCATTGTCAATCCTGTCGAGTATTAATTGAATTTTTCATTCTACCGAAATGCCGGGTAATTTTTTTACTTGCCATCCCCTGGTTTGGCAGGTTGTTTCAGAATGCCCAGAATTCCTTCAACATCACGTTCGATCCGGCTTTCCGCATGTCCCAGGTTCTGCAGTTCCGTTCTGATTCTGTAGGCGATTTCCAGAGCGAGCAAATCCATGGTGTTTTTGTCACCTTTCTGCGATGCCGCTTGATACTCTACTTGGAACCGATCGATAGCATTCAGCAAAATATCGTTTTTGATATTCAAACTGGCTAGGATGGAATCCAATTCATATTTCAGATTGCCGGATAATGCGGGTTGCGCCAGCTGAGGTCCTTTTTCAGGCTCATATGGCATGTATTTGGGTAGCAAGACCGAGAGCATGAACAGTGCTACACCCGATCCCACAGTAATTGCTACAAACTGCCAGATTTTATATTCCTTCCCACGCAGTTTTATGACGCTGGTCCGTTTCACACCAAACCAGGCTTGAACGATTATTCCAATTAAAAACAGAATGGCACCAAGTGCCATGATAATAGGTACAAGCGGATGCACAGTTTTACTCCTATATTCTTATCTTAAAGTTCAAATGCAATTGGCAAAAAACGAATGGCGAGTTTCTATCCTGAATCGCTGGTTGCCGATGTTCAGCGATCGTTTTCGATGCATATTCTAACGTAATATGATACGGAGTTATTGGTTGTTTGATAAGCAATGATCTATCCGTTTGAACACGGATTCATGCTGACCTCGCCGCAAGCTTTTCTCCCCACACTGAAACTCCGGGTATTGATGACTCGCAATGTTATACCTGTTATCGAGATTAGTGCAGGAGGCAGAGCGAAAAATTATCGCGGTGGCGGTGGCGGGGGATTACCGGGGGGCGGAGGCGGCGGAGTAAAATTGGATGGCGCAGGCGCCGTGCCGCTACCGCTGTGTGCAGGCGGGCCACCGCTAATTCTGCCGGATACTGGGACGCGATGGCCTTTGGCATACATACATTGAATATAGCTCATGTCGTAGCGCTGCTGATTGACGTACGCGGAAGTGCTGGCCGTACCCGAACCGACCAGCCCGCCGGCTAACAAACCAGTACCCGCGCCGATCGCAGCGCCTCCACCACCTGCGATGGCGGCGCCTGCCGCCGCACCGAGTCCGGCACCGATCGCTGCACTTTCCACACCACTCGCTTGCGCCGATTGCCGTGGTGTTATACCGCCGACTTGCTCATAGGCATAGCGGCGGCAATCGTAGTCATCATAGCGGAACTGCTCGAAGCTTTTACCGGAGCCCGGCAAGGTCATCACGCTGGGGCCGGACGGTAAACTGACACAAGCTACCAGAATGCAGGAAGCTATCGGCGGTATGATCAGTTGTTTGATTGCTTTCATGGTGCTTTCACTCCATTATCGTGCATGCGGGTTTAGGGGGCTGCGTGCGGTCAAGCAGTGGTATTTCTCGCTACGTGAATTCGTATAATTCTTTCAGACAAAGTTCAATGCAAAGCAATTATCCCTGTCAAAGATTAGCAGAAAAAAGGTATCATATAGGATGCAAAATTTTAATAGTGATATATATTTTAGGAGAAAATAAGAATGTCGCAAAAACACCCGGTTATCGCCGTTACCGGATCATCAGGTGCAGGCACCTCAACGGTTAAAACCAGTTTTGAACATATTTTCCGCCGTGAGAAGCTCACTGCGGCGGTGATCGAGGGTGACAGTTTTCATCGCTACGATCGTGAAGCGATGAAGCAAGCCGTAGCCGAATCAGAAAAAAACGGCAACCGCCCGATCAGCCACTTCGGTCCTGAAGCCAACGAATTTGAAAAATTGGAAGCACTGTTCAAAGAATACGGCGAGAAAGGCACGGGACAGAAGCGTCTGTACTTGCATAACGAGGAAGAAGCTGCGCCTTGGAATCAAAAACCGGGAACATTCACACCTTGGTCGCAGATTCCAGCAGGATCCGATCTGCTGTTTTATGAAGGACTGCATGGCGGCGCCAAGAGCGATACCGCCGATGCTGCCAAATATGTGGATTTATTAGTCGGTGTAGTGCCTATCGTCAACCTGGAGTGGATTCAAAAAATCTATCGCGACACCAGTGCGCGCGGTTATTCGGCTGAAGCTGTCACACATACCATATTGCGCCGCATGCATGACTACGTGCATTACATTACGCCGCAATTCTCGCGTACGCATATCAATTTCCAGCGCGTGCCGACGGTCGATACTTCCAATCCGTTCATCGCCCGGGAAATTCCAACACTGGACGAGAGTATGGTCGTGATTCGTTTTAGACATCCTGAAACGACGGATTTTCCATTCCTGCTGAGAATGATCCATGATTCGTTCATGTCCCGTCCTAATACCATCGTTGTTCCCGGCGGCAAAATGGGTATGGCGATTGAACTGATACTGACGCCGCTGATTTTGGATATCGTTGCCAAAAGCAGGGCATAGTAGTTTCTAACCAACGGCCGGTTAATTCGTGAATCACGATATCAAGTGCAAGCTCTGATTTATCGTATTCCGGATTAATCAGTGCGTTGAAAATGCACTCGATACCCTTAGTTCCAAGTCTAGTCAGTCTGTTGCTGGCTATATCGGCTACATGACTTCTTTATTATCCAACCTCAATCCGCAGCAACTCGAAGCGATCACGTTACCGCATCAATCAGTATTGGTGCTGGCTGGCGCCGGTAGCGGCAAAACCCGTGTACTGACAACGCGCATTGCTTATTTGATCCAATCGGGGCAAGCGAATCCGCATGGCATCCTGGCCGTGACGTTCACCAATAAGGCGGCCAAAGAAATGTTGACGCGCATTACCGCAATGCTGCCGGTGAATCCGCGCGGTATGTGGGTCGGCACGTTCCATGGTTTATGTCATCGCATGTTGCGGACGCATTATCAGGATGCCGGTTTGCCGCAAGCGTTTCAGATTCTCGATTCCGCCGACCAGTTGGCTTTGATCAAGCGCATTCTGAAAGATCTATCGGCTGACGAAAAAAAATTTCCGCCGCGCCAGGTGCAATGGTTCATCAATAATGCCAAGGAAGCCGGATTGCGTGCGGCATATGTGACGGTCGAAGATGCTTACTCGCGCCGCATGCTGGAGTTTTATCAAACGTACGAGCAGCAATGCCAGAAGGAAGGTGCGGTGGATTTTGCCGAATTGCTGTTGCGCAGTTATGAATTGCTAAGCCGCAATGAAGTCCTGTGCCAGCATTACCGTGAGCGTTTCCAGCATATTCTGGTGGATGAATTCCAGGATACCAACCCGTTGCAATACAAATGGCTGAAATTACTCGCGGGTACAGGAACTAAGAATGCCGCTGCGGTTTTTGCCGTCGGCGATGATGATCAGAGTATTTACGCGTTTCGAGGGGCTTATAGCGGTAACATGCGCGACTTCGAACATGATTTCGGCATTACCCGGGTGATCAAGCTGGAGCAGAACTACCGTTCGCACGGCCATATTTTGGACGCAGCAAATGCTTTGATCGAAAACAATAGTGAGCGATTGGGGAAAAATCTCTGGACGGCGGAAGGAAAGGGCGAGCTATTGCGGGTTTATAACGCCCCGAATGATTTCGACGAAGCGGCGTTTATCGTAGGAGAAGTCAAAGCATTGCACGCGGAGGGTGTCGCGTTGTCGGAAATAGCATTACTGTATCGCTCCAATGCTCAGTCCAGGGTGCTTGAGCACAGTTTATTCAATGCCGCGATACCGTACCGGGTGTACGGCGGCATGCGATTCTTCGACCGGCAGGAAATCAAACATGCGCTGGCCTATTTGCGCCTGATTGCCAATCCCGGCGATGACAGCGCATTATTGCGAGTGATTAATTTTCCGGCACGTGGCATCGGTGCTCGCGGTTTGGAGCAATTACAGGACGATGCCAAGACGCTTGGCGGCAGCTTGTGGGCTGCTGCGGTGCAGAAATGCGGCGGAGAGGATAGTTTATTGCAAAAATCACCGGAATCGTTAAAAGGCATCGCCGGGTTTGTGCATCTGATCCTGACCATGCGGCAGTATTGCCATGCTTTGCCATTGCCGCACATTGTGGAATACATGCTGACGCACAGCGCGTTGTTGGCGCACTATGGTAAAGAGCGTGAGGGTGCGGAGAGACTGGAGAACTTAAACGAATTGATTAATGCCGCAACCAGTTTTGTGCATGAAGCGGAAAACGACAGTCTGGCAGAATTTCTTGCACATGCCTCGCTGGAAGCTGGCGAGCATCAAGCGGGCAGCGGCCAGGACGCACTGCAATTGATGACCGTGCATGCCGCCAAGGGACTGGAATTTCATAGTGTTTTTCTAAGCGGTTTGGAAGAAGGATTGTTTCCACATGAAAACAGTCTGAGTGAAATCAATGGCATTGCTGAAGAGCGGCGACTGATGTATGTGGCCATGACGCGCGCGCGCCGCCGATTGTATATCAGTTTTGCGCAAAGCCGCATGTTACATGGTCAAACCCGTTATCACATTGCATCGCGTTTTCTCGATGAAATCCCGCAAAACTGCTTGAAATGGCTGCAATCAACGCCACGAATGAATCAAAGCACCTATGCTTCCAATAGCGGTAATCAAGCAGCAGGTTTTGCAAAAACCGCTTACGGTCAGCCAAAATCTTCCGGTGGAGAGTGGCGCATCGGACAAAATGTCTCGCATGCCAAGTTCGGCGACGGCGTAATCATCAACTACGAAGGCAGCGGCAGCGATGCACGCGTTCAGGTTAATTTCGATCATGCCGGTGCGAAATGGCTGTTGCTCGAATATACCAAATTGACCGCGCTTTAGCGCGCTGTATGCGCGTGCTCAGCGGTCGTTTTGGTCCTTATCCTGAGGTTTATTTCCGGTTGTAGTCGTTTCCTGCTTGGCTTCAGGCTCATGTTGTTCCGGTTGCTGATCGGCATCACCCCAATTGGCCTTTTGTAAATCCGCTTCGGATGGGTTGTTTTTGAAGCGGATGGGTTCATTCAGGAAAATATCTTTGTAGCTGACGTAAATGGACGCGAAAATGGTAGGAATCAGGATGATCAGACCGGCACCGTATGGCATTACACTGATGATAGTCAACACGATGAGCGTGACGCCATACAACTGAAATGGAATGAAGTTTCTCAGGCAGGCAAAAAAGCTTTTTTGCATGGCTATAATGGGCGGTACGTTATCAAACACAACCAGCAACGGTGAGAACCAGGAAGCCATCATCAATGGAATGGAAAGCGTCAGTGCAATCAAGGAGGATGTCAGGAAACTGCTCATCACGCCCATCAGCTCACTTTCGTCGACCCGCTTGCCATAGAGCATCATGTCCGTCATTTGGGAACCGCCGATCAACATGACCAGACCGATGATGAGAATCTGCCCGATCAAATAAATTCCGCCGATCGTAATGAGCGGCACGGCATTGGTTTTGAAGGCAACGAATAAGTGTGTCATATCCAGTGACTTGCCTTGTTCCATGTCCTTGCATCCCAGCATGATCCCCGCCAGAAATACCGGTGAAACCAGGGTGAAAATAAATTTTCCCAGTAACGGGATCAATGACATCGATATGGCGATCAACATCAAGGTGAAGCACACAAAAATCCAAGCCAGCGGTGCTCTACGAAACATGTAGAAACCGCTTAGAATCCATTGCAATCCTTGTTTTGCGTGAACTTGATGAATTTCCATTAATGTTTCTCCAGTTAATTTCAGTAAACGGTTTTAATCGAGCGTTATATCCAGAGCTGTTGTAGTTTTACTGAATCGCGTGCATGATTTTTCAATATATCCCGGAAATGCGCCGGATCTTTGGCGTGTGTCAATTCCCCCGGGCGTGGTAAATGATAGTCGTATAAACGGGATACCCAGAAACGCAGAGCGCCGGCACGCAGCATAGCTGGCCAGGCATCGTGTTCGGCCGCGTTGAGCGGACGTACAGCATGATAGGCTTTAATCAGCGCTAGCGTGCATGATTCATCCAAGACTTTGTTCTCAGTCATGCACCAGTCGTTGACCGTGATGGCCAGATCATACAAGAATGCATCGTTGCAGGCGAAATAAAAATCGATGACGCCGCCGATGATATGTCCGGTAAACAGAATATTGTCGCGGAACAAGTCGGCGTGAATAACGCCGCCCGGTAGTGCGCCGGTTTGCTGCGATTGTTGGAAATTCAATTCTGCCGCAAGCAGGGATTGCTCGTCAGTGGAAAGAAAAGGTGCAATCTCAGGCGCTCTGGCTTGCCACCAAGGGAGTCCTCGCGGGTTATTCATTCGTTCCGGATACGAGCTGCCTGCCACATGCATTCGAGCCAGCATCCGGCCAACTTCCGCGCAGTGTTCCGCAACGGGATGCATAACGGATTGCCCCGGCAGGCAGGTTACGATCGTTGCCGGTTTGCCGTTGAGCTCGCCCAGTAACTGCTGATCCAACATCGCAACCGGCGCGGGGCAGGGAATGCCATGCCGGGATAAATGTGCCATCAGATTCAGATAATACGGTAGCTCGTCACGCGTCAGTTTCTCGAACAACGTCAATACAAATTTGCCTCGCGTAGTCGTGACGAAATAATTGGTATTTTCGATGCCCGACGAGATACCTTGCAGTTGGACCAATTGACCCAACGCATAATTTTGTAACCAGACCGTGAGCTGGCTATCGGTAACAGGTGTAAAAACTGACATGGGTTAACAGAATAAAAAAGCGGAAAAGTGGAAACAGAAAGGTTTCATCGGATTACATGCTTTCGCTCTTTATCGGGGTTAAAATTTCAAGAATTGCCACATCGGCGGGCTGACATCAATACCGGCATCACCTGCGTGCGTATGGCCTCGACTGATGTTTTTTTTCAGATAATACGGCGGACCGATGCGGGGAATCACTTTGATCATCATCAATTCGCCGTTGACGCGATGTTCTTCAATGGTATCTTCGCCACGCTTGATGATGGTGACTTGCGTTTCCAGTTCGGGATCCGGCTGAATATCCGGCGGAAGTGGTGGAGGATCCGCCAATTCTTTAGGTAACTCGGGAGGCTCCGGCAATGGAATGAGGTTATCTGGGTGCGAAAGCTTTTTAGCTTGCTTCGGCTGATCAGATTGCGCCGTGGCAGGCGGTGCAGAAATGATCACCAAGATAAGAATAAGTGGATACAGGTACATCATGTTGGTTACCGGCGGGTCGGGATTAACGGGTATTCTACCTAAAATCATCGCTGACAGTTAAAGATTGAGTTGAATTTCTCGCTCGGCGGCAGTCGGTTCAAATCCGCTGCTTTCATAGTATTTAAAAATGGCGTTGACGATTTGATCCGGCTCATCAATGACTTGAATCAGATTCATGTCCTCAGCCGATATGAAACCTTCGGTGATCAAAGTGTTCTGAAACCAATCCAGCAAGCCGCGCCAGAATTGGGAATACACCAGAATGATCGGCATCTTGCGGGTTTTGCCGGTTTGTACCAATGTCAGCGCTTCCATCAATTCATCCAGGGTGCCGAAACCGCCGGGCAGCACAACATAAGCCGTGGCGAATTTGACAAACATATATTTGCGCGCGAAAAAATGCCGGAAAGTCTGGCTGATATCCTGATAAGCATTGCGATGCTGCTCATGTGGCAGCTGAATATTCAATCCGATGCTGGGTGATTTGCCATAGTAAGCGCCTTTGTTGGCGGCTTCCATAATGCCGGGACCGCCGCCGGAAATGACCGCGAAACCGGCATCGGAAAGCTGCTTGGCAATCTGCTCGGCTAATTTATAGTGCGGACTGTTAGGATCGGTGCGCGCGCTACCGAAAATGCTCACGGCGGGTTGGATGGTATCAAGACGTTCTGTTCCTTCGACAAACTCTGCCATAATGCCGAACAAGCGCCATGATTCTTTTGCTGACCAGGGTTTATCCACAGACAAATGCGTGGCCGGTTTATCGTATAGGCTCATAGGAAAATCTTATCAATGAAAACATTGTTGCTGGTTGACGGCTCATCGTATTTGTATCGCGCTTTTCATGCATTGCCAGATTTACGTAATCATAACAATGAACCGACCGGCGCAATTCATGGCGTGCTCAATATGTTGCGGCGCTTACACAAGGATTACCGCGCCGATTATAGCGCGTGCGTGTTTGATGCAAAAGGTAAAACTTTCCGCGACGAATTGTATCCTGACTATAAAGCGCACCGGCCGCCGATGCCGCCCGATCTGGCGGTGCAGATCGAACCTCTGCATGCTTGCATTCGTGCGATGGGATGGCCGATGCTGATTGTTGATGATGTGGAAGCCGACGATGTCATCGGCACGTTGGCCAAACAAGCCGCCGCTGCTGGTATGCGTTGCATCATCTCGACCGGCGATAAGGATATCGCGCAACTGGTGAATGCGCAGGTGACGTTGGTGAACACCATGAGCAATGAAGTGCTCGATGAAGCGAACGTGCAGGTTAAATTTGGTGTGCCGCCGGATCGTATGCTGGATTATTTGATGCTGGTTGGTGATACCTCCGATAATGTTCCCGGTGTGCAAAAAGTGGGCCCAAAAACGGCGGTCAAATGGCTCACGCAGTATGGATCGCTGGAAAATCTCATTGCGCATGCCGGTGAAATTAAGGGCGCGGTTGGTGACAATTTACGCCATGCGCTGGCTTGGTTCGATACCTCGCGCCAGTTAATCACGATTAAATGCGATGTCGATTTGCCGGTCAAAATTACCGATCTTGCGCCGCAGCCGCAGGATACTGGGCGATTGATTCAGCTGTATGAGCAGCTCGACATGAAATCGTCTTTGCGCGAACTGCGCCAGCAGATGATTGAGAACCAATCCGGATCGACTGTTGCCGATGAAACGCCGGGCAACGCGATGAGTGATAGAAGCACTCCAGCTGCACTGGATTGCCCCGTCATGTACCAAATGATTCTGACCGAAAGCGAGTTGGATGAATGGCTGGCCCGGCTGGATACAGCGCCCTTGGTGTCGGTCGATAGCGAAACGACCAGCCTCAATCCGATGCAGGCGAAACTGGTGGGGATTTCGTTTTGTATTGAAAGCCATCATGCGGCGTATGTTCCGCTGATGCATAACTACGCTGGTGTACCGCAACAGCTTGCACTTGAAACGGTATTGCATAAATTAAAGCCTTGGCTGGAGGATGAAGCAAAACCCAAGCTGGGGCAGAACTTGAAATACGATAAGCATGTGTTTGCCAATCATGGTATTCAGTTGAACGGTATTACGCATGACACGTTGCTGCAATCGTACGTGCTCGAGTCGCACCGGCCGCATAATATGGATAGTCTAGCGCTGCGACATTTGGATGTGAAAACGATCAGTTATGACGATGTGACCGGCAAAGGCGTGAATCGCATCGGATTTGACGAAGTAGCGCTTGATATCGCCACACAGTATGCCGCGGAAGACGCGGATATCACACTGCGCTTGCACCAAACGCTATATCCCGGCATTCAAAAGGAAGAACGGCTGAATTACATTTATCGTGAAATAGAGATGCCGGTTCTGGATGTGCTGTTTGAAATTGAACGCAACGGTGTGCTGCTGGATTATAAGCTGCTGCAAAAGCAGAGCCACGAACTGGGCGAAAAATTGCAGACGCTGGAACAACAAGCGCATATGCTTGCGGGACAACCCTTCAATCTGAATTCGCCGAAGCAGATTCAGGAAATTTTGTTTACTCAACTCAAACTGCCGGTTATCAAAAAAACGCCCACTGGCGTGCCTTCCACCGATGAAGATGTGCTGCAACAATTGGCGCTGGATTATCCATTACCCAAACTGTTGCTCGATTATCGCGGTCTGGCCAAACTGAAGTCGACTTACACCGACAAACTGCCCTTGATGATGGATCGCAATACCGGCCGGGTACATACTAATTATGCCCAGGCGGTCGCCGTGACTGGTCGTCTGGCCAGCTCGGATCCGAATTTGCAGAATATTCCGGTGCGTACCAGCGAAGGCCGCAGAATCCGCGAGGCATTCATAGCGCCGCCAGGTCACAAAATTGTGTCTGCGGATTATTCGCAAATCGAGTTACGCATCATGGCGCACATCTCCCAGGATGAAGGATTACTCAAGGCATTTGCCGCCGGGGAAGATATCCATCGCGCAACAGCTGCGGAAATTCTCGGGATTCCGCTGGACCAAGTCGATCAGGAGCAGCGCCGTTACGCCAAGGTGATTAATTTCGGTTTGATCTATGGCATGTCGGAATTCGGCCTGGCGTCTCAACTCGGCATCGAACGCAGTGCCGCGCGTGCTTATATGGAACGGTATTTTGCCCGCTATCCGGGGGTGGACACGTATATGCGGCAAACCCGCGAAAAAGCCAGGCAATCGGGGTATGTTGAAACCGTGCTTGGGCGCCGGTTATGGTTACCGGAAATCAATAACGCCAATGGAAATCGCCGCCAAGGCGCGGAGCGGGCCGCCATTAATGCGCCGATGCAAGGTACTGCCGCCGATATCATCAAACTGGCGATGATCGCGGTGCGAAACTGGCTGCACCAAGCGCAATTGCGCAGTAAATTGATCATGCAGGTGCATGATGAATTGGTTCTGGAAGTGCCGGACGATGAGGTGGCATTAGTCAAAGACACCTTACCGGCGTGTATGGGCAATGTGCTGCAGCTGGATGTTCCGCTGCTGATTGAAGTCGGTGTTGGAGATAATTGGGAGCAGGCACATTAAACTCAGTGTGCCTGCTGCATGTTAGAGGTGTTTATTCGCGCGTTTCAACTTGCATCAGCGGTTCAGTTGGCGTCGTAGCGGCTTTTCTAACCCTTCTACGCGGTCTTTTAGGGATGATGATTTCTTCAATCACCATTTCGACCTTTTCGGGCGGTGTTTCTATCATGATCAAGCCGCTCTTGCTTAAATCCGGAAGTTCCTTAGGTGCACTGATTTCCGCTATTGGCGTTGGAACTGGTGCGGATTCCGGTGGAATAATACTGTTTTGCACGGTTTGATCGACCGCCGGTGCTCTCCTGCTGGATTGCTTTTTAACAGCGGGAGGCGGTGAATCTTCGCTAACAGGCATAGCTTCCGCTACTACCACCACCGGTTGCAGGCTGACTGGATATTCATCATGTTGTACAGTATCCCCCGGCGCTTCGTCCGTCACAGTTTCGTGGTTTTCCGCAGCATTTATTCCTGGTCCGTTATTGTCGCGGTTTTTATTGCCACGATGCCGGCGATTTCGTCTGCGTTCATCGGTTTTCGTAACGTTGCCTTCAGCGCTTTCGGTTTCCGCAGCAGAAAGATCGTTAATCTCGGCGGCTTCCACAAAGTCTGCGGTCACTGGCTGAGCGGTTCTCCTCGGATTGTTCCTTGGGGATTCTGCGGCTACCGGATATTGCGGTGATTGTCCGGATTCCGGATTATTGAAATCCTGCGCTGCACCGGTTGAATCTGGGGCATCGTTTTGCTTGGCTGGTTTTTGTGCGGAAGTATCTTTGCGTTCATTCCGGTTGCGTCCACGCCGTCCGCGCGAGCGTCCGCGCTCCTGCTGCCGGGTTTTATCCATATCAACCGGCTTTTCTTCAAGATCAATCCTTGCTTCTTCGCTGTGTGCGGGCTTAAACCAGCTGAAAAATTTATCCAGCAGCGAGGTATCGCGTGATCTATCTTCGCGGATCGGTGCAGGTTGAGCGGGTGTTATGCCTTGGACTGCGGCTTGAGGGCGGGTGGGCTTGTTTCTTTGCTCGGAAACGACCAGGTTGTTTTCCTCGGTATTTTTTTCGACCAGCTTATAACTTGCTACGGATTCGTTTGCTTTGCTGTCTTCGTGGCGTATTCGAGTGATATTGTATGTGGGTGTTTCAATATGGATATTAGGTATGAGGACGATACTGATCCGCTGTCGCACTTCAATATCATAAATTTCCGCTCGCTTCTCATTCAGAAGGTAAGTGGCCACATCCACTGGAAGCTGGACGTGCAATGCACTGGTGTTTTCTTTCATGGCTTCTTCCTGGATGATTCTTAGCACATGCAGTGCCGAAGAATCGGTTCCGCGGATAAATCCGGTACCTTGGCAGCGTGTGCACGGAATATAATTGCTTTCACCCAGGGAAGGGCGCAGGCGTTGCCGTGATAACTCCAGAAGGCCAAAACGCGATATTTTTCCAACTTGGATGCGCGCGCGATCTTGCCGCAATGCTTCGTGTAACCTGGCTTCAACTTCACGTTGATTGCGCTGCACATCCATATCAATAAAGTCGATGACGATCAATCCGCCCAAGTCGCGCAAGCGCAATTGCCGGGCGATTTCATCAGCGGCTTCAAGATTGGTATTTAAAGCAGTATGTTCAATATCCAATCCACGGATAGCGCGTGCTGAGTTGACGTCAACCGATACCAACGCTTCTGTGTGATCAATCACAATTGCGCCGCCGGAAGGAAGCGTAACCTGCCTGGAATAGGCCGTTTCTATCTGATGTTCGATCTGAAAGCGTGAAAAAAGCGGCACATCGTCGTGATAAAACTTCAGGCGATCAACATTGGCGGGCATGACATGCGCCATGAATTGACTGGCTTGTTCATAGATGTCGCGGCTGTCGATTAAGATTTCACCGATTTCCTGGCTGAAATAGTCGCGGATCGCGCGAATCACCAAGCTGCTTTCCTGATAGATCAGAAAAACACCATCCTGATGATTGGCTGCTTCCTCAATCGCATACCAGAGCTGTGTCAGGTAATTCAAATCCCATTGCAACTCTTCCGTGCTGCGGCCGATTCCGGCAGTTCTGGCAATGATGCTCATTCCATCAGGAACTTGGAGCTGCGCGATCACTTCGCGTAAATCGTTGCGTTCTTCACCGGTGATACGGCGTGATACGCCCCCGCTATTGGGATTGTTGGGTATTAAAACCAGATACCGGCCAGCCAGCGAGATATAGGTTGTCAGCGCGGCGCCTTTTGTGCCACGCTCATCTTTATCGACTTGTACGATTAATTCCTGGCCTTCTTGCAATAGATCCTGAATACGGCCATTGGCGGTACCATTTTCGGCAAGACAAGAGGAGGCTATTTCTTTGAAGGGTAAAAAACCGTGACGTTCGCAGCCATAATCTACAAATGCGGCTTCCAGACTGGGTTCAATTCGTGTGATGACAGCTTTGTAGATATTGCTTTTACGTTGTTCCTTACTGATAGATTCTATGTCAAGGTCGATCAGTGTCTGACCATTGACGATTGCAACTCGCAACTCTTCAGGTTGGGTCGCATTAAATAACATTCGTTTCATTTACAAGCCTTACGTGTTCTATTTATAAATACACTATCCGCAATTTCTTCGGTTAGATTTTTTTGGTATGCGTAGTTGTAATGACGAGGCTTTGATTTAATAATTTTATTGTATGCTTATTTATCAATCTAATTATTTTATTGTTATATTTCAATATCTTATTCTTATTGGTGAAATTTTTTGTGTCGAAGTCATTAAAGCTCGCCCATGCTCTACTTAGCAGGTTTTATTGTCCTCGTTACTTAGTAGGTTTTATTGTCCCCGTTTAAGGTAACAGATTTTACATAAAGTTCCAAACAGAACTTTGTTTTATGTCAATATTATTAACGCTGCTGGTAGTGAGTATAGCCGGTAGATTTTACAGCAACAACTTTAAAAAGAAATGAGTAAAATCTTTAGATTTTTGTCAGAAATCTGCATTTCTTTGCATCAATAACCGAAATAATCAAAAATGTGACAATGAATACTCAATCCCCTGTATCAATCGTCAAAGAATGCATAGGAGAAGAAGAAAACGATCAGCGGATTGATAATTTCTTATTCAAGCGTTTTAGGAATGTACCGAAAAGCCACATCTATCAATTGGTGAGAAGCGGCCAGGTGCGTGTTAACGGAAAACGGATAGATGCCTGTTATCGCCTGCAATCGGGCGATATGGTGCGGATTCCGCCGATCAAGACCGCCGAAAAGAATGCGGTCAAGCAGATTGCACCGGTCAATTTTTTTAACTTCACTATTTTGTATGAAGACGATGCATTATTGGTGATTGATAAACCCAGCGGCATGGCGGTCCACGGTGGCAGCGGTATCAGTTTCGGTGTCATCGAACAGCTGCGCACACAGCATCCAACCTGGAAATTTCTCGAACTGGTGCACCGCTTGGATAGGGAGACATCCGGCGTACTTTTACTGGCGAAGAAACGAAGCGCGCTGGTTGATCTGCACCGGCAAATTCGTGATGGCTTGATGGAAAAGCATTACCGGGTGATGGTCAAAGGGGAGTGGCGTAACGCCAAGCAACATGTCAAATTGGCGCTCGATAAATATGTGACAACAGCCGGTGAACGGCGTGTAATGGTTGCCAGCGGGACTCACAAAGACAGCAAGCCGATGCAGGCGCATACGATATTCACGTTGCAAAAATCCTGGAAAAATTTCAGTTTGCTCGATGCCGAGATTAAAACCGGGCGGACACACCAAATTCGCGTCCATTTGTCGCATATTGGGTTTCCCATCGCCGGTGACGATAAGTACGGCGATTTTGAAGTGAACAAGCAATTGGCCAAAGCGAGCGGAGCAAATAAACTGGCTCGTATGTTTCTGCATGCTCACACGTTACGTATTACACACCCGGTTTCAGGAGTGCGCATGCAGCTGCAATCGCCGTTGTCGATGGATCTACAGAAATTTATCGATGGTCTTGAGCGTGCGCAAGCGTCACACACTCGCGGATCTTAATGGAATGAGCCTAAGTGCTATAATGCGCTGCTAGTTTTTCGGGGTGGCGGCAACTTGTTTGGTTTTAAACATGGTGTATAAAACTTCCCAAACATTTTCTACAATCTTTTTCTGTGCAACTTCGTTCGGGTGTATTCCATCGGCCTGAAAATATTCGTGTTTATCGCCAAAACCGGCTAATAGAAATGGCACTAATTTGATTTTATAATTTTCAGCGAGTTGCGGAAAAATAGCCTGGAACTTTTGTGTATAAGTCATGCCATAATTGGGCGGCAGTTGCATTCCAGCCAGTAAGACCAAAGCGTTGTGCTGTTGACATTTTTCAATGATCGCCGCCAGATTGCTATAGATGGATTTAATCGCCGCGCCACGTAAACCGTCGTTTGCACCAAGCTCAAGGATAATAATCTCAGGGTGGTGTTTCTCAAGGGTTTGTTGAATCCGGTTGCGGCCACCCAGCGTGGTTTCACCGCTGATACTGGCGTTGATGATTTGATAATCGGCAAACTCGGATTGTAACCGTTGCGTGAGCAATGCAACCCAGCCAGATTCTCTCGCTATACCGTAATTGGCGGACAGGCTATCGCCAAAGACCAATACTGTTTTGCTGGATGCAGTAGCGGGAGTGGCGAAAGTAAAAACAAGAATCAGAATAATCAGGAAATTTTTTTTCATGTCAGATAATCGTATTAATCAACCCATTCTTTGGACGCAGGCGCTCACCAAACAAGTGAATACCGGCGATCAGCAATTGACTATATTGCAGGATATCGAATTGCAAGTAAATCCTGGTGAAGCGGTTGCAATTATAGGCGCATCCGGTTCCGGTAAATCGACTTTATTAGGGCTTCTGGCTGGATTGGATTTGCCGACTTCCGGGAAAGTTCATCTGGATACGGTGGATATTTTCTCGCTGGATGAGGATAGCCGGGCGGCATTGCGCGGCAGGGTTCTTGGTTTTGTGTTTCAATCATTCCAACTGTTGCCTGCCTTGACCGCGATTGAAAACGTTATGCTGCCGCTCGAATTAGCCGCCACCGGCAACGCGGAAACTACCGCGCGAAGATTGCTGGAACGCGTCGGATTGGGTCAGCGCCTGCATCATTATCCCAAACAGTTATCCGGCGGAGAGCAGCAGCGGGTCGCCATTGCGCGTGCGTTTGCAACCGATCCCAAATTGTTATTGGCCGATGAGCCTACCGGCAATCTCGATTCGGCTACCGGTGTGCAAATTATCGACTTGATGTTTGAACTCAATCGCGAACATGGCACGACCCTGGTACTGGTTACGCATGATGAAGCTTTGTCGCGGCGTTGTGCGCGCCAGATCCGATTGGCGGACGGGCGGTTGGTACGGTAGATGCAAAAACTGAGCAGCGTGGGTATTTCTTCTTTATTTCTTCACCAAGGCCCTCATTCTCATGAATCATTTTAAGCTGTCTTTGCGCATGCTGCACCGCGATTGGCGTGCAGGTGAGCTCAACGTTTTGCTGCTGGCTCTGATTATTGCCGTCAGCGGCATTGCTACGGTTGGTTTTTTTGCCGACCGGGTGGAATCGGCGCTGGCGCGTGAAAGCAATCAATTGCTGGGCGCGGATTTACTGGTTATTTCAAGCCAACCGCTACCCGAGCAATACGCTGATGAAGCTCAGCGGCTCGGTTTGTCCGTTTCATCGCTGACCAAACTTGCCAGCATGATTTCCAATGGGGACAGCAATCTGCTGACCGAGATTAAGTCGGTTACCGAAGGCTATCCGCTACGCGGACGCGTGCATTTGGCCAATCAATCAGCACAAGCTTCTGCTACGCAAGCGGAAATCCGCGAAGCTGATGGAATTCCGCAGCTGGGCGCCATCTGGGTCGATGAAAAAGCCATGACCCGGTTGGATCTCAAGGTTGGCGATGTCGTCGATGTCGGTGTCACGCAATTGACGGTCACCGAGCTGGTAGTGCGTGAGCCGGATCATTCGGTGGGATTCATCAACATGGGGCCGCGCGCCATGATCAACGCGGCCGATCTGGAAAAGACCGGTCTGATACAAGAAGGCAGCCGTGTTGCCTATCAATTGCTGATCGCGGGTGAACCGCATGCGGTGCAGCAATTCCGTGATTGGGCAAAACCTCAACTGACCAAAGCGCAACGAATGGAAGGCATACGCGATGCGCGCCCGGAAATTAAAGCCGCGCTGGAGCGCTCGGAAAAATTTCTCAGCCTGGCCGCACTGGCCAGCGTGGTTTTGGCCGCTGCCGCAATCGCCTTGGCCGTGCGCCGCTTTACCCAGCGTCATCTGGACGGCTGCGCCGTGATGCGCAGTCTGGGCGCGAGCCAGCGCCAGCTGTTTTATTTGTATGTTTATTATTTTGTTGCCTTGGGGGTGATCGCCAGTAGCATTGGCTGTTTGCTCGGTTTTGCCGCGCAGCAAATTCTGACGCATTGGCTGACCGGCCTCGTGGAAACCGAGTTGCCGTGGCCAAATTGGCTGCCTGCGGTGCAGGGGCTGCTGGTGGGGATGGTTTTGCTGCTTGGGTTTGCCTTGCCACCGGTGCTCAATTTACGCAGCGTTCCGGCATTGCGCGTGCTGCGCCGGGATATCGGATTGTCCAACGCGCACAGCATTGCGGGTTATTTACTGGGATTGGCGGCTTTATCCCTGTTGTTTATCTGGAAAGCGCAAGATCTCAAGCTGGGACTATATATCGTGATGGGATTCATCGCAGCCATCGCCATTTTCGGCGGTCTCGGCTGGTTGCTGATCCGCTTGCTGTCGAGCCTGCGACATCAGGCAGGCGGCGCGTGGCGCTATGGTCTGGCCAGTATCCGCCGTCGCGCGGTTTCGAGTGTTCTGCAAGCGGTGGCGCTGGGATTGGGATTGATGGCCTTGCTGGTGTTGACCCTGATCCAGGATGATCTGATCGACGATTGGCATACTAGCCTGCCGCCGGATGCGCCGAATCATTTTCTGGTGAATATCCAGGCAGATCAGTTGCAACCACTGCAGGAATTTTTCCAGCAGCACGCGCTGGAGCCGCCACAGATGCATCCTATGGTTCGCGGCCGATTGATTAAAATCAATGGAAAGGAAGTATCCGCGGAGGATTATGCCGATGATTTGCATGCGGAAAGACATATCCGGCGTGAGTTCAACTTGACCTGGGCTGATGAGCTGGGATCGGATAACCAAGTGGTACAGGGCGCTTGGTGGGAGAACGGTACACAGAAAGCGGAATTATCGATCGAAGAAGGCATTGCCAAAACCATTCGCGTCAAACTAGGTGATGAACTGACTTACGATATCGCGGGCAGTCATTTTTCCGCCAAAATCACCAGCATGCGGAAAATCGATTGGGATACTTTCCGCGTCAACTTTTTTGTCGTTGTGCCTCCCGGTTTGCTGGAAAATTATCCGGCCAGTTACATCACCAGTTTCTATGTGCCGCCCACGGAAATTCATCGCGTGCATGAATTGGTTAAAGCGTTTCCGAATATTCTGGTGGTCGATGTGGCAACGGTCATCAATCAAGTTCAGCAGATGATCCAGCAGGTTTCGCAAGCGATTGAATTTGTCTTTGTGTTTACGCTGCTGGCTGGTTTTGCCGTGCTATATGCTGCGATAGCCGCAACGCAGGATGAGCGCATTTACGAAGCGGCTATTTTTCGGGCATTGGGCGCCCGGCGTGAACAATTGTCGCGCGCCTGGGCTGCGGAGTTTGTGATCCTAGGCGGGCTATCCGGATTATTCGCGTCGGCGGGCGCCAGTGCGTTAGGGTATGTGATCGGTAAGCATGTACTGCATCTCAATTACACGTTTAATCCCTGGATCTGGGCAGTGGGTGTGTCCATCGGCGTGGCCGGTGTGTTAATCGCCGGTTTGTTGGGTACGCGTTCAGCGCTATCGAGTCCGCCATTGTTGACGTTGCGCAAGATCGGATAAATCCATGAACGATTTACCAGTACCGAAACTTAAAGCGTTGCCGCCGCTGAGTTTGTATATTCATATTCCGTGGTGTTTGAAGAAATGTCCTTATTGCGATTTCAATTCGCACGAAATTCGCGGGCAGGACAACCAAACGCCCGAGGATGAATATGTGGCGGCACTGATACGCGATCTTGAACTCGCCCTAGCCGATGTGTGGGGGCGGCGCCTGAGCAGCGTATTTTTCGGTGGCGGTACGCCGAGTCTGTTCAGCGCCCGGTCGATCGATACCATCTTGACGGCGGTACGCACATTGTTGCCGCTGGAGCATTTCGCCGAAGTCACGCTGGAAGCCAATCCGGGCACGTTTGAAGCGCAGAAATTCGCCGATTTTCGCGCGGCAGGCATTAACCGTTTGTCGATCGGTATCCAAAGTTTTAATCCCCAACATCTGAAAGCCTTGGGACGGGTGCATGACGATCAGGAAGCGCATCGCGCCGTCGAAATTGCGCAAAAAATTTTCGATAATATCAATCTCGACCTGATGTATGCATTGCCCGGACAGACTTTGCCAGAAGCGCAAAACGATATCGAAACGGCATGTGCTGCGGGTGTTACGCATATTTCCGCTTATCATCTGACGCTCGAACCGAACACGTTGTTTCACCGTTTTCCGCCTGTGCTTCCCGATGACGAACAAGCGGCGGCAATGCAGGAAATGATTGAACAAGTTACGGCAAGTCAGCAGTACCGCAATTACGAAACCTCGGCGTTTGCGCGCGCAGGCAAGGAGTCACGCCATAACATGAATTACTGGCAGTTCGGCGACTATCTGGGGATTGGCGCGGGCGCGCACAGCAAAATCAGTTTTGCCGATAAAATCGTGCGCCAAATGCGCTACAAACAACCAAAGGAATATCTGGGCAAAGCGCAATCCGGCGAGTCGTTGGTTCACACACACCAAGAAGTAACTGCTGAAGACCGTGGTTTTGAATTCATGATGAATGCGTTGCGGCTGAACGGCGGATTCGACACATCCTTGTTCCAGGAACGCACCGGCTTGCCGCTCAGCGCCGTGCGGCAACAGCTGGATGAAGCCGAGCAACGCGGTTTGCTGGTGCACGATCATCTGCGCATCAAGCCGACTATCTTGGGTAGACGATTCCTCAACGATCTGCTGCAAATCTTTCTGCCTGAAAAAAATTCCGCCGGATAATGCGCTAAAATCGCAGCCTCGAATTTGTACTGAGGGGGCACGGATATGGCGTATGTAAAACCGGAAGAAGTCGTCGAAAACATGTTGCAGGCGGGTGCCAAGAAAGCCAGTCTGCCGGTCAAACAGTTGCTAATCCGCGGCTTCCTGTCGGGTGCTTTCCTGGGTTACGCCACCACGCTGGCGATTCTGGCGGCAACCCAAACCGGCTGGGGCATCGTCGGTGCGCTGGTGTTTCCAGTGGGTTTTGTCATGATCGTGCTGCTCGGATTGGAACTTGCCACCGGTAATTTTGCGCTGATCCCGATTGCCGTGAAAGATAACAGAGTTCCGTTCAATCGCCTGCTCGTCAATTGGACCTGGGTGCTGACCGGGAATCTGATCGGTAGCGTCACGTATGCGTATTTGTACTGCATCGTGGCGACCAAAATGGGCTCGATAGACCCGGCCACTATCCCGGCATTGCAACGCACCATCACCATCGCCGAAACCAAAACGCTCGAATACGCGAAACTGGGCTTCGACGGCACTATCGCCGCGTTCACCAGCGCGATGCTGTGCAACTGGATGGTCACCTTGGGCGCTGTGATGGCGTTCACCTCGACCAGCACCATCGGAAAAATCGCCGCGATGTGGCTGCCGATCATGACGTTCTTCGGTTTGGGTTATGAACACGCCATCGTCAACATGTTCGTCATTCCCGCCGGTATGTGGCTCGGCGCGGATATCACCATCGCGGATTGGTGGTTGTGGAACGGATTGCCGGTGATTGCGGGGAATTTATTCGGCGGAATGCTATTTACCGGGTTTATGTTGTATTGGAGTTATGGGAAGGTGAATCAGTAATCTTACTACTTGTCTTTTAATTTAAGATTTATTGTTCTGTAATAATTATTCAATTAATTACTGTAGGAGTCATCAATTGGAAATATTCTTAACGATACTGGCAGGTGCTGGGACTTTTGTTTTGGGTCAAATCATTATGAAATTGGTCATTGATCCTGTTCAATCACTTAAGATTGCAATTGCTGAAGTTGCGAATAAATTGATTTTATCTGCCAATATCTATGCAAACCCAAGACCAGCAAGTGATGAGAAACAGAAAGAAATGTCTCAAGAGATGCGTATCCTTTCATCGAAGCTACAGTCAAATATGCATTTGATTCCATGCTATGACTACACAGCGAAAATATTCGGTTTGCCTAAAAAAGAACAGATAGCAATAGCATCGAATGGGCTAATCTTTATTCATAATGGGCATGATGGAGTATTAGCAAATCAGGGGATACTTAATTGCTATGCTGCTCAAAAAATCAGAATTGCATTAAGTATATTTATTCCTCCTGGTGAATATCTTAATCCAGAACATGAAAAAGTATTTATCAAAGCAAAGCAGAACGAATAAGCTGAGCTGAGCGTTATCGATCACAGTTCAGTTTATTTTATTCAAAAATAATGATTCTCTTGTGTAGCCGTTCTTTTTAAACAATATGCCCCGAAGCGGCGCTTTACTCTCATTATCCCGTGAACACCATTCGTCGCTGGTGTTAGCGCGTGCTATCCGTCAAGCAGCGGAGAGCGGCGATAGTGCGGCTCTTCCAGCGATGATGAAACGCATCGAAGAGCATTGGCGAACCGTATTGTGTGAGCATTTCGCACGAGAAGAGCATTTGTTGCGTTTGGCGGCGGATGCAGTGGATGCTGAATCTGTCGATCGAATCCTAGCCGAGCATGCGGAATTGCGCAGTTTGGCTTGCGGACCTTGTGAATTGGATTTGCCTGCGCGGTTGCGCCGGTTTGGTGAGTTATTGGCTGCGCATGTGCGCTATGAGGAGCGTGTGCTTTTCCCGCAATTGCAATCGCACCCGAGCATCGATTCAGCGGCTGCGGAGTCAATTTAAAGCATATCAAACGGAACGGAGAAAACCGAGCGTTCCGGAATTTCGTCCGGTTAGAAAAACAAATCCCGCTATTCGAGCGGGATTTGTTAGCAATGCAGTGAAATGCGATTATGCGTTTGCTTTTTTGCGGCGCGCTGCGAAACCCAATAGTCCGAGACCTGCTAACAGCATGGCATAAGTTTCGGGTTCGGGAACCGGTGCGATACCGGCGACACCGACTGTAAATCCGTGCCAGCCTTCGGAGACATGGGTAAACGTGATGGAATCAAAAGAACCCGGCAGTCTGATCACGCCATGCACTTCACCGGAACCGAAGAATCCCGTGCTTGTTCCATTCAGAATGGGTGTGCCCACACCCCAGTATCCCGGACCGAAACTGTCGATCACGATAGGCACGCCAAAATCCACAGTATTGCCATTCCAGCTCACCAATCCGATGTACGAATCCACGACGGTTTGTGAAAACGTGATCGTGACTGTGCCGCCTGTACTGAGTGCAACGATATCGGAAGCGGGTGGTGCATTATCGACGGTACCGTTGGTATACGCTGATCCTGTCCAGAAATTTGCTCCTCCTGCCGTCTGCACAAAGGCGTGCGCTCCGGTACCGGAGTATCCGACACCGACTGTGGTTGATCCAACCAGCAAATCACCGGATGCCGAGAACGAATCGGTTGAAGTCGTCCAATCCGTCCAGGATACGGTTACCGCAAATGCGGATGTGGAGAAGAAAATTGTGACGAGAGACCCGACTGCGAGTTGTATGATGCGTTTCATGATGTTCACCTTCTGCCTGAGTGAGTAAAAATAAATCCAACTTTGCCAATACTATATTCAACACTAAGGCGTAATACTAACCGGTGCGATGGTTTAATGCTGTAGTCAGATGTTCCTTAATTTTTTAGGATGGTTGCCCTGGTTATGGGGTACACGATGCGTAAAATCTAGTCAGTTGGGCATTGGAACGGGGATCTGTGGTTACCCGAAATTGTGGTGCACACAGGTAATTGGATGGGCGAGATGACTTGCTGATGGTACTGAGACCCGGAAAATTTTCCCGCCGGGATGAAGGTTTACTTTAAAGCAATGCATAAAAACGGTTTTATCCGGATTAAGCAATTTTCTCCAGGTTGCTGCCGGCTTTTTCAGCCGCATATAAATGCACATGCAGCAGATCGTATATGCGCTCTCCGCTGAGTTGTTTCACATCGAATCCGGTTGCCAGCTGGATTTGCGTGAATTCCTTGCTGGCCAGCGTATCGTAGCCGATGTAGCCCATCGACCATTGCGAAAAACGGCGTGCGTCTACCGGTTCGAAATCAAGGACGACCACATCGCCATGGCGTGGATCACACTGAATGCGCTCGAAAGTTTCCTGAATATCATCGTGCATGCCTTCGAGCACTTGAGCAAAGCATTCCTGGTTGAACATGAGCGCGCCGGTAATGCCGGATGCCGCATTGCGTTGCCGGGAAATGGTCAATATCTGTTCGATTTCCTTATGAACATTTTCATTGCTGCCAAGAATCGTGTTTTGACTTAAATAAATCAGCCGGTATAAATTTTGTGTCATGGTTGCTTCCTCACTGCGATGGTCATCGTAAACTATGATATGAGCGCTTGAATTTGTTCAGCCGGGACCGGTTTGCTGATTAAATAGCCTTGAATTTCCATGCAACCATTGTGTGCCAGATATTCGAACTGCTCTTCTGTCTCAACGCCTTCGGCCAGGGTTTTTATCCCCAGCGCGCTACCGAGCGTTATTACCGCCTTAATCAGGGTGCGTGACTTGTCAATTTGCATACGGTGAACAAATGATTGATCAATTTTGATTTTTGAAAACGGAAAACTGCTCAAATAATTGAGTGAAGAATATCCTGTACCAAAATCATCCATCGCAACAGATACGCCCAACGCCTGTATTTCCTTGAGTTGCTCCAAAGCGTTTGCTACATTTTTGATCAGCAAGCCCTCGGTAATTTCCAGTTCCAGGCGTTGCGGTGCAAGGCTGCTGGCTGAAAGCGCCGCTTGAACGATTTGTTTCAAGTTGCCGTTTTCAAACTGCACGGGTGAGACGTTAACGGCAATCTTGATGTCTTCCGGCCAGGTTGTTGCTTCCCGGCAAGCCGTATGCAGCACCCACTTGCCAATTTCGTGAATTTCCCCTGTTTCCTTCGCCAACGGAATAAGCCGGACCGGCGATATGATTCCGGCGCCTGGTTTTTCCCAACGGATAAGCGCTTCAAACCCAACTATTTTTCTATCCTGCATGCGGACTTGCGCTTGATAAAATAACGTGAATTCCTGTAAAAAAAGTGCGCGCCGCAAGCCAACTTCAAGATCATGCTGTTCGCCCGCATTTTCTTGCAGGGATTGTTCATACAAGCGATAACTCCCGCGCGCATTGTGCTTAGCATCATACAGCGCCAGTTCCGCATGTTTGATCAGATCGCCGCTTGATCCGGTATCCTGATGCAAAATCGCAAGACCGATGCTGGCACTGATATTGGCTTGTTGACCATTGATCAAAAAAGGGCGTTTGAGCAGCCCGATGATGCGCTCCGCCATTGCGGTAGCGGCTACCGGTTGATTTTGATTGATTTGCAGCACGACGAATTGATCGCCCGAAAAATGCGCTACAAAATCATCCGAACGAACGATGCGCAATAATCGCTGCGCGGCGAATTTCAATAATTGATCACCGGCATCGTGTCCCAGTGTTTCATTGATTTTCTTGAAGCGATCCAAACCGATCATGATCATGGCCAGCGAAGCAGCACCGGATTCATCCGGTTTCCAATTTGCGATGCATTCATTGAGCATGCCGCGATTGGCCAATGGTACAGGGCTATGGTTTTGTGCTTGATGGTTGATTACGGATTGCGAAAAATTGCTGGAAGACAAACTCTCAACGATGATCAACCGCTGTTCCTGATTGCATGTGATGACATGCACATGAAGCGTTTTGTTATCGACTGTAGAAGTCAGTTTGATCGTTTTTGTATGCTGTCCGGCAATGGCTTGCCGGAGTAGATCGGGTGCTGACCCATTGAGCGGGGTGGTCAAATCAAATAATGTTTTATCCGCAACATCCGGCGGTAAGGCAAGAAGATTTAGAAAAGCCGGATTGGCGGATATGATTTTTCCTGCCGTATCAACCCAAGCGAGTCCACAAGACGAATCGATAGCCGTAAAATTCATTGCACTACGCTGTGATTGACGATTATTAATCTTGTGTTCCCCAATAGCTGATTGATGCAGGGAATTATAAATCATTCCAATTCTAAACCGGGATAGCTAATGCTAATGCGATTTACATGAAGGATGGTGCACACTGCTGTAGTGTGCGCTCGTGCTACTTAACGATTAAAGCAAATAGCGCGTGTGTATTTTGCTGGTACAACTACCGATGGTGAGTATGGCCGTAGAGCTTTACCGCTGATTAAATATACCCAATCGTTGAAACCCTGAAGCGATAACCGCTGTAGGCTCATGAACATTGCTGTCTGATTATGATTTCGGCATCTTCGAGTTCTGCCTTCCGGCGTCCATAGCCACATTGCTCGATCAATTTTCGCGCTGCGGCAAGATCGGCGGCGGGCGAGTTCCAAGGGTACGTTGTTTCGCGGAAGAAGAGGCGGGCGCGGTGGAGGTGAATAGCAGCCATGTACAGCCGCATGGGACCGCGTTCGGCGATTTCCCAGGCTTCGTCCAAATCGGCCTGCGCGCTCTCGGGGCCGGTCTGTCTGTCTTCGAGGAACCGCAGCCAGGCGCGGGTGAGGAGGCCACGGGGAATGTGGTGCATCGTGCCGGCGCGGCGGAGGCCGGACACGGCGGCATCTAGTTCGCGGCGGGCGGTTTCAAACGCACCATCTCCTCCTTCCAGAATCGCCGCGTAGAGTGCAGCGCGGCCCAGAGTTAGGTGATTGAGGGCAATGTCGAGAAGTGCGATGTTGTTAAGCTTGGCCCACTCGAGTGTCTGCTTTGTGCGTTGGGAGACGTCTTGTAGCGTCGTGCTATGAGCGATGATTTCTTCTGGTGGTTGCAAACCGCCGCTACAGATGATTTGCCACGCGGCGCGCTTGGGGGCGGAGAGGAGCAGGGCGCAATACCGGAAGCCTTGTACCGAGTAGAGCAGCGGGTAGTCGGACTGCCTTTCCTGCTGCATTTGCTCGGCCTCGCGGAAGAGTTTCTCCGCCTCGGCCCGGCGGCCCGCCTGGTGCAGGGCGTCGGCGTGGGTCGTGCGAAAGGCCATCCGCAGAAACACATCGCCGCTGCGGTCGGCGTAGGTCAGGGATTGCTCGGCATTTCCCACCGCTCTCGCTACTTCGCCCAGCGCCAGCTCCAGCTCGCTCAGGTTGCTGGCGGCTTGAGCTGCTTGCTTCCACTGCTCCAGTTTGACGCGACCTTTAAGTCCAGTTCGCATCGGTTCGATGGCCTCCGTTAGTCTACCCAAGGCACGCAGGCGTGTGGCGGCTGCACCTAGCAGCCAAAGTTGGTTGGTTTCTGTAAGTTTCATTGAGACACGACTCCACGGTGAATCAAAGAAGCAGGCGACTGCTCCTAAATCAGGACCGAACGCGCCGAGCTTGTCGAGGCTATAGTGTTCATTCCTACGAAGTGTGCGGCCAAAGTAAACCTTATCACAAGCCTCCTGCTGCAACTCCGCCTGGCAGCCGTGGGCCACGGTTTGGTAGAGCGGCTGGAGATCTTCGAGCGTGGGCTCGTCTTTGTCCTCCGTGGTCGCGCAAAGGTGTTCGTAGAGCCGCCGGTGGGCGGCGCACCAGGTGTCGGGTTGTTGGGTGCGCAGTTGCCGGGCGAAGTATTCGCGCAGAAGCGGATGCGCATCCAGCGAGACGAGCGCGCCGGACGCATCGCGGTTCACCGTGAGCAGTTTTGCGGCCTCGAGACCGCTGAGGCAGAATTCCCAATCGTCGTCGGCCAGTCCGGCGAGCGGTTCGGTGAGGCTAGGGATGGTTTCGCGCCGCAGGGCCGTGAGGCAGACGGCGTCAGCTGGCCGGTCAAATAGACCCATGAGCCGCAGCACGGCCACTTCGCGCTGGCCCTCAATGCCGCCGTCGCGCAACAGCCATTGCTGGTAGGCGGCCATGGTGCGGAACGCGTGCCCGCCGTCCATCTTCTCGTCGGCTTTTTCGAACTTCACGCGGTCGCGTTGGTGGATGTTGCCGTTGAAAGCGCGTTTCAGGAATCCGCCGAGCAGGGTCAGCGTGAGGGCGTGGCCTTTCACGTCTTCGACCAGCGCCGCGAATTCTTGGCTCCCGCCGTGCACGCCCAAGGTTTTGAGCAGATGCACACCGGCATCGAGGGACAGGCGCAGCAGCGGCACTTCTGGTGCGGTGGTTTGCCGGAACGCCCGCAAGTCCGGCAACGAATGCCGAGTGGTGACGATGCACAGGCCGTGACTGGCGGCAGCCAAGCCTTTGAGCAGCGCGGTAATACCTTGGTCCTTGAGTTCGCCTGGCATAGGCGCGCTGGGTGCGTATTGCAGTGGCTCGAGACCGTCGAGGATGAGCAAGCTGCGCCGCTGGCCGACGAGGCGAGCGAGGCGCTGGCCCTTCTCGAACGCGCCTGCGCCACTCGCAGCGAATTCCTTGTCCTTTTCATCCTTGGCAAAGAAGTTCAGTGCTTCCTTCAAGAACAGGTCAGACGATGCCGCGACCTGATCGCGCGTGCCCTGGCTGTAGAAACTCCAAGCAAAGGCGGCATCGCAACCGGGCCAGTCCTGCCCCGCCAGTTCCGCGACCCACTTGGCGGCGAGGGAAGTTTTGCCTTCACCGCCCAAGGCAACGAAGGTAAGGATGTGCGGGCGGCCTTTCTCCAAGCGAAGCGTCTTTTGCCATGCTTCGTTGAGGAGCTGGGTTTCTTCCTCGCGGCCGATGAGTTGGGCTGGAGCATATTTACCAATGCGAGCGATATCGAAACAGCGTTCGGCTCGTGTACCGGGACGGAAGTCTATAACGTCGCGATCACTGAAGCTCTGGGGCAGCGGGCAATCTTCGCGCCATACCGGGATAACGCGTTTGCCGAGGCGGCGAGCGAGTTCGACTTCCCGGCTTACCCAAGCGGAGGAATTTGAGGCAGCGGTAATTACGACGACGAAGGTGTCAGACTCGGCAATGCCTTGTTCGATGCGCGGCCAGAACTGTTCATCCGGCTTGATGGCGCTGATATCATTGAAGACATCATCGAAACCGGCTGCGCGTAAAAAGGATTCCATTTCCGCGACGAAACTGTCGTCGGCACTGCTGTGAGAAACAAAAGCGCGGGGCATCGGTTAAGTTTTGAGAATCATCCAATTTCAATTTGCTGTCATCATAACAAACTTGCTCAGCTCCACAAGACGGATAGCGTGACGCTATTGACACATAGTCCGACTAACTCCCTCCAAAACCCGCAAAACTGTTGAAGCCTATTGCTTATCCAGCCGGCGATACTGAATCGCTTCCGCAATATGTTGATTGTTGATTTTCTCAATGCTCGCCAAATCCGCAATCGTTCGCGCGACTTTTAAAATTCGATGGTATGCACGGGCGGATAAGTTCAAACGGCTGATCGCTTGTTTCAGCAGATTCTCGCTGGCGTCATCGAGTGCGCAGAGTTGGTCGATTTCCTTAACACTCAAGCGGCTGTTGGTTTTGCCTTGCCGGTTAAGCTGCAATTGATGGGCTTTTTCAACGCGCTGGCGGATGGTGCTGCTTTTCTCGCCTGTTGTTTGCTGTTTCATCAATTCTTGTTGCGGCACCGCCGGTACTTCGATTTGCATGTCGATGCGGTCGAGTAATGGACCGGAGATTCGTCCGCGGTAGCGGGCGATTTGATCGGGGGTGCAGTGGCATTTGCCGGAGGGGTGGCCTAAATAGCCGCAAGGGCAGGGATTCATCGCGGCAATCAGCTGAAATTGTGCGGGAAATTCGGCTTGCCGTGCGGCGCGGGAGATGGTTATTTTGCCGGATTCGAGCGGTTCGCGCAGGACTTCCAAGACTTTGCGGTCGAATTCGGCCAGTTCGTCGAGAAATAGCACGCCGTGCATCGCCAGCGAAATTTCTCCGGGGCGCGGGTAGCTGCCGCCGCCGACCAGAGCAATGCCGGAAGCGGTGTGGTGCGGGGAGCGGAATGGGCGTTTTTTCCAGTTATCAATATTGAAGCTACCCTGGCTCAATGATTGGATTGCAGCGGATTCCAGCGCTTCCGCTTCGGTCATGGGCGGCAGAATACCGGGAAAACGTGCCGCGAGCATTGATTTTCCGGTGCCGGGCGGGCCGATCATCAGTAGGCTGTGTCCACCTGCGGCGGCAATTTCCAATGCGCGTTTGGCGTGCGTTTGTCCTTTGACTTCGTCCAGATCCGGGTAAGCAGAACCGCTGGTATCCATGTCATTGGCTGCGGGATTTTGGTAAACCGGCAAGGATTCGTGTCCGCTCAGGTGCGCGCAGATTTGCAGCAGCGACTTGGCGGCGTAAATCGTGGCTTTGTTGACGAGTGCCGCTTCGGCGGCGTTTTGTTGCGGTAAAACAAAACTTCGTCCGGATTGCGATGCGTTGTAAGTCATCGCCAGCGCGCCGTGGATTGGCCGCAATTCGCCGGTTAACGCCAATTCTCCGGCCCATTCATATTGATCCAGTTTGTCGCTGGGGATTTGCCCCGTGGCAGCGAGTATTCCCAAGGCGATGGGCAGATCGAAACGCCCGCTTTCTTTGGGCAGATCGGCGGGCGCCAGGTTAACGGTGATGCGTTGCGCGGGGATTTTGAATTGCGCGTTTTGCAATGCCGCTCGGACGCGGTCTTTACTTTCTTTGACTTCGGTGTCGGGGAGTCCGACGATGGTGAAGCTGGGCAAACCGTTGGCGATGTGTGTTTCCACCGTCACCAACGGTGCTTGAATACCTGCCAACGCCCGGCTATACAGAACAGCGAGAGACATAGGCGAGTCGTAATCCTAGAGGCGAAAGTACGGCCTGGAGCAGGTCTGAACGAAGCCAGGAGTGATGATCTGCGTAAATTACCCTTCGGTCTGTATTTGATCCGGTGTCACATTTCTTTCTGTTGAGGTAGAGGTGGATTGATTAAAGCGCGCTTCCAGTTCAGCAACCCTGGCTTCGAGAAGTATTAATTTCTCCCGGGTGCGTTGCAGCACTTCCTGCTGGATATCGAATTCATCGCGCGTAACGAGATCAAGCCGTGAGAATGCGCCCGATAACAGGACACGAATATTTTTTTCGATATCTTTGGCTGGGCTGTTCTGCAATATTTCGCTGACTTTGGTATTGATTTCGTCGATTACATTTTTGTTAAGCATTGATGTTCTCCTTGTTGATGAGACTTACCAGTTGATCAGCTGATTGGGATGGCTACGTGATAAAATCCAAAACACTTTTTACTTTACGAAAACGGATTATCCACTGTTATTGAATTGGGTTCCAGTTTAAACAAACTGTTATCAATCGCTGGTTATTGTGCCATGTTGCCGCTGGCCGGTGAATAGATGAATACACTCAATTAGTGCTTTGTTTTAATACCGGTAAATTATCCGGGTACATCAATGGAACGTAAACAATTACTCGAACGCTGGCTGCAAGATCAATTTCCTGCGCAGCCATTTACTTTGCAGCCTGCATCCTCGGATGCCAGCTTCCGCCGCTATTTTCGTGCATCCTTGGGTGATCAGACGTTTATCGTCATGGATGCGCCGCCGCAACAGGAAGACTGTACGCCATTCTTGCGCGTAGCGGAAATTCTGACGGCTAGCGGTGTGCATGTGCCGAAAATACTGGCGCAAAATTTGGATCTGGGTTTTTTGCTGCTGTCCGATCTGGGCAATACGACATTTTTGCAAGCATTGAATCACCAGAACGGTAATGCTAGCAAGCTTTACGGGGAAGCGGCGGATGCGCTGATCAAGATACAATTGTCGCATCAGGCGGCAAGTCTGCCAGCTTACGATGAAGCCTTGCTGCAACGGGAACTCGATTTGTTTCCGGATTGGTATATCGCGAAGCATTTGCAAGTGGATTTGACGGAACAGCAACAAGCCGTTTTGCGCGCTGTTTTTTCCCGGATTTTGCAGAACAATCTGGCGCAACCGAAAGTGCTGGTGCATCGCGATTATCACTCGCGCAATCTGATGGTGACGTCTCCCAATCCAGGCATCATCGATTTTCAGGATGCCGTGTATGGCCCGATCACCTACGATCTGGTGTCGTTATTCAAGGATGCCTATATCCATTGGGACGAGGAGCGCATTTTGGATTGGACGATCCGTTATTGGGAGAAAGCGCGCAAGGCCGGGCTGCCAATCGCCGCCGATTTCGCGGAGTTTTACCGGGATTTTGAATGGATGGGCGTGCAGCGCCATCTCAAAGTGCTGGGAATTTTTGCCCGCCTGAATTACCGCGATGGGAAAGCCAATTATTTGAACGATATGCCGCTGGTGATGCATTATCTGCGTAAAGCGTGCGAGCGCTACCGTGAACTGGCTCCGCTGCTGAATTTGCTGGATGAATTGCATCCTGTTGAGTCAGATCAGAAAATTGGCTACACCTTCTAAGCGTATTCCTTATAAAGCGATGATTCTTGCCGCGGGACGCGGCGAGCGCATGCGTCCGCTTACCGATGCGGTGCCGAAGCCTTTACTGAAAGCGGGCGGCCATGCGTTGATCGAATATCAGTTGCACAATCTGGCGCGCGCGGGTTTTACCGATATCGTCATCAATCATGCATATCTGGGTGAAATGATCGAAAATGCATTGGGTTGCGGTGAACGTTATGGTGTTAATATTCACTATTCACCCGAGAAAGTGGTGCTGGAAACGGCTGGCGGGATTGCCAATGCTTTGCCGCTGTTGACGGATGAATCCGGTAGTCTGCCGTTTCTTGTCGTCAATGCGGATATTTTTTGCGGCATGGACTACGCGGCGTTGCTACCGGTTTTGCATGCGATGCAAACCGATACAAACCAGCGGCTTGCTCATCTGGTGCTGATTGACAATCCGCCACATCATACCGATGGTGATTTTGCGCTGCATGGCGATCAAGTAAAGCTGACTGGAAATCCTAAGCTGACATTCAGCGGTATCGGCATCTATCAGGCGCAGCTTTTTAGCGGTATATCGCCTGGCTTGCCGGTGAAACTGGCGCCGCTGCTGCGGCAAGCCATGACAGAAGGAAAAGTCAGCGGTGAATATTTTTCCGGGCAGTGGGTCGATGTCGGAACACCGCAGCGGCTTGAATGGCTGGACAAACAACTCCAATCGCGCGCAGAATCAACAGCAGGATCGGTTTAAGGACATCAGAACTCGTTTATGACACATTTTCAACATTTCATCGCCCGCCGCCAGCATCTGGCCAACACAATGCAATCCGGCATCGCGGTTATTCCGACAGCGCCGGAACGGTTGCGTAACCGGGATGCGCATTATCCGTACCGGTTCGACAGCTATTTTTATTATTTGACCGGCTTCCGCGAACCCGAAGCGGTGTTGGTCCTTGTTGCTGCGAATGATAAAGCACCGTCGAAGCATATTTTGTTCTGCCGCCAGAAAGACCAGGAACGCGAGATCTGGGATGGCTTCCGTTATGGCCCCGAGGCCGCCAAAACAATATTTGGTTTTGACGAAGCGCACCCGATCGATCAACTGGATGCATTGCTGCCCAAATTATTGGCCGATCAACCGGCGGTCTATACCGCAATGGGATTGGATGCGGCGTGGGATCAACGCGTTATCGGCTGGTTAAACCGGGTGCGTGAATTAGCGCGCACGGGCGTTGCTGTACCGGCGGAAATTCATGATAGCCGTGCGCTTCTGGATGAAATGCGCCTGATCAAAGGCACCGATGAATTGCAGATCATGCAGCGTGCCGCGGATATTTCGGCGCAAGCGCATCAGCGCGCGATGCAGACGGTGCGTCCAGGTATGCGCGAATTTGAAGTCGAAGCGGAATTGCTTTATACGTTTTACCGGCACGGGTCGCAAGCACCGGCTTATACTTCCATTGTTGCAGGCGGCGCCAATGCATGCGTGTTACATTATGTGCAGAATGATGCCGAGCTGAAATCAGGCGATTTATTACTGATCGATGCCGGGTGCGAGCTGGATGGTTACGCGTCGGATATCACCCGCACATTTCCAGTGAATGGTAAATTTACCGCCGCGCAGCGCGATGTTTATCAACTGGTGTTGGCTGCGCAAGCCGCCGCAATAGCGCAAGTACAGCCGGGAAGGCGCTGGAATGATCCGCATCAGGCGGCATTGCAGGTATTGGCCCAGGGTTTCATCGATCTGGGATTGTGCCAAGGCAGCGTCGATGCGGTGCTGGAATCGGAAGATTACAAACGTTTTTACATGCACAGAACCGGGCATTGGCTGGGCATGGATGTGCACGATGCCGGTGAGTACAAGCAGAAGGGCGAATGGCGTGCATTGCAGCCTGGCATGGTGCTCACCGTTGAGCCGGGGTGTTACATTCGTCCGGCGGATAATGTGCCGGAACATTTCTGGAATATTGGTATCCGCATCGAAGACGATGTCGTGGTTACTCCATCGGGCCATGAGATTTTGACGCTGGCGGCGCCCAAAACAATTGCCGAAATAGAGGAGTTGATGCAATGAGCGATGAAGAAAGGAAAATTATTATCAGCAGAGTTTCCGAGTACCGCCAGGACGAATCAGGTCAATATCAGCGTGTGCCGGTTTCTCCGGTGAATCGCTGGCTGACCTATGCGATACTCATTCCCGTTGTGGCGATCATGATCGTACTCGGCATATTCTTTTTTGCCGCTTTTCTTGCGCTACTGGCAGTGGCCATTTTGGTGGTCGGAACACGCTTCTGGTGGTTACGCAGGAAGTATGAAAATTCCATGCAACATCCCGGCGATGCCAACCGGCAAGCGGAAACGGATCAGACCGTGATCATCGAGGATGCGCAGATCATTGAAGAAACAGAAGCCCGCAACGAGCAGAAAAAACATTAAACGGAGTTAAATCAGCCGGTACACGCTGTGTTACCAGCTATTTCGATGGAATCAATTTCATCTGCCTTTGAGCAACACCCGGAAGAAATGCCGTTGGTTTCCCGCTGACCCAATTGGCGTGCCCGCTGCCGTAATACGGCGACAACGGGTGTCCGCTTTGCCCGCCGGGCATATCAAAATATCCTTGTTCTTCCTGCCCTGGCGCAACCACCGAGCGTTGCGATGCGCCGAAGTTGGGCGATTGCACACGCGGCATGTTGTGATCGCCGGGCAGCGGGTCGTGCGGCATATCCAGCCATTGCGCAATCCACCCGGGCAGTTTCTGGCTGAGCGGATGCTTGATCCGCGCGGCATTCTGCATTCCCCAGTTTCGCTCGGCAATGCCGCCATCCTGCTGTAATTGTGCCGCAATCGTTTGCGCGCAGCGGTAGAGTAATTCATCCCAAGTTTTATACGGTGACGGAAGCAGATGCTGCGGCTGGTGCTCGATCAATTGCCAGAGAATCGATTCGGTTTGGCTGAGTCTGGGGAGTTCAAAATTTTCATGATGCTGCCGCACCGGTGCAGCAAATCCATTTAACACGGTTTTCATCACTTCATAGCGGTACGCACGTACGATGCGGTATGCAACAGAATCCGCGGCAGCCTGTTCATTCCAACCGGCCAGCGCGGTTTTCATGACCGGAATCCATGAGGCCGCGTCGTCTGCTGTTTCGAGCGTGGCTTGCAGTAACTGATGCCAGCGGGTTAACAACAGCGCGCGGTAATCCAGCTGAATGGCTTGCAAGTCATCGACGGTAAACTGTTCGCGCGCCAATAAGCTGTCACGGATTTGCGTGGCGCGTGCGCCCAGATCGAAACCGCCATTGCCCAGCAGCATGAGTTGATCGCCCGAGACAGTGCGGGAATTGGCTGACCATAATCGTTGCGAAGCGGGGTTGTGAAGCACTGGATAATGCCCGGGATCGAGCCAGCCATGCCAGCCGGTATCGGGTTGCGTCCAATCGGCGGGTATTTGCCCATCATAATTGCCGGAACGGGCGGGAATGCGGCCCGCGAGCGTCCAGCTGATATTGCCGTCGCGATCACCGGCGATGAAGTTTTGTACCGGAATGCCAAATTGTTGCGCAATTTTCGCGGCCTGTGCGGCGGTTTTTACTTGTTCCAGCTGGATCAGATTGAGATTGACGGCTTCCGGCCGCAGCGCAGTCCAGGCCAGCGCCAGCGGTGTTTTATCATGATCTTCCGCAATGACCGGCCCCCATCCGGTTTCGGAAATCGTCAATACTTCATCCGGGGCGTTGCGGATACGGATGGTTTCCTCGACGATTTGCAGCGGTTGCCAGCCGGTTGCGCCGAGATAGCGTGTGTTATCGCGATCATCGATTGTAATGCGCACCCAATCGGAAAAATCGCCGTGGCTATTGGTGAAGCTCCACGCAATATGCCGGTTTGATCCGGTCACGATCGAAGGGACACCGGGTAAGCTTATGCCGGTGATGTCGTGCTGCTGGCCCGAAGTGGTGGCATCGGGATAAATCAGCCGGGAACGGAACCACAGATTCGGCACCCGCAGCGTCAAATGCATGTCATTGGCGACGATTGCAGCACCATCGGCTAACGCGCCGGAAACCGCGAAACTGTTACTGCCCGGGGACTGTTCCGTATCCAGCTGGCCATCCTTGAATAAATGTTTATCCAGCACTTGCAGGTTGATATCGGTTGCCGGCGGGAGTTGCGCCTGGGTAATCGGCGCATCAAGCAGCGGCGCATCCCAATTTCCGGCATTCTGCGTCAGAAATTGATAGACCGATGCGGGTAGCGTTGCGCGTAACCGCGATAACGCCAGCTCCCGGTCAATGTTTTCTTCGTTCAAGGTGAAGAACATCGCATAAATGACCAGGATACTGTCCTCGTTGCGCCAAGCGACAGGCTGGTTTTGTGTCAGTAAATAAGGAAACGGGCGCACCGCCAAAGCGGTGAGTCCCTGATTCACGCCGGTCCGGTAAGCATCAAGCAATTGCCGCTGTTCTCCGGAAAGCTGATTCAGCACCTCGGTTGCGCGTGCGCGCATGCGAAATAATCGTGCTTTACGGTCATGCGGCGCTGCACCGGAGCCGAATAATTCGGCCAATTCACCCGCCGCTTGGCGGCGCATCAAATCCATCTCGAAGAAACGTTCCTGCGCATGCACGTAACCCAGCGCCTGCGCCAGATCCAGCTGGTTTTGACCTTGCAAGGTGACACTGCCTAACGCATCCCGGTCGATGAATACCGTGCTGGCCAAGCCGGGTAACGCCGCTTCGCCGTCATATTGCGGCAAGCTGCCGCGCAATAATAACGCTGCTGTAAGCATCAATAAGCAAACGATTAACAGGCTTGTTATCAGGAAGAGGCGGATAAAACGTAACGTAGACTGCATAAGGAAATGAAAGTAATTAGATCGTTAGGTGAGTAGCGATGCGGGACATACATCGAAGGCGCGATATTATGCATGAATTATTATTTAACATATTGATATTAATAATTATTCGTTATTATTTTCAATGTTTCGATAATAAAGGGGATGATTCCTTCTTTATTCCCGCTATTGAATCCCAGTGTTCGCAATGATAATTCATTTGTAGATATTTGGAGCTTGTCATGGCTGAAGATAGTGATTTAGAACGTACCGAGGAGGCGACGCCGAAGCGCATAGAGAAAGCGCGAGAGGAAGGTCAGGTTGCGCGTTCTCTGGAACTGACTACGTTTACTGTATTGCTGGCATCCTCTGCCGGGATATTGTTCATGGGAAGCGGCATGATGGACAAGTTGCTGAAACTCATGAAAGCGGGCATGCAATTGGACCGTGAGCTGGCATTTCAACCGGATCTGATGGTCAACCGCATGTACGAGCTTGCGTTTGAAGCTTTAATCGCGATTGCGCCTTTGTTGTTTTTACTTCTGGTCGTAGCCTTCTTCGCACCGATGTCATTGAGTGGCTGGATGTTCAGCACCAAGGCACTGATGCCCAAATTTGACCGCATTGACCCCATTAAAGGTATCGGCCGGATTTTCTCCGTGAACAGCCTGATCGAGCTGGTGAAAGCGATTCTTAAAACGATCGTGATCGGTGGTGTCGCCGCGTTGGTGATCTGGTACAACAAGGAATCCGTGATGATGCTGCTGACGTTGCCTATCGATCTTGGCATCAGCCGCACGGGTGAATTCCTGATGATGAGTTTTCTGCTGATTGTGGGTGCGATGATCCTGGTGGTTGTGATCGATGTGCCTTACAAAATCTGGGAACATGCCAAGCAATTGCGAATGACCAAGGAAGAGATCCGCAAGGAATACAAGGAAAGTGAAGGCGATCCATTTATTAAAGCACGTATCCGCGGTTTGCAACGGGAAGCCGCGCGCCGCCGCATGATGGCGGAAGTACCGAAAGCCGACGTTATTGTCACAAACCCGACGCATTACGCCGTGGCACTGCGCTATCACAGTAACAGCATGCGGGCGCCGAAAGTCATCGCCAAAGGCGTGCATTTACTGGCAGCGCGCATTCGTGAGGTTGCCGAAGAACATCGTATCCCAATTCTGGAAGCCCCGCCGCTGGCGCGTGCTTTATATCATCACGCCGAATTGGAAAGTGAAATACCGGAAAAATTGTATACCGCAGTCGCCGAAGTGCTGGCTTATGTTTTCCAGTTGAAGCGCTATAACGAATACGGCGGAAAAGCACCGCAACCGCCAGTGGATGTGCCAGTTCCTGCGGAATTGGATCCGGGACAGCAGGCAGTCTAGCGGGACGGGATAACGTTGAACACTATTAATGAACAGTTTTTATGGCCCACACTATGAATAATGCAGCTACATTGTCATCCGTAGGAATGCTCAATAATCTTAAGAACTTGGCTGGGCCAATGTTGATTATTATGATTCTGGCCATGATGGTGTTGCCGCTGCCGCCATTCATTCTGGATGTGTTCTTCACTTTCAATATCGCGGTATCGATCATCGTGCTGATGGTCAGTCTGTACACACGGAATCCGCTGGATTTCGCGGTTTTCCCGACAATTCTGCTAATTACTACCTTGCTGCGGTTATCGCTGAACATCGCTTCCACCCGGGTGGTATTGCTCGAAGGTCATACCGGGCCCGATGCTGCCGGTAAGGTGATCGAAGCGTTCGGGCACTTTCTGGTGGGCGGGAATTACGCGGTCGGTATCGTCGTATTCATTATTCTGGTGGTGATCAACTTTGTTGTGATTACCAAAGGTGCGGGACGTATTGCCGAAGTCAGCGCGCGTTTTACCTTGGACGCCATGCCGGGTAAGCAAATGGCGATCGATGCCGACCTGAACGCCGGTTTGATCGGCGAGGATGAAGCGCGCAAACGCAGAGCAACGATTTCCCAGGAAGCGGATTTTTACGGTTCCATGGATGGTGCCAGCAAATTCGTGCGCGGCGATGCGATTGCCGGCATCTTGATTATGTTGATTACCATCATCGGCGGGTTGATTGTCGGTGTCATGCAACATGATCTGGAGCTGGGCGCGGCGGCAAAGAATTACACCTTGTTGACCATTGGCGACGGCTTGGTCGGACAAATCCCGGCGCTGATTATTTCGACCGCAGCCGGTTTGATGGTGAGCCGTGTCACCACCGATGAAGATCTGGGCGAACAAGTTCTGAATCAGCTGTTCAACAAACCGCAAATATTGGTTATCACCGCAGTTATTTTGGGCGTGATGGGAATGATTCCCGGCATGCCGAATTTTGTATTTCTGCTGATTTCGTCCATTTTGGGTGGAATAGCCTACTTGAAAATAAAAAATCCAGTTGTTAAGCCGGTTGAAACGGTGGTTCCGGAATTGCCTTCCATCGAAAAAACGGACGCAAGCTGGAGTGACGTTACCCCGATTGATACGTTGGGATTGGAAGTCGGCTATCGCTTGATTCCTTTGGTCGATAAAGCGCAACAGGGCGATCTGCTGAAAAGAATCAATGGTATCCGCAGAAAATTCGCCCAGGAAATCGGTTTCCTGCCACCGGTCATTCATATCCGCGACAACCTGGAACTACGTCCGAATGCTTATTGCATCACGTTGAAAGGTTCGATCATCGGGCAAGGCGAGTCGTATTCCGGCATGTATCTGGCGATCAATCCTGGCCGTGTCACTGCGCAGTTGCCTGGCACCGCAACGACCGATCCGGCGTTTGGTCTTCCCGCCGTTTGGATCGAAGCCAATTTGCGCGAGCAAGCGCAAATCAACGGTTATACCGTGGTTGATGCTAGTACCGTGGTGACCACGCATATCAATCATTTGATTCATATGCATGCGGCCGAGTTGCTGGGCCGGCAAGAATTGCAAAAGCTGCTGGATCATCTCAATGCGCAGTTTCCGAAACTTATCGAAGACTTGGTACCGAAGTTGCTGCCGTTATCGACGGTACAAAAAGTTTTACACAATCTATTGGAAGAAAATGTGCATATCCGCGACATGCGCACCATCATTGATGTGCTGACCGAATATGCAGCGCAGACACAAGACGCGATCGAACTGACCGCAGTTGTTAGAACCGCTTTGGGGCGTGCGATCGTCGATCAATTTTATCCTGCCGGTTCTGAAGTCCAAGTCATGAGCCTGCATCATGACCTGGAAAACATACTGGGTCACGTTATGCAGACCGGTGGCGGACAGGGTGCCGGAATCGAACCCGGGTTGGCCGATACCTTGTTGAGAGAAGCGCGTAATGCGGCTCAGCAGCAGGAAAAACTGGGATTGCCGATGGTATTGCTGGCGCCGGGCTCGATCCGTTTCCTGCTGGCCAAATTTTTACGCCGCGCGATTCCACAGTTAAGGGTGTTGGCGCATTCTGAAATTCCGGATTCACGAAAAATCAAAATCACTTCCGTGGTTGGAGGTAACAAATGAAAGTAAAACGCTATCTTGCTTCCACATCCCGCGAAGCGCTCCGTCATGTCAAAGAGGAATTGGGTGAGGACGCGGTAATTCTGTCGAACCGTAAAACCCGGGATGGCGTGGAGATCATGGCATTGGCGGATTCCGATATGACCGATCTGGTGCAACCAAACACACCGGCTATACCGGCTAAGCCATCAATGCAATCAACCCATTCAATGCCTTCAATGCCGCCGTTGCAGGGTATTTCGCATTATGAGCAAAGCAAAATGCTGAACGCGGCGGATCCGTATTCAGACATGCTGCCCATGCGCAATGAACCGGCGGAGTCGCGCAAAACTTCGAGCGATGTGCTGTCCGCATCCTTAGCCAAGGACATCATCACCGAGATTCAAGCGATGAAAAGTACGCTGGAAGATCAGCTGGCGACCGTAGCCTGGGGGAGTTTCACCCAGCGCAGCCCGGAAAAAGTAAAGCTGTTACGCACTCTGCTGGATACGGGATTCAGTCCGCTATTGGCGCGCCGTCTGATCGACAAACTATCCGCCGGTCTCGATTACGAGCACAGTTTGAAACAAGCCATGTCCGCGCTGGCCTTTAATCTGCGGACAGCGGCCAGTGACGACATAATTGAAAAAGGCGGGGTGTATGCACTGATCGGCCCGACCGGAGTCGGTAAAACAACGACCACAGCGAAGCTGGCGGCGCGTTGCGTGATCCGGCATGGTGCCGACAAGGTTGCGTTGCTGACGACCGATAGTTACCGTATCGGCGGTCATGAGCAATTGAGAATTTATGGGCAATTATTGGGTATTCCGGTACGCAATATCAAGGATACCGAGGATTTACAGCTGACGCTGTCGGAACTTAAGAATAAGCATATGGTGCTGATCGATACCGTGGGCATGAGTCAGCGCGATCAAATGGTGGCGCAGCAAATCGCCATGCTCAGCAACTGCGGCGCGGATGTGAAGCGCATGCTCGTTCTCAGCGCTGCATCCAATGGCAGCACATTGGATGAAGTGATCGCCGCGTATCAGAAGAACGGAATTTACGGTTGCATCATCACAAAAATCGATGAAGCTGCGAGCCTGGGCGTGGCGCTGGATGTCGTTATCCGGAGAAAATTGCCGCTGCACTATGTCGCCAACGGGCAGAAGGTTCCGGAAGATATTCATACCGCCAATTCACGCTATTTGTTGCATCGCATTTTTAAATCAGTGCCGGGTGATACGGCTTTTACTTTACAGGATGCGGAGTTCGCGTTGGTTATGGCAACCCGGAATACCGAGCCAGCGCCATCGGAAGAAAGATCATTAGCGGGATTCATGTATGACTAGGTTGATTTTACAAGATCAGGCCGCGGGTTTGCGCAACCTGACTTTCTATCAGAAGCGTGATCCGGCGCGCGTCTTTACCATCGCCGGCGGCAAATCGCGTGTCGGGAAAACCAGTATGGTTGTGAATCTTGCGGCAGCGCTGGCGCAGAACGGGCAACGGGTTTTATTGATCGATGAGAATCCTTGTCATAACAATATCTGCACCAGTTTGGGTTTGCAGGCGCGCTTCGATTTACTGCACGTGATTCATAAGGATAAAAGACTCGACCAGGTGCTGCTGCAAGGCCCGGAAAATATCACGATCTTATCGGCGATGCGCGGCATTCATGCACTGAACAAGTTGAACCCGCTCGAACAGGATTGGCTGGTCAAGAGTTTTTCCGAGCTGACGGAGTCCGTCGATATTGTGTTGATCGATACCGCCATGACCGGCACGACGCATGTTTTACCGTTAAGCCTGGCTTCGGAACAAGTCATGATCGTGATTTCCGGTTCTGCGGCATCAATTACTGGTGCTTACGCGCTGATCAAAATCATGAGTCAGGAGTATTCCAAGCAGCATTTTCTGATTTTGGTGAATAAGGTTGAATCGGAAACGGAAGCACTGATGATTTATCAGAATTTATACCGGGTGGCGCGCCAATATTTGTCGGTTTCGCTTGAATATGCCGGTTACGTTGAAAGTGATGAGCGATTACGGAGTGCAACGCAATTGTGTAAACCGGTGATCGAGATGTTTCCGGCTTCTCAGGCGGCTATTTGCTTCCGGCATGTAGCAGAAAATATTTTGCGCTCTACTTGCCCGGATAAATATAGCGGGGGAATGGATCATTTCATGCAGCGATTGATTATGACGAGCCATTTGAGTATGGCTAATTTTACGGTGTGATTGAATATGTATACTGCGACTGGAACCAAAACGATTGATAAAGAACAATTTATCACTGAATTTACGCCACTGGTAAAGCGCATTGCTTACCATATGATGACGCGTCTGCCAGCTAGCGTACAAGTTGATGATTTGATTCAGGTCGGCATGATCGGCTTGCTGGATGCGATTAATCGCTACGAAGGATCTTACGGGCGTCAGTTTGAGAGTTATGCGGCCCAACGGATACGCGGTTCGATTCTGGATGAGCTGCGTGAAGCCGATTGGCTGCCACGCAGTATCCGTAAAAAGATGCGCCGGATCGAAGCGGCGGTGAATATGCTGGAACAACGGAATGGGTGCGCACCGAATGAGCTGGATCTGGCAGCCGAACTGGAGATGTCGTTGGATGAATACCACGAGACCCTGCAAAGTGCACGCGGCGCACAGTTGATTTATTACGAAGATTTTCAGCAGGATGATGAAGAGCCGTTTCTGGATCGGCTTTTCATTGATTCCGAAGGCGATCCGCTAAATGCGCTGCTGGATGAAAATTTTCGCAGCACATTGATTGCTGCCATTGATAACCTCCCGCCACGGGAAAAGCAGGTCATGGGTATGCATTACGAGCAGGAAATGAATCTGAGGGAAATCGGTGAGGTGCTGGGTGTCAGCGAATCCCGTGTATGTCAGTTGCACACGCAAGCAGTGGCAAGGCTGCGCAGCCGCTTAAGAAATACTTGAAGTGTTTTATACCGTCTATCCGCGCCATTAAACGGATTATGTGATGCTTAAAAAATCGAAGATGGATTTGAACAGCGTCTTTGGCATTCTGCTGGCCTTGGTGGCAATCATAGGCGGGCAGTTTCTTGAAGGCGGGCATATCAGTTCTTTGTTGCAAGCGGCCGCATTTGTAATCGTGATGGGCGGCACTGTCGGAGCGGTTTTACTGCAAAGTCCGATGAAAATTTTTGTCAATGGTCTGCGAATGGGCGCATGGGTTTTCTTTCCACCGGAGCACTCTCCGCAAGCCCTGATTAAACAAATTATTAATTGGGCGCATATTGCACGGAAGGAAGGGTTGCTGGTGCTTGAAGAGTTTGTTCCCGGTGTAAAGGATCCGTTGACAAAGAAGGGATTGCAATTGCTGGCGGATGGCAGTCCGCCTGAAAAAATCCGTGAAGCTTTAGAAATTGATGTTTTGGCTTTGGAGAACTATCAACGTCAGTCGGCCCGGATCTGGGAAGCTGCCGGCGGTTATGCGCCGACGATTGGCATTTTAGGCGCCGTACTCGGATTGATTCACGTAATGGAAAACTTATCCGATCCCAATCTTCTGGGAAACGGTATTGCGGTTGCTTTTGTGGCGACAGTCTACGGTGTTGGATTAGCCAATCTGGTTTTCTTGCCGGTAGCAAATAAGCTCAAAACTATCATCGGCGAGCATGTCGTAATGCAGGAAATTCTGCTTGATGGTTTTGTGGCGATTGCGCAGGGCGAGCATCCGCGACTCATCGAGAGCCGGTTGAACGGCTATTTCATTTAAATCTGATACAAGCAGAATAACGATCAGTAAATAATTTCTGAAAATCCGATGCTGAGAAAAAGAAAACAAAAAAATGATGATCACACTGAAAATCAGGAACGTTGGCTTGTGTCCTATGCTGATTTCATAACGCTGCTGTTTGCTTTTTTTGTGGTGATGTATGCCGTTTCATCGGTAAATGAAGGCAAGTACCGCGTTCTAAGTTCTTCGTTAGTGAGCGCATTTAAGAGCAGTAATCCAACAAACGCGGTGCCGGTGCAGTCGACGGAATTTATACCGATTAATATCCACCCATCAAATGAAACGGATTCAATCAAACTGATTGATAATCTCAGTATTCATAAAGCAAAAAAACAAGAAAAAATGAAAAGCATGGCTAAGAATATCCTTCATGCTTTGGATCCTTTAGTGAAGGATGGTCAGGTGAGAATTACCCAAAGTTCTTTGGGAATAACGGTAGAGATTAATGCCAGCGTTCTTTTTTCACCAGGGCAAGCAAAACTGGCCGAGAATTCAAGCTTGACGCTCCAGGCCGTAGCCAATGTGATCAAGGGTCATGAGCACGAAATTCATGTCGAAGGGCATACGGATAATTTGCCGATCCATAATGGCAGTTTTCCATCAAACTGGGAATTATCGACTGCTCGTGCTAGCAGCGTGGTCAGATTATTTATAGAAAATGGCGTTGAAGCGCAACGGCTGACTGCAGTGGGATATGGCGAGAATCGGCCGATAGAGAGTAATGACACCCCTGAGGGAAGAAAAAGAAACCGCCGGGTATCGGTTATGATTTTATCTGCCGATCCAGATAAAGTAACCGAAATTCCTATCGTTGAGTAATTGTAATTGCGCTAAGCTTAAATGTAAGTCTGACCTTTGGGGCCGTAGAGTGAAACATTTCCTGCCGCACAGTGCAGTGCGGCGAAAGCGCGTTGATTATGTTGTAGTTGAGTTGAAATCATCAAACCATTTGAGTGATTCAGTTGTTGAGCTAATTTTGCCAAATCGAGTAATTCATTCCATAAATTTTTTACTTCCAATAGATCTGAATGTTGCTCGATTAGTCCGATCAACCAGGCATCAATACTTTTTTTCTCTAGATTGAGTCCTTGTTTCTTAAGGTAATCAGTGCGATGTTCATCAAACTGTATCAATTCTTCGATTAAGCGTGATTTATCTGAAGCGAGAAAATCTATCGCTTCTATTTTTCCTTCCACGAGCGCATTTTCTTCTTTTCTGAGAATCTCAATAAATGCTTGAAAAATACCTTGTTCATCCTTTAGTTCATTCATAAAGCACATTATGTGCTGTGATTGAGACATTAGACGGCACCTTTCTTAGATTGAATTAATTCTTTAACTGTTTCGAGTAATCGATCAGCTACAACTTCAGGATTTATCTGAAAATTACCTTCGCTAATTGCTTGTTTTATTTCTGCGACACGAGCAGTATTAACAATCGAGCCATTTGCGGAACTACTATCAATATTTTGCAGTTTCGCCGCGTTCGGGCTTAAATGCACACTATTTTCTTGACTCGCATCCGTGCTGGGTGTGATATCAGCCCGCCTTTTTCCATCACTGACAGATACGGTTGACACTGGCTGTAATGATTTATCTATTTTCACTTTTAGACCTCTTGACGAAATTCATTGAGTGCCTTATCGACACCTTTATGCAGAACTTTAGTAATCAAAGCTTTTTCATGAAACTTAAGAATATTAAAGCAAATGATTAAATTTTTTATTGTTGTAATGTTGTTACGACACAAGTTGAAATGAAATTCAGTATTTTGAAATATATAATTCTATTGTTTTGCCAGATTTTGGTGACTGGTAAACCAAATGGATATCGTAGATAATCAATTTTCCTCGGAAACCATCATATATTATTTCTAACCGGTAGCTAAATGTCTTTTATATTTAAAGCAAGTGCCAGTGCATTTCGCGACTTAGTACGTTTCAAAATTGCTTGGATCATTATTTGGCCAATTATGGTTTCGATCCTGTTATGGCTCATCATCGGTTTTGTTTTCCAGAATAGTTTTTCTGAATTAGTTGCCATGTTATTTGATCAGATTGGAATTGGCGAATGGTTGCGGGATATGCAGTCTGATTGGGTGTCCTCTGCTATTCAGAATCTCTTATACTTCATGGTATACGTGCCGCTCGTAATAATGACAACGCTGATGATTACCGCTATTTTTGTAATGCCCGCGCTTATCAATCTGGTGGCGAATCGCGACTATCCGGAGCTTAAACGGGAATATGGCGGTAGCATCGCCGGTAGTGTCGTCAATGCAGTTCTGGCGTGCGGTATTTTTATACTCATTTGGGTTGTCACGTTACCGTTATGGGCGGTGGGTGCGGGTATCATTATTCCTTTTGCTGCTGCAGCCTTTATGAATCAGCAACTATTCCGCTACGATGCATTATCGGAGCATGCCAGTAAACAGGAAATCAAGACGATATGCGCGAAAAACAGATATTCATTGTGGGGATTGGGATTATTGACCGGATTAATTCAATTTATACCGATACTCAATTTGCTGGCGCCAATTTATACGGCACTCGCGTTTATTCATTTTGGATTGGATCATCTGAAGCTTTTGCGCGCTCAAAATCTACTGAATAGTAGCCTACCTGCGGATAATCATTAATTTGTACCCGTTGAAGCAGTAATAATTCCGGTCAAATTGAAATCAGGAATGAATGAGCAACAGTGGAATCATGATTTTATTGAGCTCTCGCCGATATTTGAGCCTTTTTCGTATCTGCAAAGATATTTCAAGAATCAGCAATCCTGGCCCGAGCCTGACGATCTAAATAAGCTCTGCGCTCAGCAGAACCGGAAAATACTTACCCGATCAGGAAAACCGGTCCGCTTTGTGCCTCAAATTCCCGGCAAGTTTGATGCTGAGCAACGATATGAATCCGGAATTTACTTAACCGGTAAAATACCGACTAGAGCGCAGAATTGGCACGATTTTTTTAATGCTTTGGTGTGGCAAATTTTTCCGCAAGCTAAATCCGTGCTCAACCAGCTGCACTATCAGGCACAGTTGGTTGAGTTATCAAATCAGTTACGGAATCGTTGCAAATTACGAGATGCTGCAACGCTGTTCGATGAATCCGGGGTGATTGTCGTATGCAGTCAGACAGCATTAATTCAGTTGATAAAAGATTTTGAATGGAAGGAATTGTTTTGGCAGCAGCGCAAAACGGTGCTGTTATCAATGCGATTTTTTGTTTTTGGCCATGGACTGTACGAGAAGACATTAAATCCCTATGCCGGTATGACGGGCAAGGCGATAATTTTTGATGTGCCGGAAGCTTTTTTTGCGCACGATTTACCAGCTCAATTGCGTGCTATCGATGCCATGTTGGAGCTTTACTTATTGCAAACATTATCGTCAACTTCCGATTTGGTGCCGGTTCCACTTTTAGGATATCCGGGTTGGATTGGCGATAACGACAGTGAGTCTTATTATGAAAATAAACAATATTTTCGTGATCGCCCCAAGTCCGTACAAAAGAGATAAGTGTTTATCCATCCTGACCGGTAAGTTGATTGGATGGATTCCGCAACGAAAAACGCCCGATACCGGAATTAATCCATATGTTTTACGATTCCCGGCTGTTTTTTTGTTAAAATGCACCGCTTAATTTACTAATTTATTGGAGTATTTAATGGCAATTGAGAGGACACTATCCATCATTAAACCGGATGCTGTGGCGAAGAATGTGATTGGGCAGATTTATTCCCGTTTTGAATCAAATGGTTTGAAAATCATTGCGGCGCGAATGATGCATTTGTCACAAGCAGAAGCTGAGCAATTTTACGCCGTGCATCGCGCGCGTCCGTTTTTTAACGATCTGGTCAAATTCATGATATCGGGTCCTGTGATGGTGCAAGTATTGGAAGGAGATGAGGCCATTAAAAAGAACCGCGATCTAATGGGCGCTACCGATCCCAAGAAAGCGGAGAAAGGAACGATTCGCGCCGATTTTGCCGACAGCATTGACGCCAATGCAGTACATGGTTCCGATGCACCGGAAACGGCCGCGGTTGAAATTGCCTGTTTTTTTCCAACATTAAATATCCATTCCCGTTGAAGCACTGCGTGCTGTAGCTCAATAGTGACAATCAATCTGTTAAATTACGATGGTAAAGGCCTGGCTGATCTTTGTACCGGAATAGGCGAGAAACCTTTTCGTGCAAAGCAGCTGCTGCACTGGATCCATCAGTCCGGTACCGCTGATTTTGCTGCGATGAGCGACTTGGCAAAAAGTTTGCGTGAAAAACTCGCTGCGATGGCGGTTATCGAATTGCCACAGATCACTTCTGATCATGTCGCCGCAGACGGCACCCGCAAATGGCTGCTGTCCGTCGGCTCCGGCAATGGCATAGAAACTGTCTTCATACCGGAAGCAAATCGCGGCACGCTATGCGTTTCCAGTCAGGTAGGATGCGCTTTGGCCTGTACTTTCTGTTCAACCGGAAAACAAGGCTTTAATCGTAATTTAACAGTGGCTGAGATCATCGGGCAACTGTGGATTGCCAACAAAACAGTTGGGTTGAATACCGGTGACCATGCATCCCATGCAAACAGAGTCGTGACCAATGTGGTGATGATGGGCATGGGTGAACCGCTGGCCAATTTTGATAATGTGGTAACCGCGCTGGACATCATGCTGGATGATCATGCTTATGGTCTTTCGCGCCGGCGCGTCACGGTCAGTACATCTGGGCTGGTGCCCGCCATCGATCGATTGCGCGAGCGTTGCCCGGTCGCTTTGGCGATTTCCTTACATGCGCCGAACGATGCGTTACGCGATCAACTGGTGCCAATCAATAAGAAATATCCGATCAAGGAGCTGTTGGCTGCCTGTCAGCGCTATCTGCCGTCAGCGCCGCGTGATTTCATCACATTTGAGTATGTCATGCTGGACGGTGTGAATGACAGCACTGCACATGCGCGCGAGCTTATAAAACTGGTGCAGGATGTTCCTTGCAAATTTAATTTAATTCCGTTCAATTCATTTCCGGGTTCCGGTTTCAAGCGCTCAAGCGCCGAAGCTGTGCGGATTTTCCGCGAGATATTGATGCAAGCGGGATTGGTGACTACGGTACGTAAAACCCGTGGTGACGATATTGCGGCGGCCTGCGGCCAGCTTGCCGGGCAGGTAAAAGACAAAACACGCCGCACGGCTAATTTAAAGACAGAGGCGATGCAGTGAAAAAAAAACTGTTGTTTTTTTTCATACTGCTGCAATTTCTGATAGGGTTTAGTGGGTGCGTGCAACAGTCAACGAATAACGGAATGCCGGTTCAAGCAAACTCGGACCGGGCTTTTCAAAGCGCGAAGATTCATACGGAACTGGCAGCGGAATATTTCTATCGCGGCCAGCTGGATGTGGCGATCGAGGAAGTAAACGAAGCATTAAAAGCGCAATCCAATTATGCGCTTGCCTACAATGTGCTGGGGCTGATTAATATGACGCTGAATGAAGATAGCAAAGCACTGGATAATTTTGAGCGCGCTATTCGTTTGGCGCCGAGGAATTCGGAAATTCGCAATAACTATGGATGGTTCTTATGCCAGCGCTTTTCACAACGCATGGATCAAGCCATAGATCATTTTATGATGGCTGCTAAAGACCCTCTTTACGCAACACCGGAGATGTCTTATACCAATGCCGGGATTTGCGAGACTAAGCGCCAGAATTACACTGAAGCGAAAGTTTTTTTACAAAAAGCATTATCCCTTAAGTCCAATTATGCACCCGCAGCGATCGGATTGATTGATATCGATTTTCAACGTGGCAATTTAGCCGATGCAAAATCCAAGCTCGCACTGTTTTTGCAAAATAACACGCAAACAGCAGAGAGTCTGCTGATGGCGATAAAGATTGAACAAGCAATGGGCAATCAATTAGCCGCTGAAAGTTACATTTTTCAGTTGCAAAAACATTTTCCGGAATCTAAAGAAACGGCCATGGTTCGAGAAGGAAGGATGAGATAATGACGATGACTGATGAAAAGAGCAGCGATAATCGTTCGTTTCCTGAGAATGAGTCACCGGATCCAGTGACGCATGGAAATGTGCAGATGACCGCGACGGAAACAATCGAACTGTCATCTGATAAACCCGTGGATGATTTCAGTCCGCTGGCTTCCGGTTTGAATAGTCATCAAAAGCAACTGCAAACGAATAATAATTACAACAGCATGAATACTTCATTTGACAATAATCAGGCGAGAAATGAATTCAACGCTATCGATTCGGCGAGTGTCGTGCAAAGCGTCGGACACTTGCTGCGTAATGCGAGAACGGCCAAAGGCTTGAGTATTGATGATGTGTCGCGGCAATTGCGGTTGTCGGCGCAACAAATTGAAGCGATTGAAAAAGAAGATTTTGAGAAATTACCTGGACGGACTTTCTTGCGCGGCTTCATCCGCAATTATGCCAATCTGGTTCAATTGAATCCCGTTCCGCTGCTGCAAATGCTTCCCGAATCGACCCGAGTAATATCGACTTACGAGCGTACGCCGTTTAAGAACAAACAAATATCGTTTTCCTCGAATCGCGAGAAACCCGGCAACCATTCATTGATCATCGCGATCATTTTGTTTGTCATTATCCTGGGTGCGTATTTCCTGTTTGAAAACGGTGGTTGGAATAAAAATTCTGACATCAGTGCCGAAAGTGTAGAAACGAAAACGGAATCCGCCACAGCCTCAGTGGAAATTCAGCTGCCTTTGCCGGGAGTGGTTAAAAATACATCCAATACATTCGACTCACAAGCCAATAAGTCATCGGAAGTCAATAATCCGGTTCCGGCCACGGAAAATACAGCGGCTCAGGCGGATGCAAAAACTGAAAGCGCGCCAGAAAATAAATCCGCTGTTGAAAAAACTGAGAAAACCGTTGCTTTCGATAAAAACACCGGTCATTTATATTTTAAACTCACTGCGGATTCATGGATCAAAGTGGTGGATGGCAAAGGTGTAACTGTGTTCGAGCAGCTTAAAAAGAGCGGCAGCGAGCAGATTGTCACGGGTAAGCGGCCGCTATCCCTGGTCATTGGCAATGCATCAGGTGTCAATCTCACCTATAATGACAAGGAAATCGATATTTCATCCTATAAGAAACAAGGTGGAACCGCGCGTTTCACGCTCGAATAAAAATGCCTGTAATCTTTTGATCTTAATACAACTAAATTATGCCTGAGAATAATTCTGCAATAAATCGCCGATCCAGTGTGGGTGTCCGGATTGGTTCTGTCATGCTGGGCGGCGGTGCGCCGGTCGTAGTGCAATCCATGACAAATACGGATACGGTTGATGAAGTTGCCACAACCGAGCAAGTTGCGCAATTGGCGCGCGCCGGATCCGAACTGGTGCGTATCACCGTCAATTCCATGGAAGCGGCGAAAGCAGTAGCCGGAATCCGCGCGCGTTTGGATGATATGGGATGCCACGTGCCGCTGGTCGGTGATTTTCACTTCAACGGGCACAAATTGCTGACCAGTTATCCCGATTGCGCCAAGGCTCTGGCGAAATTTCGTATCAATCCGGGAAATGTCGGTCACGGCAAGAAACGTGATGAACAATTCGCGACATTGATTGAAACTGCGTGTAAATATGACAAGCCGGTACGTATCGGCGTCAACTGGGGAAGCCTCGATCCGGAAATGCTGGCGCGCATCATGGATGAAAATGCTGCTTCCAGCGATCCGCAAGATGCCAAGTACGTCATGCGCGAAGCGCTGATCACCTCGGCGCTGGAAAGCGCGGCAAAGGCGGAAGAAATCGGCTTGAATCGCAATAAGATTGTTTTATCGTGCAAAGTCAGCGGTGTGCAGGACTTGATCATGGTCTATCGCGAATTGGCTGCGCGTTGTGATTATGCGTTGCATCTGGGATTGACCGAAGCAGGTATGGGCTCCAAAGGGATCGTGGCATCCACGGCGGCATTGGCCGTGCTGTTGCAGGAAGGCATCGGCGATACGATTCGTATCTCGTTGACACCGGAACCGGGTGGCAGCCGTTCGCGCGAAGTAATTGTTGCACAGGAGATTCTGCAAACGATGGGATTGCGCGCGTTTGTTCCGCTGGTGGCGGCTTGCCCGGGGTGTGGCCGTACCACCAGCACGTATTTCCAAGAATTGGCGGAAAGCATTCAAGCGTATGTGCGTGATGAAATGGTGGTGTGGCGCGAGCAATACGATGGCGTAGAAAATATGTCACTGGCTGTAATGGGATGCGTGGTGAACGGTCCGGGTGAAAGTAAACATGCCAATATCGGTATCAGCTTGCCGGGTTCTGGTGAAAATCCGGTAGCGCCGGTATTCGTGGACGGACAAAAAACCGTCACTTTGAAAGGCGATAATATCGCCAACGAATTCCGTGCGATTGTTGATCGATATGTCAGCGAAAAGTATCCGAGAAAAGCTGTCTGATGGCTAATGGTGTTAAAGCAATCCGCGGGATGAACGACATCCTGCCGGATGAATCCTATCTCTGGGCGTATTTTGAACAAACGGTGCAGCAATGGCTTGCTGCGTATGGTTACCGCAACATCCGTACCCCAATCGTCGAACAGACCGATTTATTTATCCGATCCATTGGAGAAGTTACTGATATTGTTGAGAAAGAGATGTATACCTTTGTGGACCATCTCAACAATGACAGCTTAACGCTGCGGCCGGAGGGCACGGCTTCATGCGTGCGTGCTGTGATCGAACATAGCCTGTTATATTCCGGTCCGCAGCGCTTGTATTATGCCGGTCCGATGTTCCGCCATGAGCGTCCGCAAAAAGGCCGCTACCGGCAATTTCATCAAGTTGGTGTGGAAGCATTGGGTTATGCCGGACCGGATGTCGACGCCGAGCTGATTGTGATGTGCGCGCGTCTTTGGGATTTACTGGGAATCTCCGGTTTACGGCTGGAAATCAGCACATTGGGCAACGCCGAGTCGCGCGCGTTGCATCGTACCCGGTTGATCAAATACTTTGAACAGCACCGTGATGCGCTGGATGAAGATGCGCTGAGACGCTTGCATACCAATCCGTTGCGTATACTCGACAGCAAAAATCCAGGCATGCAAGATATTATCAACAATGCGCCTAAGCTGATGGACGATTTGGACGCCGAATCGCTTAGTCATTTTGAGTCTTTGCAGCATATTCTGCGGGTGCGGGGCATTAACTTTGAAATTAATCTGCGCTTGGTCCGAGGGCTTGACTATTACAATCGCACTGTTTTTGAATGGGTCACCGATAAGCTCGGCGCACAAGGAACAGTGTGCGCGGGCGGGCGCTACGATGGTTTGGTTGAACAAATAGGCGGTAAGCCTTCGCCGGCGTGCGGTTTTGCCATGGGTATCGAACGCTTGCTGGCATTGATGCAGGAATGCGGTAAGGAAATTGCGCAACCGGCGCCAGATATTTATATTGTCCACCAAGGGGATCAGGCGATGGATTACGCTTGGACATGCGCTGAATTTCTCCGCGATGAAGGGTTTGATGTGATTTTGCATTGCGGCGGCGGCAGTTTCAAATCGCAAATGAAAAAGGCCGATGGCTCCGGCGCGCGCTATGCCATGATTATCGGCGATGATGAATGTCAGGCGCAAGAAGTGACGCTTAAGCCATTGCGTGAACCGGTCGAGCAGGCACGGGTGAAATTAAACACCGTTACTGAATTAATTAATAAGTAATTTTATCATCAATAAATTAGCACTAATCAGGGAAATACCATGGCATATTCTCACGAAGATCAAGAAAGAATTGAAGGATTCGCTGCGTGGTGGAATCGGTACGGCAATACGATTTCCATTTTTTTGATTGCGGTTCTTGTCACGGCAGGCGGTACGAAGGCCTGGCAGTATTATCAGCAAAAGCAGGCACTGCAAGCGGCCGATTTGTACGCTTTATTGCAGCAAGTGCAAACCAGCGAGGATGCCGCAAAAATCAACGATGCCGCGCAACTGCTGACAACAGGCTACCCCTCCAGCGGCTATGCGCCCCGGGCGGCACTGATCGCCGCGCAAGCCGATGTTCAGGCGGGCAATAACAAGCGTGCCATACAAACCCTGCAATGGATTATCGATCATGCCAAAGAAACTGAAATGCATGATCTGGCGCGCTTAAGAATATCCGGCATCTTATTGGACGAAGGAAAGTACGATGAAGCATTACGCTTGTTGAGCGCTGGGCACGGAAAAACTTTCGCCGGATTGTATTTGGATCGCAAAGGCGATATTCAAGTGGCAGCCGGAAAGATTGCCGAGGCTAAGCTGAGTTATCAGGAAGCGATTGATAAAATGAGTAAAAGTAACAACTACTTCAATATCGTCCAAATGAAACTGGACGCGTTGGGCGATTCCGATTAGATCCGTTGCTAAAGTGGCTGTTTTGTTGAGTCTCACCCGATCCGGGCGATTACTTCCTTCCTGGTTGATTGTTGCGTTGCTGCTGTCAGGCTGTAGCACGTTCAACCCCTTCGATATGCGTGTCATCGAATCGATGAGCACGGGAATATCCGATCTGATGATCACCGATGAGCCGATCGTCTATGAGAAGGAAGAGTTGGCCGCTTTAAAGGCAGCCGATCGTATTCCGCTGAAGTGGAAAAATAAAGTGGGTGAAAATGAGATCGCTTCCTTCTATACCGCGTACGACAATGGCGCAGTCTATGTTGCTGATGAAGCCGGTAAACTGACCAAATATAATGCCGCAACGGGCAAGCAGGAGTGGCAGGTCAAATCCAAAAACAAATTTTCTGCCGGCGTGGGTATTGGCGAAGGATTGATCCTGATCGGAACCTTCAAAGGCGAAGTACTTGCTTATAATGAATCCGGCCATATGTTATGGCAAGCGTCGGTCACCAGCGAAATCCTCAGTCCGCCGCAAGTGCAGAATAATATCGTGGCCGTACGTACTGTCGATGGCCGTATATTTGCACTGGATGCCATCGATGGCAAGCGGAAATGGATTTACCAAGGCGCGACGCCGTCATTGACGGTGCGCAGCACGGCCGGAATAACACTGGCGCATGGCGCCATATTTGCCGGTTTTCCAGGCGGAAAAATGGTTGCGATGAGCTTGTTCAACGGCAACATTGGCTGGGAAGTCGCCGTTTCGCAACCGCGTGGCGTAACCGAATTGGAGCGCATGACCGATATCACCAGCGCGCCGGTGATTAACAATCGCCTCGTCTGCGCGGTTGCGTACCAAGGGCGTGTTGCCTGCTTTGCGATTAACGACGGCGCGTACATCTGGTCGCGTGAATCCTCCAGTAGCGCGGGCTTGGTGATGGACAACGATTATGTGTATGTAACCGAGGATAACGGCGTGGTGGCGGCCTACGATCTAATGAGCGGCGCCGGCATGTGGAAACAAAGCCGCCTGGGAAGTAAGAAATTAACCCGACCTGTGATCATCGGGCAGTATATTGTGGTCGCGGACGATCAGGGTTTTGTTAATGTATTACGTAATTATGATGGCGCATTGGTGGCCCGCTCCGCCACCGACGGCAGTGTGATTCATAATGCGGCCAGTGTTTTGCCGGATGGTTTTGTAGTGCAGACAACAAAGGGCGGTGTTTACGCTTTCAGCACGCAATTCTAACAGCTTCATTCTTTCCATTTGACGACACATAACGTGTTACGGTAGCAGCAAATATCATGAAACCCACTCTTGTTCTGGTTGGCCGTCCGAATGTCGGCAAATCGACCTTATTCAATCGCTTGACGCGCACGCGCGACGCCATCGTCGCGGATATTCCCGGTTTGACGCGAGACCGGCATTACGGCCAAGGCCGGGTAGGGAATAAGCCCTATCTGGTCATGGATACCGGTGGTCTTGAGCCAGTTATCAAGGAAGGCATTCTGCACGCCATGGCTAAGCAGACGCTGCAAGCCATTGACGAAGCGGACAAAGTAATGTTCATCGTCGACGGCCGTCAGGGTGTGACCGCGCACGACAAAATCATCGCCGAGCAATTGCGTAAATCCGGGCAAAAGATTCTGTTGGTGGTGAATAAGACCGAAGGCATGGCAACCGCCGTCGTCACGGCGGAGTTTTATGAATTAGGTTTGGGTGATCCCTGTGCAATTTCAGCCATGCATGGCGATAACATCCAGGAACTTGCCGATCTAGCCTTGGTGGATTTTCCGGATGCCGAAGAAGAAACCCCTGAAAGCAAGCATCCCAAAATTGCCATCGTGGGTCGTCCGAATGTCGGAAAATCCACGCTGGTCAATACGCTGCTTGGCGAAGAGCGGGTGATCGCTTTCGACCAGCCGGGCACAACGCGCGACAGCATTTATATCGATTTCACGCACAAAGACAAACAATACACGTTGATTGATACGGCCGGATTGCGCCGCCGTGGTCAAGTGCATGAAACTGTGGAAAAATTCTCCGTCATCAAAACGCTGCAAACGATTGAAGACGCGAATGTCGTCGTGCTGGTGCTGGATGCGCGCAATGAAATTTCCGATCAGGACACACATATCGCCGGATTCATCCTGGAAACAGGACGTGCGCTGGTCATTGTAGTAAACAAATGGGACGGTCTGGACGACTATCAGCGCGATACGATTAAACGCGAATTAAACCGCAAATTGGCATTTCTGAGCTTCGCGCAATTGCACTACATTTCCGCGTTGCACGGCACTGGCATGAAGAATCTGCTGCCTTCGATCGATACGGCTTATGCCGCGGCCATGGCGCATTTGCCGACGCCGAAACTGACGCGCGCATTGATAGCCGCGGTCGAAAAGCACCCGCCGCCGCGCGGCGGCATGTCTCGTCCGAAGATGCGTTACGCGCATCAAGGCGGCTCCAACCCGCCGTTGATCATCGTGCACGGCAGCATGCTCCAACATGTACCGGAAACTTACCGGCGCTATCTCGAAAACACGTTTCGCGAGACTTTTGAACTCAAAGGCACGCCGTTGCGCGTCGATTTTAAAGTCGGGCACAATCCCTACGCCGACAAAAAGCCCGCTCCGCCAACCGAAGATGAACAACGGCGCGCGCATAACCGGCGCAGACGTAACCGCAAGAAATACGGCTAAACCGGAAAACGTGGTTACTCATCTTCCGCTTACCCGGATGCAACGCTTAGATTCTAACATCGCTGCCGATTGACGGACTGATTCGATCGGATTAGATTGACCGCTGAAGCGGAAACGGACTTCTTCCGGCATTCTGCCGTACCTTCCTGAATTGATAGGGGCCAATCAATGAGTAAACATTACCTCAGCCTGCTTTTCTCCCCGCGTTCCGTAGCCGTGATCGGTGCCAGCAGCCGGTTGGATTCGGTCGGCGGCGTCGTGTTCAAGAATATGCTGGATAGTGGCTACCAAGGTCAGCTTTATCCGGTGAATCCGAATCACGCTGAGATCCAGGGTCTTCCCGCTTATGCCAGCATTGAGTCGATTGCCGAGCCGGTCGATCTGGCGATCATCATCACCCGGGCGGCGACAGTGCCGGATGTCGTCGAATCGTGTGGCAAGCGCGGCGTGCGGTTTGCTTTGGTATTGTCGGCGGGATTCAGGGAAACCGGGCCGCAGGGCGCCGCGCTGGAGCAGGCCGTGGTTGCAAATGCCCGGCGTTATGGCATGCGGCTGATCGGACCGAATTGTCTGGGTATTTTGTGCCCGGCGTCGGGATTGAATGCCACCTTCAGCAACGGTGGCGCGAAAGCGGGCGGATTGGCGCTGATTTCGCAATCCGGCGCATTCTGCACCGCCATCATGGATTGGGCTAAGCCCAACAATGTCGGTTTTTCCAGCATCATTTCGATGGGTTCCGCTGCGGGCATGGATTTCGGCGAGATTCTCGATTACCTTGCGTCCGACCCGCATACCGAAAGTATTCTGCTGTATATCGAAGGTGTGCAGCATGCCCGCAGCTTTATGAGTGCGTTGCGCGCGGTGGCGCGGATCAAACCGATCTTCATCGTCAAAGCGGGCCGTCACGCGGTGGGTTCCAAGGCGGCGCTTTCCCATACCGGTGCGCTGGTCGGCTCGGACGATGCATTCGATGCAGCCTTGCAGCGCGCCGGAGTGGTCCGGGTCGACACCATCGTGCAATTATTTTCTGCGGCCAAGGCGCTCTCAACCCATTTCCGTCCCGGAGGCAACCGGCTGGCCATCGTCACCAACGGTGGCGGTCCCGGCGTCATGGCGGCCGATCGCGCCGCGGATCTGGGCGTGACGATGGCTACGTTGTCCGACGGCACGTTAGCGCAATTGAATGCGGTTTTGCCAGATACGTGGTCGCACGGCAATCCGCTCGATATCATCGGCGATGCGACTGCGGAACGTTATCGCCATGCGGTCGCACACTGTCTGCAGGATGATGGCGTGGATGGCGTGCTGGTGATTCTGGCACCGCAGGCGATGACCCAGCCGCTGGAAGTGGCCAATACGATCATTGCGATGGCCGCGCAGTTCGATAAACCGCTCATTGCTTGCTGGATGGGAGAAGTGCAAGTTGACGCCAGCAGACAAGCGTTCAACCGGGCAGGAATCCCCAATTTCCGCACACCGGAACCCGCTGTCGAAGTGTTTTCCTTTATCTCTGCTTATTATCAGAATCAAAAGCTGCTCATGCAAACCCCCGGCCCGATTTCCGATCATGACGTGCCGGACGAAGAAGGCGCGCGCTTGCTGATTGAAGGCGCATTGGCGGAGCATCGCAAGATTCTGTCCGAGATTGAATCGAAAGCGATTCTGGCGGCGTTTCGCATTCCGATCGCCAAAGCCGTAGTGGTGCGTTCTCCGAACGAAGCCCTGTTGATTGCGGAAGAATTCGGCTTTCCGGTTGTGATGAAAATCAATTCGCCGGATATTACGCATAAATCCGATGTGGGTGGAATCCGCCTCAATCTCGGTAATGCGCAAGCGGTCCGCGCGGCGTATCACGACATCATCCAATCGGTGCAAAAGAAAAATCCCGGCGCAAGAATCGACGGCATCGTCGTCGAACCGATGGTTGTCAAACCGAATGGCCGGGAGTTAATGGCCGGTGTGACGACGGACGCAGTATTTGGCCCGGTCATTACGTTCGGCGCGGGCGGTGTGCTGGTCGAAGTGCTGGGCGATCGCACTGTGGCTTTGCCGCCGCTGAATGGTTTCTTGGTGAAGGATATGATTCAGCGCACACAGATCGCCAAACTGCTGAACACTTTCCGCCACATGCCAGCCGTCGACATGGCGGCGCTGGAAAGCATTTTGCTGCGCATATCGGAAATGGTGTGCGCATTACCGTGGATCAAGGAAATGGATATCAATCCGCTGATCGTCGATGAAAACGGCGCGTGCGCCGTTGATGCGCGCATTGTGGTGGATTATCTGCAACCCTCCGCCGATCACTATGCGCACATGGCGATTCATCCGTATCCCGCTCACCTGATCACGCGCTGGCAATTGCCGGACGGCACCGGCCTGACGATCCGGCCGATACGCCCGGAAGATGCGGAAATAGAGCAGGAATTTGCACGTGGATTATCCGCCGAGGCAAAATATTTCCGTTTCATGGACACACTGCAAGAGCTTTCGCAAAGCATGCTGGTGCGTTTCACGCAAATTGATTATGACCGTGAAATGGCGTTCATCGCCGTACTGAAACACGATAACCGGGAAAAAGAGTTAGGCGTATGCCGCTATGTGGCGAGCGCCGATGGCCAATCCTGCGAGTTTGCTTTGGTTGTGGCGGACGAATGGCAAAACAAAGGTATCGGCAACAAGTTGATGAATTGCCTGTTTGATGCCGCCCGCGCCAAAGGTATCAAAGCCATGGAAGGCGAAGTGCTGGCAACCAATCGATCGATGCTGGAGCTGGTGCACCGGCTTGGTTTCGAAGCGAGCATCAGCCAGGAAGATAGCGCCATCCGGCGGATTGTGAAACAACTGCTGTGATCTTTCATTCCATGGTTTGATTTATAACGCATGCGGGCGATAATGCAATCTATTCGCGACTTGATTGAGCCGCTACGGCTAACCCATTTTTCCGGTTTTCTTCATGACCAATGATTCTTTAACACCGGCCTGCGACAGTTTGAATATCCTGGATTGCACGCAATGCCCGCGCTTGGCCGATTTTTTGCAAGCGGTGAAAGCGCAATACCCGGATTATCATGCGCGCCCCGTCAGCGCGTTCGGCGATGCGAACCCCAAGCTGCTGATCGTCGGCCTGGCGCCCGGCATGCACGGCGCCAACCGCACCGGGCGGCCGTTTACCGGCGATTATGCCGGGATTTTGTTGTATCAAACCTTGCATAAATACGGTTTTGCCACCCATCATGAATCGGTATCGGCCGATGATGGATTGCAACTGACCGGCTGCCGCATCACCAATGCAGTGAAATGCCTGCCGCCGGAGAATAAGCCGGTTCCGCAAGAAATCAAGCAATGCAATCAATATTTGTCGGTTGAACTCGATCAGTTTGTGCAACAAGGCGGTGCTGCCGTGCTGGCGCTGGGTACGGTGGCACATCAGGCGGTGCTGTTGAGCTTGCGGCTGAAAGCAAAGGATTATCCGTTCGGTCACGGCCAGGTGCATCAGTTACCGCCGGGCAATGGCGTACGGCTTTATGACAGTTACCATTGCAGCCGCTACAATACGCAAACCAAACGCTTAACGGCAGAAATGTTCGAGCAAGTGTTTGCTAACATCGTTGCTGAACTTCAATCATAACAATCCATTAAGAAGGAGAAACTTTACATGCCTTACGTCAATATCCGCGTGGCGGGAACCTTAACGCGCGAGCAAAAACGGCAGATCGCCGAGGAACTGACCGATACGCTGGAACGCATCGCCAAGAAACCGAAATCGTACACCTACATTTGCTTTGACGAACTGCCCGATGAAAACTGGGCGGTCGCGGGAAAACTGCTCGGCAGCGAGGATTAAGCGGTTTGACCGACACCGTCTTTAACGCCAAGGCGTTTTGCCGGGATTTGCCGTTGCAACCGGGCGTTTACCGCATGCTCAACGCCAAAGGCGAAGTGATCTACGTCGGCAAGGCAGTGAGCCTGAGAAAGCGGGTTTCTTCGTATTTTCAGAAAAGCAATCTGGCGCCCAGAACGCAATTGATGGTGTCGCAGGTGAGCGGGATTGAAACCACGGTCACCCGTTCGGAAGCCGAAGCGCTGCTGCTGGAAAACAATCTGATCAAAAGCCTGAAGCCGCGCTACAACATTCTGTTCCGCGACGATAAATCGTATCCGTACGTAATCCTGAGCGGGCACGAATTTCCGCGCCTGGGGTTTTACCGCGGTGCGCTGGATAAGACGCATCAGTATTTCGGGCCGTATCCGAACGCTGGTATCGTGCGCGAAAGCATCCAGCTGCTGCAAAAAATCTTCCGCTTGCGCACCTGTGAAGACAGTGTGTTCAGCAATCGCACGCGGCCCTGTCTGTTGTATCAGATCAAGCGCTGCAGCGGCCCGTGCATCCATCGGATCAGCCCGCAGGAATATCAGGCGGACGTCAACAATGCCGAATTGTTTTTGCAAGGCAAGCAAACCGAGGTCATGGAAGTGATCAACGCCAAGATGCAGCAAGCGTCCGAGCGCATGGAGTACGAGCAGGCCGCGCTATTGCGCGATCAGATTCAGGCGTTGCGGCGCATTCGCGAGAAACAGTTTGTCGATAGCGGCAAAGCGCTCGATGCGGATGTCGTTGCTTGCGTGCTATCGCCGGATGGTTCCGGTAAAGCGTGCGTCAATTTGGCGATGATCCGCGGCGGACGGCATTTGGGCGACAAGAGTTTTTTTCCGCAAAATGCGGACGATTACAGCGCAGCCAATGTGGTCGAAGCATTTCTGGCGCAGCATTATTTGAACCGCAGCGCGCCGCCATTGATTATTCTAGGCGAGAAAATCGAACGCGAAGCATTGCAGCAATTACTAACCGAACAGTGCGGACATAAAATCACCATCCAGCTCAATCCGATCGGCGAGAAGCGCGTGTGGCTCAACATGGCCATCGAGAATGCGCAGCTGGCGTTGAAACAGATGATGAGCCGCCATGCCAGCCAGGAAAAGCGTTTACAAGCGTTGCAGCAAGAATTGCAGATGCCGGGAATCCAACGCATCGAATGTTTCGACATCAGTCATACGCTCGGCGAAGCAACCGTGGCGTCGTGCGTGGTGTACGATAATTTTGCCATGCGCAATAACGAATACCGCCGCTATAACATCGACGGCATCACGCCCGGCGACGATTATGCGGCGATGCGCGAAGCATTGTCGCGGCGCTATCAGAAAGTCGTCAGCGGCGAAGGGCAATTGCCCGATCTGATTCTGATCGACGGCGGCAAAGGGCAGGTGACGGCGGCGCAGGAAGCGTTGCAGGAGCTCGGTATCTCCGACGCGAACTTGCTGGGTGTCGCCAAGGGCGAAGAACGCAAACCCGGGTTGGAACAATTGATTTCTCCGCTGTTCGAAAAGCCGTTACAATTGCCCAGCGAGCATGCGGCATTACACCTGATTCAACAAATCCGCGACGAAGCCCACCGTTTTGCGATACAAGGCCACCGCGGCCGGCGCGCCAAAGCCCGCACCAGTTCATCACTGGAGAATATCGAGGGTATTGGCGCCAAGCGCAGACAGCAATTGCTGGGCCGGTTTGGCGGATTGAAGGGCGTGTTGACCGCAAGCATTGAAGAATTACAACAAACTGAGGGAATCAGCCGGAAATTGGCGGAAAAAATCTATAAGGAATTACATTAATTTCGCGCTGGATAGCCATCCGGACGGCTTCCCGTTAAACAATCCATTTCATACATCATGCCTTTCAACCTTCCCAATATTCTCACCTGGCTGCGCATCCTGGCCATTCCGCTATTTGTCGGTATTTTCTATCTGCCGCACGACTGGCTGTCGCCCACGCAGCAAAATTTAGTGGCGACGCTCATTTTTGCCGGTGCGGCGATAACCGATTGGCTGGATGGTTATCTGGCGCGGGTTTTAAACCAAACCTCGGCATTCGGCGCTTTTCTCGATCCGGTCGCCGATAAACTGATGGTTTGCGCGGCTTTGATCGTGCTGGTTTATCTGGAACGGCTGGATGCGCCTATCGCTTTTGTGATCATCGGGCGGGAGATTACCGTATCGGCATTGCGCGAATGGATGGCGCAAATCGGCCAATCGAAAAGCGTCGCGGTATCATTCCTCGGCAAAATCAAAACCACGTCGCAAATGATCGCCATTCCGCTGCTGCTGTATCATGAGAAAATCGGCGAGCATTTCGATCCGCAGCAAGTCGGCACTTGGTTTATTTATATTGCCGCCGTGTTAACGTTGTGGTCGATGTTTTATTACCTGAAAGCCGCCGTGCCGAAAGTGCTAGAAGATGAAACAAAACGTTCCTGATGGTTTCATAAACATGACCGGGACGATCAGCAATGAAAATATGGATTGATGCGGATGCCTGCCCGGTCGTCATTAAAGAAATTCTGTTCAGAGCGGCTGAACGAACGAAACGGCAGTTGATACTGATCGCCAATCATCCTCTCTACATCCCGCCATCGCCGTTTATCCGCATGCAGCAAGTCGAATCCGGATTTGACGTGGCCGACAATGAAATCGTCAAACGAGTGGAAAGCGGCGATCTGGTGATTACCAGCGATATTCCCTTGGCGGCGGAAGTGATCCGGAAAGAAGGTCTGGTATTGAGCCCGCGCGGCGAACTGTACACCAAGGAAAATATCGGCGCGCGTTTAAGCATGCGGGATTTCATGGAAAACCTGCGCAACAGCGGCGTGGATACCGGCGGTCAGGCCACCATGAACCAGAATGACCGTAAAGTGTTTGCCAATCAATTGGATAAGCTATTGGCCCAATAACCGGGCCAGGTTGCTCATTCTGTCAAAACTAGCATCACTCATCTGATCCGTGACTTGCTTGTACTCTCAGGCCGGAAAGATAGCAAAAGCCTGCCGCTATCGTATAAAGATCATCATTACGCTGTAAGTCGTTCCGGAATCCCGTAACCATTTGCTTCCCGTTAGGCCGGGTTTATTACATTCGTAATTGTCTATTAAACATAGATTCCAATGCACGCAGCGATACGGCTTGCTGCAAGACCCTTTTTCCCGAGTTTTTTCTCTGCTTTAAAATTAATTCATGCAATTGCTGCTCAGTGATGTCAAAAAAATGTTTTCTTCTGTTGCCATTTATCGATGTTTGCATTTTGGCTTTGATGCCAGCATTTTCCAGCTTTCGCTTGGCTGTAATAGCGCAGCAACCCAATATTTCTGATACTTGTTTTGTGGTTAACATTTCTATTTCCTTGGTCAGCAATTTCATTTGTTTTTATAAAAAATGAATTTTATTCAATTGACTGTTACGCCTGAATGACAATTCTCAGAAATTGCTATGCGGGCTTAATTAACCGATGGGGTTGAAAAAGCACGCGCAAGTTTGTGTTGAAAGCCTAGCTTATGCCATTGAGAAGATCTGATCCGATTCATGTTTCTGTCATGCTGCTGTCATCCCAGCGTGTAAAAATTGCACGGCTTTCCAGTATCAAGATTACTCATCAAATGACTGAATTTCATCGAACTTCGTAGGAAATGAATATGCTAATTTTCAAACAAAAATCAAAAATAATTCTGCCAATGTTTTTGGCAATCTCATTCGTAGTACCGATTGCCAATGCAACGCCCGTATTGCTAGGTATCGGTAATCTTCCAGGAACCGGAAGTGATTTGTCAGGTTTGACAGGTACACTTGAAAGTGGAACTTCTGCTAACCTACTCGGCGGAATGGGTTCTGGTTTTGCATATGCCGGCAACAATACGTTCTTGGCGTTGCCGGATAGAGGACCGAATGCGCTCGCCTATGCCGGAGGAAGTAGCGTGGATAACACGACATCCTATATTTCCCGTTTTCATACAATTAGCTTAAGCTATTCGGCAGGCACCACGCTTCCTCTCGCAGTGACAACCGCTTTAAACAGCACTACTCTGTTTTCAAGCACCACGCCTCTGAACTATGCAAGCGGCGCCGCGCCTTCGTCAAACACAGCAACGATCAATTATTTCAGCGGCCGTTCGGATAATTTTGCGGCGGGCAACTCACTCAATCCCAATAATGGAAGACTCGACCCGGAAGGCATTCGCGTCTCAAACGACGGTAAAAGCATATTTATCTCGGATGAATACGGCCCTTACGTTTATCAATTCGACCGTCAAACCGGCGAGCGGATCAAATCGTTCACCTTGCCGGATAATTTAGCTGCCGCTAATCTAAGTTCAAGTGGTGCTTCTGAGATCAGCGGCAACGCCACTGGCCGGGTTGCCAACAAAGGTATGGAAGGACTGGCTATTTCTCCGGATGGCACAACGCTATTCGGTTTTATGCAAAGCCCATTGCTGCAGGATGGCGGTGACGGCGGACGAGCCAACCGCATCGTTTCGATAGATATTGTTACTGGCGCAACGCACGAATTTGCCTACGATAACCAGATTGGTACTAAAAATTACAATAGCAGTGAGATACTTGCCATTAATAATCATGAATTCTTGGTTCTTGAACGGGATGGCAAGGGATTGGGCGACGGTTCAAAAGCAGCGATCAAACAATTATGGAAGGTTGATTTGAATGGTGCTACCGACATCAGCGGAATTAGCGGCGAAGCCAATTTGTTAGCCAATCAGGGACACCCGGATAAGAGCTTGTTCCTCGACATCAGAGCGCTGCTCAATGCGAATGGAATTACGGATGCGAATATTCCGGCCAAGCTGGAAGGCGCGGCTTTTGGTGATGACGTCATCGTTGGTGCGGAAACTTACCACACGCTCATCTTAGCCAATGACAATGATTTTTCAGCCATTGCTGGGGATAATCAGTTCTTCGTGATTGGCTTCAAGGATGCGGATCTTGGAGGATCTATTTTTCTTCCTCAAGCAGTAGCCGCAATTCCAGAGCCGGAAACCTATGCAATGTTGTTAGCTGGACTGGGCTTATTGGGATTTATGGTGCGTCGTAGAAAGTTATCATCGCTATAATTTAGGTTTTACCGATAACAGAATGGGGGCATAGATTCCCATTCTGTTATCTTAGACAAAGGTATGAGGTTCTTTTCCCTCGAGTTGCTGTAAAGACCGTGAGGGCGGATTATGGCAGCCCATCTCGATTAATTGGCGTTGGTAGAGAGCTGCGCGCTTAAATGTTAAGCGGTTTTTAAATTGGATGGATTTTTCCAGTCAGGAATGATCAATCGATTACTGAAAATCATGATTTCAGAATCTTCAGGGCGATTTCGTGCATTGCTGGAGATATCATGGACAATAGTCGGATAACCTTTGTACAGCTCCACAATTCCGGGATGATTAGGATATGAAACTATCCAGTGCTGCAAGATATTTTCCTTGATCAATTTTGCCAAACTCACTCGATGATGATGAGAATCGTGATCGTGATGAAGACCTCGTTCTTCGGTATGACAGGGAATATCAAAATAAACGAGTGTTTTATCAGGCAGTGACGGTAATACTGTCTTAATTAAGCCGGTAGCATCTTGGTTATATAAATGAATGAGTGAACGATGCAGCGCAATCCATTCAATGCCGCGAATCAAATCTAGCTTATTAAAGCGGGCATCAAACTTCCAGTGCTTGCCTTGGCTTTTTCCATCAGTAACATCTCCGTATAGAATTGCTAACCGATTAATCCGATTTAGAAAGAAGATTGAGAAGCCCACTTCGAGTGCGCTGTGATTTTCAGGAGAACGCAAGATATCTTGTTGCCGCTGCCATTCTTCTGTTGTTATTTTAATATCGTGAATAGCTTTACAAAGCGCTTCAGGTTGATTGATGACGCTGTGCCAAAAAGCGTATACCGCAGGATTTGCAGCGTTTAAATGAACACGAGACACGTAACCTTGCGTGAGTAAATTCAGCGCGATCCCTGCGCTTTCAGCATAGGGCTCAACATAATGTCCATCCAGCAAATCATTGTGCGCAAAAATTATTTTAAAGAAGCTTGGTATATTGCTTCTTCCTTTGGGGTAACGCAGCGGGGTATTGAACTTCATAGAACACTCCATCGTGAATTTGATACTAAACTCACACGCAAAATTGAAATCATATTTTTATTATACATTCGCGGTGAAAAATAATGTGCAATCAGTAATTTGTAACATTTCTGTAATAAAACTCTTCCGGAGTTTTTAGCATCACATTGTTGAATAATCGAGAATTGCTGGAAATATGCCAAAAAGGCGGCCAATCAGAATAGCTGCTTCGTACGCTAGGGAAACGCCGGACGCCGGGAAGTTTTTAAGTGAAATGGAAGGGATGATGACCAGGTTGGTGCTCGCATCATCCGCCGGAAATTGCGATTGCTGAATTCATCGTAAATCTGGCAGTTCCCTAATTTTCGACAACCGTTGCAAATTAGCATCACGCATCCGTGCAATCTTAACTGCCTGATAGCAATTAATCTTAATCAAAAGATGATCGATTTTTTGATTCCAAATTAAAAAATCCGCAAAATTTTCCTGCACAAAAAATAATTTGTGTTGTACCATTAGTGCCATAGCATTCTCCATCAACCACTAGATATTGTGGTTCTATTCAAATAATGCTATTCCATTGAATCAACAGAAATTTGTATTTTTCTTTGATGAATCATCAGTCAGGAGGAATCACCGATGCAGCTTACGACAGAACAAACTCACCCCAAACCTGTTTCCGGAAATCAAAGTTTTATGGATACACCTGCGCAAAATCCCCGTTTTTCCCAGCATAAAGTCATCCGCCGCAACGGTGCGGTGGTGTCGTTCGAGCCGGGCAAGATTTCAGTTGCGCTGACCAAGGCGTTTATCGCCGTCGATGGCGGGCAGGGCGCGGCATCGGTGCGGGTGCGCGAAGTGGTGGCCGGGTTGACCAACGATGTGGTGAATGCACTGCTGCGTCGCCAGCCGGATGGCGGCACGTTCCATATCGAAGATATTCAGGATCAGGTCGAACTGGCGTTGATGCGCTCAGGCGAACACGACGTGGCGCGAGCTTATGTGCTGTATCGTGAAGAGCGCACACGCGAACGGGCCAAGCTGAAACAGAAATCGGCCGCCGAGACCGCGGCGGAAACGTTGTACGTCGTCGATAACGGGCAGCGCGTGCCGCTCGACATCGCCAAGTTATCCGCATTGATCGAATCCTCCTGCGCCGGCTTGGGCAATACCGTCGATCCCGCGCTGATTCTGAAAGCCACCGTCAAGGACTTGTACGATGGCGTATCGCTCGATGAAGTCAACAAATCCCTGGTGCTGTCGGCGCGCGTGCTGATCGAGAAAGACCCGGCGTACAGCTATGTCACCGCGCGCTTGTTGCTGAACAACGTGCGCCACGAAGTGCTGGGCGAGGAAGTCACGCAACAGGCGATGCACGCGCAGTATCAGGAATACTTCCCAGTATTCATCAAGCGCGGCATCGAAGCCGAATTGCTCGATCCGCGGCTGGCGCAGTTCGACCTGAAGCGCTTGTCCGAAGCGCTGGACGCGGATCGTGACTTGCAGTTTGATTACCTCGGTTTGCAAACGCTGTACGACCGCTATTTCCTGCATATCAAGGAACGCCGCATCGAATTGCCGCAAGCGTTCTTCATGCGCGTAGCGATGGGTTTGGCGCTGAACGAAATCGACCGCGAAGCGCGCGCCATCGAGTTTTATCACGTGCTGTCGAGTTTCGATTTCATGAGCTCGACGCCGACACTGTTCAATTCCGGCACTTGCCGTTCGCAATTGTCGTCGTGCTATCTCACGACCGTGCCGGACGATCTTGACGGCATCTACGAAGCGATCAAGGAAAATGCGTTGCTGGCCAAATACGCCGGCGGCTTGGGTAACGATTGGACGCCGGTGCGGGCGATGGGCGCGCGCATCAAGGGTACCAACGGCAAATCGCAAGGCGTGGTGCCGTTCCTGAAAGTGGTGTCCGACACCGCCGTGGCGGTCAATCAGGGTGGCAAACGCAAGGGTGCGGTATGCGCGTACCTGGAATGCTGGCATCTGGATATTGAGGAATTCCTGGAATTGCGCAAAAACACCGGCGACGACCGCCGCCGCACGCACGACATGAACACCGCGACGTGGATTCCCGATTTATTCATGAAACGTGTGATGGATGGCAGCGATTGGACACTGTTCTCGCCGTCGGATACGCCCGATTTGCACGAAAAATTCGGCCAGCAATTCGAGCAAGCGTATCTCGGTTACGAAGCGAAAATCGAACGCGGCGAGCTGACGCTGTACAAAAAAATCCCAGCGGTGCAATTGTGGCGCAAGATGCTGAGCATGCTGTTCGAAACCGGCCATCCGTGGATCACGTTCAAGGATCCGTGCAACGTGCGTTCGCCGCAGAACCATATCGGCGTGGTGCATAGCTCGAATTTGTGCACGGAAATCACGCTGAACACCAACGACAAGGAAATTGCCGTGTGCAATCTCGGTTCGGTCAATCTGCTCGCGCACCTGAAGGACGGCGCGCTCGATCTGGATAAACTGAAACGCACCGTGCGCATTGCCATGCGCATGCTCGACAACGTCATCGACATCAATTTCTACGCCGTCGCCAAAGCGCGCAACGCCAACCTGAAACACCGTCCGGTTGGCCTGGGCATCATGGGATTCCAGGATTGCCTGCATCAGCTGGGCATTCCTTATAGCTCGAACGAAGCGGTGGAATTCGCCGACCGTTCGATGGAAGCGGTGGCGTATCACGCCTACTGGGCGTCGACCGAACTGGCGCAAGAGCGCGGTTGCTACAGCAGCTACAAAGGCAGCTTGTGGGATCGTGGCATCCTGCCGCACGACACGCTGGAAGTGTTGCGCAACGAGCGCGGCGGTTTTGTCGAAGCCGATTTGTCGGCGACGCTCGATTGGGACGCATTGCGCGCGCGCACCCAGCAATACGGCATGCGCAATTCCAACTGTCTGGCGATTGCGCCGACCGCGACGATTTCCAACATCGTCGGCGTTTCCGCCAGCATCGAGCCGACGTATCAGAATCTGTACGTCAAATCCAATCTGTCCGGTGAATTCACCATTGCCAACAAATCGCTGGTCAACGATCTGAAAAAACTCAATTTGTGGGATGAGGTGATGATCGCCGACCTGAAATACTTCGACGGCGCAATCAGCAAAATCGACCGCATTCCGGACAATATCCGCACGCTGTATGCCACCGCGTTCGAGATGGATCCGCGCTGGCTGATCGAAGCGGGCGCGCGGCGGCAGAAATGGATCGACCAATCGCAATCGCTGAATATTTACATGGGCGGGGTTTCTGGCAAGAAATTGGACGAAACCTACAAGCTGGCGTGGCTGCGCGGTCTTAAAACCACGTATTACCTGCGTTCGATGGGCGCGACAGCGGCGGAAAAATCCACAGTGCGCGCCGGTTCGCTGAACGCGGTGCCGTCCGATGGCGGCGTGGTCAAAGCCGCAGTGGAAGTATCCACGGTGGAAATCAAATATTGCGCCATTGATGACGAGAGCTGCGAGTCCTGCCAGTAAAGAACAACCAGGAAACGCTGAATTAATCGATGTTTCCTCAACAATATGAATAAAGGAGTAAACCCCATGCTGACATTTGAAGACGAACCGCAACAACCGCAAACACCACCGGTCAACGCCATGCCGCGCACCGCGCACGATTTTGAATTGCCGCTGGCAACACCGGCGCAGGATGACCGCGATCACAGCACCGCCAGCCACCAGCTAGGTGCGGAATGCGGGCAAGATGTAGCGGGCAGCGCGAACCGCCGCATCTCAGTCGAGGACAAATCCATCATCAACTGCAAAGCGGACGTCAATCAACTGGTGCCGTTCAAGTACAAATGGGCGTGGGATAAATACCTCGGTGCTTGCGCCAATCATTGGATGCCGCAGGAAATCAGCATGAGCCGCGACATCGCGCTGTGGAAAGACCCGAACGGCCTAACCGAGGACGAGCGCCGCCTGGTCAAGCGCAATCTCGGTTTTTTCGTCACCGCCGATTCGCTAGCGGCGAACAACATCGTGCTCGGCACCTACCGCCACATCACCAACCCGGAATGCCGCCAGTATTTGCTGCGCCAGGCGTTCGAGGAAGCGATTCATACCCATGCGTATCAATACATCGTCGAATCGCTGGGCCTGGACGAAGGCGAAATCTTCAATGCATACCACGAAGTATCGTCGATCCGCGACAAGGACGAGTTTCTGATTCCGTTCATCGATACGCTGACCAATCCCAACTTCAGAACCGGCACCTTGGAAACCGATCAGCAATTGCTGAAAAGCCTGATCGTGTTCGCCTGCATCATGGAAGGCTTGTTCTTCTATGTCGGCTTCACGCAAATCCTGGCACTCGGGCGGCAAAACAAAATGACCGGCGCGGCGGAGCAATACCAATACATCCTGCGCGACGAATCGATGCACTGCAATTTCGGCATCGACGTCATCAACCAGATCAAAATGGAAAATCCGCATCTGTGGACCAAGGCGTTCCGCGATGAAATCAGCGCGCTGATGCAAAAAGCCGTGGCGCTGGAATACCGCTACGCCGAAGACACCATGCCGCGCGGCGTGCTCGGCATGAACGCGCCGATGTTCAAGGAATACCTGCGCTACATCGCCAACCGCCGCTGCCAGCAAATCGGCCTCGACACGCTGTACCCGAACGCCAACAATCCGTTCCCGTGGATGTCGGAAATGATCGATCTGAAGAAAGAGAAGAATTTCTTTGAAACGCGCGTGACGGAGTATCAAACGGGTGGGGCGCTGAGTTGGGATTGAGGGTTGCTGCAGCCGATGCAATCAGTTTATGCGACATATTAGTCGTTTATATTAATTCATCTCGCTCCAGTCATGAAATCAAAAGAAGCTTTACAACACCTTAAACAGCATGAATCTCAATTGCTGGCGATTCACTATTCCTGCCAGTCTCTCGGCGATGGAAATGAAGGTCTATCGCCTCGTATCACTTCAATCGCTGTGCTGCATCTTGCAAGCTCAAGTATGCATAGTTTCTCAATTCACCTGATTGCAGAAGTTCGCAATGTGAAGAGAGAAGAAATTCATGATCATTACGATGATCTTGAAAAGCACATGCTTATTCAATTCTATGACTTTGTAAAATCACATCAAGGCGCCTTGTGGATTCACTGGAACATGAGCAACATCAACTATGGATTTGAAGCTATCGCACACCGCTATAAGGTTCTGTCCGGTACTGATGCTCCTCAAGTACCAGACTCAAGAAGATTTAATCTTTCAACACTAATCTTGGCCATTTATGGCGGAAATTGTGTTAATAATCCAAGGATGGTCAATCTAATGCAACTTAATGGTGGTCGTCCTCGCGATCAACTAACTGGCCCTGAGGAAGTTGAAGCATTCAGAAATAAGGAATACATCAAGTTACATAAGTCCACGATAAGCAAAGTGTACTGGTTCCAGTCGATGTATTCTAAACTTCAGGCTAGAAAAATCAGAACTACTCATACAAATTTCTGGAATCGCATAAACGAATTTATGGAAAATCCCGCTGCAAAGCTCTTAAGCTTCGTCAGTGTTCTTTATACCCTGTTTCAGTTAACTCAAGCAGCGTATATCGGCTTTCCATTACCTCAACAAAACAACGTAAAACTATCTAACCCGGTGGTACAGGGGGATTTACACGATAAAACTGCGCGGTCTCCCTAGCCTCCGAAATATACAATAAATGAAGTCTCAAACTGGAATCTTAGCTCGTAGGTTGGGGTGAGGCACGAACCCCAACATAACAAAGCCACCAATCGTTGGGCTTCATTTCATTCAACCTAACCTGCTGGCATAATTCAAACATTATGCATCCCTCTAAGTCATTATGAAGTACGTTGGCAAGTATGGTGAATATCGCGTTTTGGCCTGTCTACTTGAGCAGAACGTCGAGATTTACCCAGCGATTAAAACAAATCAACCTGACTTTGATCTAACCGCTATCCCTGCAAGTGGAAAGATTGTGAGGATTCAGGTTAAGACAACCGAACTAAGCAACAAAAGCACAAATAACGCCATTAAATGCATCGACAAACAATATGATTTCTTGGTGATCGTGATTGTTGATAAGAATAAAACTCGCTTCTTTGTTATGACCAAGAGCGAGGCTTTGGCGGCAAAAGGTGATGGCAAGCTACTTAGTACGACGAAGCAGCAAAAGAAGGAGTCCCAAGTCAAAGATATTCTTCTACCCTATGAGGACAAGTGGGAGAAGATTGTAAATGCATAACAAGCTTGTAAACCTGACTTCAGCTCGTAGGTTGGGGTGAGGCACGAACCCCAACACAACGGAGCAGCCAATCGTTGGGCTTCATTTCATTCAACCCAACCTACGGTGTTGATGGATTTTGCAATCTTCCCTAACAAACGAATCTGTCCCCTTCGATATTTTTGTTCATATATAAGTGTTAATTAGTCATTGATATGTTCATGTTTATGTATTAATATAATTAATAATATGGACATATTAATATGAACAAAAACCAAGCATCGCTCGCTAGAAAGCAATTGGAAAGACGTCTCTCACCCTTGCGTGAGGCAGGGATTGTTGCGCCGCCACGAGGATGGATAAAGGCCATTCGTGAAGCACTTGGCATGACTGCCCGCCAGCTTGCGGCGCGTATGGATGCTTCCCCTTCACGTATTCCGGTGATCGAAAAAGCGGAAGTGACTGGAGCAACTACGATCAAAACCTTGCGTGAAGCTGCCGAGGCAATGAACTGTACCTTTGTGTATGCTTTCGTGCCGGCAAAACCGCTCGATGATATTCTGCGTGAGCGTGCCATCCAGAAAACGCGCAAAGATATTGCCCGGCTCGATCACACCATGCGACTGGAAAACCAGGCTTTGCTCAAATCCGATCTCGACGATGAACAGCGGCGCATGGTCGAACTGATCCTATCAGGCTCACTAAAAGGGTTATGGGAGGATAAATAGCATTGTCATGCCAGATCCATTATTAATCGATGACGATGATGCTAATACCCCACTTACAGACGAAGAGCGTGAGCAGCTTATTCCTGCCTATATCACGCTGCGGCACGAACTCAACGAAGCGGAGCAAATCAACATCGGCCAGGCGTTGCGCTGGGCTACCGCACGCAAGAAACGGGATGTGCTGGATCAAAATTTCTTGCGCCAATTGCACAAGCGCATGTTTGGGGATGTGTGGCGTTGGGCGGGGCAATATCGCACCTCAGCCCGCAACATTGGTGTCGATGCCTATCGGATCACAATGGATGTGCATCAAGCCATTGGCGATGCTTGTTACTGGATCGAACATAAAACCTACCCGCCGGATGAAATTGCGGTGCGGTTTAGTCACCGCCTTGTTGCAATCCATCCGTTTCCCAACGGAAACGGACGCTTCTCGCGTTTTATCGGCGATCTTCTCGCCCAGCAGCTTGAACAGGAGCCATTCACATGGGGGCGTGCAAATCTGGTCGATGTTGGAGAAACCCGCGCTCGCTATATTGAAGCCTTACGTGCCGCTGACAATCACGCTATAAAGCCACTCCTGCTATTTGCGCGTTCTTAACTAGTAGAATGATAAACTCATGGTAATTCAGCGATTCGTTGGTAAACCAGAGCTGCAATTTATTCAATGATCTAATTTGATGAGGTAACTATCTATGCAAACCCGTGAAGAACGCGACACCATGGGCGTGGTCGAGGTGCCCGCCGCCGCATTATGGGGCGCGCAAACGCAGCGCTCGTTGCAGAATTTCAAGATTTCCGGCGAGCGCATGCCGGTGGCGCTGATTCATGCGCTGGCCCGGGTCAAGCGCGCCGCCGCCAAGGTCAATCACGACTTGGGATTGCTCAATGCAGCGAGTGCCGCGGCGATCATCGAGGCGGCCGACGAGGTGATTGCTGGAAATTTCGACGATCAGTTTCCGCTGGTGGTGTGGCAAACCGGTTCCGGCACGCAGACCAACATGAACGTCAACGAGGTGCTGGCGAACCGCGCGTCGGAAATTATCGGCGGCGGGCGCGGCGCGGATCGCAAGGTGCATCCGAACGACGACGTCAACAAAGGGCAATCGTCCAACGACGTATTCCCGACCGCGATGCACGTTGCGGCGGTGCAGGAATTGCAGCAGTGCTTGATTCCGGCGATTCAATTGTTGCGCGGCACCTTGGCGGCCAAGGCGCAAGCGTTCGAGGCCATCGTCAAAATCGGCCGCACGCATTTGCAGGACGCCACGCCATTGACGCTGGGACAGGAGTTTTCCGGTTATGTCGCGCAATTGGATCACGGGCTGAAGCATGTGCAAGCGGCGTTGCCGCATGTGTGCGAACTGGCGCTCGGCGGCACGGCGGTCGGCACCGGGTTGAACGCGCACCCGGAATTCGCCGTGCGCGTCGCGGCGGAGTTGTCGCGCTTGACCGGGTTGCCGTTCGTCACCGCGCCGAATAAATTCGAAGCGCTGGCGAGTAACGATGCGCTGGTGCACGCACACGGCGCGTTGAAAACGCTGGCCGCGTCGCTGATGAAAATCGCCAACGACATCCGTTGGCTGGCATCCGGGCCGCGTTGCGGCATCGGCGAATTGCGCATTCCCGAGAACGAGCCGGGCAGTTCGATCATGCCGGGCAAGGTCAACCCGACGCAATCGGAAGCGATGACGATGGTGTGCTGCCAGGTGATGGGCAACGATGTTGCGGTCAACATGGGCGGCGCGCTGGGGAATTTTGAGCTGAACGTGATGAAACCGCTGATCATCCATAATTTCCTGCAAAGCGTGCGGCTGCTCGCGGATGCGATGGTGAGCTTCAACGACCATTGCGCCACCGGTATCGAAGCCAATATTGACCGCATCGACGCGCTGATGCACCACTCGCTGATGCTGGTGACCGCGCTGAATCCACATATCGGTTACGACAAATCCGCCGAAATCGCCAAGAAAGCGCACCGCGAAGGCACAACATTGAAAGCCGCCGCGATTGCCACCGGGTATGTGACTGCTGAGCAGTTCGACGCGTGGGTGGTGCCGGAAAAGATGGTCGGCAAATAGCGCTCGATGGCCGCTTCTTCCAATTCTTCCGAACCGGTCACGCGCCGCGAACGTTTCGCGTGGTGCATGTACGATTTTGCCAATTCCGGCTATACCACCGTTATCCTGACCGCTATTTTCAATGCCTACTTTGTCGGCGTGATCGCCGCCGGGCAGGGGAGCGGCGATGCCACGTTGTTGTGGACGCTGGCGATGGCGGCGGCGAATGCGCTGGTTTTAATCAGTGCGCCGGTGGTGGGCGCGATAGCTGATTATTCCGGCGCGAAAAAACGCTTTCTGACGATTACTACCATCGGTTGCGTGGTATTCACGGCGCTGTTGTATTTTGCCGGGCCGGGCGATATCGCGTTGGCGGTGGTGCTGGTGATTCTGGCGACTTTTATGTTCGCCAGCGGCGAGAATCTGATCGCGGCTTTTCTGCCGGAAATCAGCACGCCGCAAACGATCGGGCGGCTTTCCGGCTACGGCTGGGCGCTGGGTTATTTGGGCGGCTTGCTGGCGCTGGTGTTGTGTCTGGTTTATGTCAAGTACGCCGAGAAGCAGGGCATCGAAGCCGCGCAGTATGTGCCGGTGACCAATCTGATCGTGGCGGCGTTGTTTGCGCTGGCCGCGCTGCCGACGCTGCTGTGGCTACGCGAGCGCGCCACGGTCGCGGAATCGTTCGATAGCGCGCATATCGTGCGGCAAGGGTTCAGCCGTTTGCGTGCCACGCTGCGCGAAGCGCGTTTGCATACCGATTTGTTCCGCTTTCTGCTGGCGTTGACCACGTATTATGCGGGCATCCACATCGTCATCGTGCTGGCGGCGGTGTACGCGCAAGAGGTGATGGGATTCAAAACGCAGGATACGATCATCCTGATTATGGTGGTGAACGTGACGGCGGCGATCGGCGCTTTTCTGTTCGGTCATTTGCAGGATCGCATCGGCTCGCTGCGCTGTATCGCGATTACGCTGCTGATCTGGATTGCGGCGATTGGCTGCGCGTATTTCGCCGACGATACGTTGTTATTCTGGGTCGCCGCCAATTTGATCGGCACTGCGCTCGGCGGCGCGCAATCGGCGGGCAGGGCGCTGGTCGGACAATTTACACCACCCGGGCGGCAGGGCGAATTTTTCGGCTTATGGGGATTGGCGACCAAACTGTCCGCGATCATCGGCCCGCTGACGTATGGCGGCATGGTTTACCTATTTGCCGGAGATCATCGCATTGCGTTACTCAGCACGCTGGGGTTTTTTGTTCTTGGTCTTGCGATGCTTTCAGCCGTCGATGAGCAAAGAGGGCGTGAAGCGGCTAATATCAAGTACTAAAGGAATTTCTAGGTAGAACGAGGGGATTTTTTGAAGGCTCCTGTAGGAACAATGTCGATCCTACAGGGTATTACTCAACAACAATAAACAGTAAAACGGCTGAATAGTTAAGAATTAACTATTATTTGCCTGGAAGCTCGTTACGGCCTTCTGCTGGTTTACCTTCATGAGTGGTGCCATAGTTATCTGAACTTGCGCTTTCTGGCGCTGTTGGTTTTCCACATGCTACTAACGATAATGCTAAAAGTGTTACAACAAAAAATACTGAAAATTTCATTTGTGGCTTTTCCCTAAAATTAATAAATACATCTTTTTCATTTTTGTCACAGTAAAACTATACCACGTTACGAAGAATAATCACTGATAAATTGCGATTTAGCGCATTTAAATACCCGCTGGATCGCTTTGAGTTTGAAATGGGCTTGTTGCTGGCTGGATTTACAGGATAGTAATTAACATTCTGATGCCCAAGCCATAGAGCAAAACAACAAAGATTGTTCTGAGCGTGGCGGTTTTGGTGGAATGTGTAAGCTTCGCTCCGAGCGGTGCTGTTAACATGCTGGCCGATACCAGCCAGGCTAGCGCGGGTAAATACACATAGCCTAAGCTGAAATCGGGCAGTGTTTCCGATTGTAAGAAACCATTCGCGATATAACCGGCCGTGCCAGCCAATGCGATAGGGAAGCCGATCGCCGCCGCGGTGCCGATAGCGTGTTGCAGCTTGACGTTGCATAGTGTCAGGAATGGCACGGACAACAATCCGCCGCCGATTGCAACTAAGCTGGATAGGGCGCCGATAACATTCCCGGCGAGAAATAAGCCGAATCTCCCAGGGAGTTGAAATAATGGACTGGGACGAAACTGTAGCAGCATTTGTGTGGCGGCGTAAAAAATGAAAATGACAAAAATAACGCTGAGCAGTTGACCTGTCATCGATCCGGCCAGTGTTGCGCCGCCAAAGGTGCCGAGAAAAATGCCCGGGGTAATATTCTTCACGATGGGCCAGTTTACGGCGCCATGCTGGTGGTGGGTGCGTAAACTGACGGCCGACGTGAAAATGATCGTGGCCATCGTGGTGCCCAACGCAAAATGGATGATGCGGTCGGCGGGAAAATCCTGCGCAGTGAACAGTGAAATGAGCACGGGAACGATAATCAGGCCGCCGCCAATGCCGAGTAAACCGGCAAAAAATCCCACAAATGCTCCGGTTAACAGATAAATCAACCACCATTCCATAATGTAAGCCTGATAAAAAAGAATTGGATTGCGCTACAGATACTGCAAGATAAATTGCCATTCGGCCGGATCGACCGGCGTAATCGATAGACGGTTACCCGTTTGCAACATGCGCACCCTGCTTAGTTGCGGATATTGCCTTAATTCCTTGATCGGGATCGGGCGCGTTCTGTGCAGTAGCATGATGTCGACATTAAACCAGCGCGGATTGTCTTGCGTCGCTTTAGGATCGAAATACTTGCTGGCCGGATTAAATTGCGTGGCATCCGGATACGCCGGTTTGCTGACGACCGCAATGCCCATGATACCGGGATCTTTGCAGCAGGAGTGATAGAAAAACACCTGATCGCCCACCGTCATCTGGTTGCGCATGAAATTGCGCGACTGATAATTACGCACACCTTCCCAGGCAATCGTTTGATCCGGCCGTGCGGCAAAATCATCGATACTGAATTCATCCGGTTCTGACTTCATTAACCAGCAGCGCATTTTTTACATGAGTGGTGATTTTTACAGGCAGCTTTGTATAGAGTGGTTCATTATAATTAATGACCTGCGGCCAGTTTTATTTTTGATGAAAATTCTGCACGCTAACGGCCAGCTTCTGTAGTATATTCCAAAACTTTTCTGCGTTCTGACGACTTACACTATGAATAATCACACACTTTCTGATATTTCGGTTGATACTTGGGTACAAGGTGGCCCGCTCTCGCTCAATGATCTGACCGGTTCGGTGGTCTTGATCGAAGTTTTTCAGGTCAATTGCCCGGGGTGTTTCATTTACTCGTTACCCAGGGCGGTTGATTTGCATGAGCGGTATCATGCGCAGGGCCTGAATGTGATCGGCTTGGCTACGGCATTTGAAGATTACGATAAGAATACACTGGAGAATTTGCAAAAGTTAATCGCGACCGGCGAAGTGATCGGTGAAACCTATAAGGCACTCAATCAATACGGTTTATTGTCGGACGGTAAGCTGAAGTGGAAAATACCGTTTGCGGTGGGTATGGACCGGGTTGTGGCGGAAACCGAGCCGGTGACCGATGAACGCGTGCTGCATTATGCGCAAAATTTTTTGCCCGATTTCGACAAGTTCAACGATGAGCAGAAAAAAACCGTGTTGCAGCAAGTCCACCATTATATGACGCAGAAATCGATGCGCGCGGAAACTTTCGAGCGCTTTGCGCTGCAAGGAACGCCATCGTGTATTTTGTTCGACCGTAAAGGTGAATTAAAAGATGTATCGTTCGGGCAAATAGACTATAAACAGGCGATGGTCGAGCATTTTCTGGCGGAGAAAATCTAGCTTCATAAAAAGTTTTGCCGCGATGTACTTGTTAACCGGCAGCTAGTGTTTCTTGAAGCCAAACCTCGAATGCCTGATGATGATTCAGATCATATTGCCAGCAGAGGAATCCCATCTGCTGGCCGGCCGCGATATTTTGCGGCTGATCGTCAATATAAATGGTCTCGGCTGGATCCAGCCGGTATGTGTTGATCGCATATTGATAAATGGCCAGTTCCGGTTTCAAAATACCGGCCTCAAATGACAAAATTTTGTGTTCAAATAAAGCGAACTCAGGGTAGGCAGTAAATATCCACGGACAATGGATCGCATTGATATTCGAGATCAGAATCAGGTTGTGGTTATCGGCGGCTAGTTGACGAACGCAATGCCACATGGACGCATTGCGAGTGAAGATTTGTTGCCAAGCCTGGTAAAACTGTTCCCGTGTAGCATCACTTCCCAAGATACTCAGCGCCCAATCCGCATAACCGGCTGGATCAATTTGTCCGCTTTCCAATTCGTCTTTACGGTGCAGCACCGAACGAATCCGTTCGTGCGCGTTATCGGTTCCTGACGGAATCAATCGTGCCAGTGACGATTCAAAATCAAAATCCAGCAATACGCGACCGATATCAAATAAGAATGTTTTCGTGCGGAAGGGAGGATTTCTGCTGCTTTGCTGTATCGATGGAATTACGCGTGTAGTCATTGCGGGAAGAAAAAACTAAAAAGGACAAGAGATGTTTTGAATATCTCTTGTCTTGCAATAGCTCCCCACATATGCCGTCAGACCGTCATCTTGAACCATAGGGTCCAAGGTGGTTGCTTCATGGATACATCAGGAACATCCCGAAAGGACGCGCACAACAGTATCACTGTAATCCACAACCATTTTCTAAAAATGGTTCAAAGAATATAAGTCTAAACGAACACCGCAGGGATTAACCTGATTTACAACGATAACTATTAACTATACTAACTTTCTTTATCAGTCAGAACTTCATCAACTTTCTTTCTTAATGAGACAATTCTACGCCGAAATTCATCGATGTCAAAACCAGTTCCATTGCGTAGCATCAGCAGTTCATGCGCGATCTGCAATGCTGCGATAAGCGCGATGCGATCAGAGTCAACAATCTTTCCTTCTGCTTTGATTTCTTGAATTTTTTTATCAAGATAAGCTGCGGCAAGCAGGATTTCCTCACGTTCTTCATCGGGGCAAGTAATGCAAAAATCCCGTCCCATGATGTTGAGGTTTAGCGGTTCATTATTCATTATCGGGTATGTTTAACAAAAGTGTTTCAAGCCGATCCGCTGTAACATGTATTTTCTCATTTAATTTCTCGCAATGCGCATGCGAGTCCGCAAGTTCTTTGCGCAGTTTATTATTTTCAATGCTTGTATTTTGATACAAGTGTAAAAGTTGAAAAACTTTATCTTCTAAGGATTTCAGTTCTGTTTCCATGGGGCACTAATTTATGAACTATTAAAAGGGTTAATGGGTAACCAAATCTACAATTCTTATGCCGTGCCCGGGTATTCACTGAAATATTATTATTATTTTTGTTGTTGTTTTTTTTATAGAGATTTTATTTACCGGTACTTATAGTTTGCGATGTGTGCCATCACAAAAAGGAGCATTACCGGTTTTTTTGCAGGTACATAGCCATGCAGTTTTGTCTTCACTCACACTAAATTTCTTGGGTGTAAATTCTGTATTTTTATGCGAGCCGTCGCAAAAAGGCTGAGATTTGCTGCGACCGCATGTACACCAATAATAATCTTTCCCGGATTCCAGTTTGACTTCGATCGGTGAAAAAGGTTGGTTTGTGTTCGAGGTATTTTCCATTTTATCTTTTTATCAATAAGTTATTCAATAATTGTCTGGCAGTGATTCTAGATATTAAGTACGTCTTTTCACTAAATTATAATATTTATCATTATTATAGCTATCATTCCACAATTATCGCTGAACTATATTGGCTAACTATATATTGTTAATACTATTTATTGAAACAATTGACAGTTGTCCTAGCGATTACGGATGCTCACAGATTTAACTTTAATTTTTTATCAAAAAATATTTATACAAATAACCGCAATGCGCTCGGACTGCCAGCGTTGATATGATTCTTTTTCATTGCGGTTTGTATTTCGATGAGCTGTTGTTTGCTTCTTTGAATTCCGCTGTCACTGAGCGGGACGCGGTTATCGTCAACCATGATTCCGCCCAGCGTATTAGAGAAAATCTTCGCCAGATGCGTCATCTGATCAAATACTCTTTCACCTTGCGCGACTCTGGGTACATCCAATAAGAAAGTAACACCATGCGTTGTTAACGATTTCATATTTTCAGGCAAGAACGGAGGAGATTCATAATTGCTCAAAATAAACAATACATTATTGGTATCGTCGCGATACTTGAATAAACCATCTGAATCCAGCTTAAAGCCGGACGCTTCGGCCAACGCGCGAATCTTAGTGCCGACAAAGGCACCGTTGTCCTTGCTGATGATGTTGATGCCGATCATGACATCCACATCGGCGCAGAATTTATCGAGCTGGACGGCTTTTTCGTGTGCGCTGACGATGTCCGGGCATTCCGCTGCGGCATGAACTTGCGTTGCGAAATCCTGCACCAGATCGCGGAATTTGGATAAATTGACTTCGCTGATCGGACCCGCTCTATCGGCAAGCTGCAAGCAGCCTTTTAAATGACCGTAACCATCGCTATCGACATTGGATTCGTTGGTAATCTCCTCCCAAGGTTCATTTTTATCTTGTTGACCGAGCCAGTATACCGGTTTGCCGAAATCGAATTTTCGTTGCAGTAATTTTGCAATATGGGTATTGGGGATGACGGACTCGGAACGGATGTTGACGATGTAATTCGTATTGCCGTCGTAATCCAATAACGGCGAAGCGGCCGACGAAGTTGTGGCCGTAGCGGTGCTGATAGGGATATTGATTGCAGCTTGAGCAGGTGGTGCCGCCGGTGGCCTTTTGGGTTCACTCGCTGGCGTATCGATTGGCGCGAAAGTATCTAAGGGGATATCCGCCGGGACTTTATTAAATTTTGGTTCAATCCGCTGAAACGGCTCATCGGAATTCTGGTCATCGAGCAGAATGTCATCGTGTTTATGATCGAACGCAGCTTGAATTTTTCGCCGGTAACGCAGTTGTTGCCACCAGTTGAAGACAACGACACCGGCAATAACGATGATGCCGATGATGATCAAGCTTATCTGCAAGTCACTCATACTCAATATCTCCATATTATTTCCCTGCTATTTCGCACAATTACCGTTACGTGCAGTATTAAAATTAAATTATGTCAGCTTTATGGAATTAATCACAGTCATTAGATAGCAGGCTGTTTTTCGCGTTTGCCCATTTGTACCGCCGTAGCAAGATCGACAGCCACTATCCTTGATACCCCTTGTTCTTGCATTGTAACTCCAATTAATCGCTGCGCCATTTCCATCGTGATTTTATTATGGCTGATGAATAGAAATTGCGTTTGTTTGGCCATGGTTTTCACCAGTTCACAGAAACGGCTGGTGTTGCTGTCGTCAAGCGGAGCATCAACCTCATCCAACAAGCAGAAAGGTGCCGGATTGAGCCGGAATAAGGAAAAAATTAATGCCAAAGCCGTCAATGCTTTTTCTCCGCCGGATAATAATTGGATGGAGCTATTTTTTTTCCCGGGTGGTTGCGCGGTCAGCATTAAGCCGGCATCTAAGTTTTTATCATCGCAGAATTCGAGTCTGGCTTGTCCACCGGCGAAAATGACCGGAAAAATCTCACGTAAATAAGTATTGACTTGAGTGAATGTGTCTTGCAAACGTAGTTCGGTTTCCCGGTCAATTTGCTGGATAGCACTTTCCAAAGTTGCAATGGCTGCATTTAAATCCTGTAATTGCATCAGCAGACTGGATTCTCTGCTTCGGCCATTTTCGAGTTCCTCCAATGCGGCAAGATTCACAGCCCCTAATGCCGCAATTTCCGCATTCAGTTTTTCGATCTCTGAGTGCAACCCGGTAACACTTTTCTTGGTACTTAAGGGTAATAGCACTTCGGTATCAACATGAGCATCTCGGATCAATTCATCAAATTGGCCAATGGCGATGCTCGCCGCTTGTTCCTTGAGCCGGGCTTGATTAGTGGCCTCGCGTAGCGTATGCGATTTTTGTTCCGATGCCATCCGGGTTTCTTCGATGCGCCGTAAATGGCTAATGGTATCTTCAACCGCTTGCCGTGCTTGCAATGCGGCTTGTTCAATCGATTTTCGCTGTGTTTGGGCGGCTTCTAGGCGTCCGGTGAGCGGAGCAACATTCAGTTCGTCCATTTCGCTGAGCAAGTTGGCTTGGTTTTGCGTTAAATGTTGCAGTTCTTCATCCAGCGACTGTATGTTCAACTCGATTTCTATGATTTTGTTCTGGCAGGTTTGCGCCTGGAACGCCGCTTCTTGCATCACGCGGGTCGATTGCTGGATGTTTTGCCGTTGCCGTGCAAGTTGTTGATTGGCCGTTTCCCAGGCGAGCTGTGCTTGCTGCGCTTGCTCCTTGAGTGTGGCAATTTTTTGCTGATTGTCCTGCAAATGGATGGTTGCGGATTCTCGCAGCGCATACTCGTGTTCCAAGGCTTGCCGGATTTCCGTCAACTCAGCATTGATCTGGTTATGGCGGTGTGCTGCACGTTCGCTGGCTTGCGACAATTTCACCGCATCCAGCTGTAACGCATGCCGCTGCTGTTGCAATTGCTTGCTATTTTTATCAACCGTTTGAATGGCATTGTTCAGTTCAGCGAACTGCTGCTCGGTTTTGGCCTGCAGATCGCGCTGCATGCGCAGGGCGGGTTCGAGCTGGTCCATTTCTTTTTGTATTTGAATGAGCTCTTGCTGTCTTGATAAAACCCCGTGCAATTGCGAATCGGGTGCATAAAAAGTGATACTGGTGCGGGTCAGGATGTGTCCTTGGCGGGTAACGAGCAGTTCGCCAGAGCCCAGAGAATTTCTATCGCTGAGACCTTCTTGGATATCGTTGGCGATATATACATTTTTTAACCAATGGCCCAGTACGGATTGAATTTCAGGCTGATTGACCGTGATGCAGGTGAGTAATTTTTGACCTGTGTGGTTGTGCATGTCACTGGACGATAAATCATCGGCGAAGCCGGATTTTTCATGCAGCGTCCATTTTCCCTGCGGCACGCCGTCAATCCAATCGAGGATACTATCCAGCTGCTCGATCTCAATACTATTAAGCCGTTCGCGCAGAATCGCTTCTAATGCGCTTTCCCACTCTGGCGCGATGCTGATTTTCTGCCATAAGCGCGGCAAGGTATCCAGCTGTCGTTGATGAAGCCAAGCGGTTAAGCTCTGGTTGTTTTCCAGTTTCTGCTGCAAATTTTGCAATGCCGTGTGGCGGGCTGACGCTTGCGACAATGTCTGCTGCAGTTCTTGAATTCCTCTGACAATATGCTGTTTGGACTGGGTTATTGCCGAGAGTTGTGTTTCGATTTCCTGATGCTTACATTGTTCTTCTTCCAGCCTATTTTCAGTGTTATCGATCTGCTGCTGTAATTCCGTTAATTGGCCAGGATCAATGAGCACAAATTCGCTTTGTTCTTGTAATAAGCGGGCATGGCGCGCCTCAAGCTGTTGAATATTTTTTGCCGCATGCACGAGTTGATTGTCTTCCAGGCGGCTGGTTTGTTCGACGAGCAGTAAATCCTGCCGGAGCTGGTTTAATTTTTCCTGACAGGCATGAAAATTTGCCTCTATGGCTGGGAGTTTGTCGTTTTCTTCATGGCATTTTTGAATGCTGTCTTGTTGCGCTGATTCAATTTTTATTTTTTCCTGCTGCCAATGCGCCAGATTTTCCAGTTTGCTAGCTTTCAACTGATTATTTTTTTGCAGCTGATTTTCAACTTGTTGCGTTTGTTGTAGCAGGCGATCATGCGTGCTGTTTAGATGATTGATTTCCTGCGCTAAACGTCCTATTTCGGCATCCGCCGTATACAGTTGCCCCTGTGCCTGAAGCAATTGGTCGTTTACGGCATGTTCTTTTGCACGTGTTGCTTCATAGTCTTTTTCTGCTTGCTGCTGATTTGCAAGCACAATTTCCAACTCGGTTTCCAGCTTTTGAATGTCTTGTTCCGCACGCTGCTGCTGTTTTTGCGCCTCGGTTCTGCGCAATACCCATAGCAAGGATTGCGAGTGGTGCAGATTTTCCTGCAATTGTTTGTATTGTTGCGCGATTTCTGCTTGCACTTCCAGATGCTGCAGCTGTGTGCCCAATTCCTGGCAAATATCTTCCAAGCGGGTGAGATTTTTTCTCGACTCAGCAAGCCGAGTGGATGTTTCATGCCTTCTTTCACGATATTGGGAAATTCCGGCAGCTTCTTCGAGGAAGTTTCGTAATTCCTGCGGCTTGGCTTCAATAATGCGGGAAATCATACCCTGTTCGATAATGGCATAACCCCGGCCTCCGACACCTGTACCCAAAAAGAGATCGGCAATATCCCGGCGCCGTACGGGCAAATTATTGATGTAATAACTTGAGTTGCCATCGCGTTGAATGACACGTTTGATGGCGATCTCAGCGTAGCTGGACCATTGTCCGGTAATCTTATTGAGATGGTTGTCAAAGACGATTTCCACACTGGCGCGGCCAACCGCTTTGCGGTTATCCGATCCGGAAAAAATGACATCCTGCATCGAATCGCCCCGCAAAGCGGAAGCTTTCGATTCTCCCAGCACCCATCGTACGGCGTCGATGATGTTCGACTTACCGCAACCGTTAGGGCCTACGATACCAACCAGATCTTGCGAAACGGGAACTACAGTGGGATCGACGAATGATTTGAAGCCGGCGAGCTTGATATGAGCTAGGCGCAATTTTTTGTTTATTGGGTAAGGCAGTTATAATAAATAAAGCGCATGACGCATTTTATCATTGTAACCGAATTAATTTAACCACGAGCATGAAGAAGAATGGCCAGTAAACCTGAAAAAACACTTGAAACCTTCCCGAATCCTTTTACCAGTCGGGACTACCATATTCATATGGAGATTCCTGAATTCACTTGTTTGTGCCCGAAAACGGGACAACCCGATTTCGCCACATTAATTCTCGATTATATTCCAGACAAAAAATGCGTCGAACTTAAAAGCCTGAAACTCTATATCTGGTCGTACCGGAATGAAGGCGTGTTTCATGAAGCCGTGACGAATAAAATTCTCGACGATCTCGTCGCTGTTTTAAAGCCCCGCTATATCCGGTTAACTGCGCGTTTTTATGTGCGTGGCGGTATTTTTACCAATGTTATCGTTGATCACCGGAAAAAAGGATGGCAGCCAAAACCGGTAGTTTTGCTACAGGAATTTAATAGTCAGTCGAATATTCGTGAATGATTCTTAATAATTATCTTGAAGATACTAATTTAGTATTATGATTATTAAACATATTTATTAAATTTTCATTTTCTTTTTTGTAAAAAATAGTTTGCAAATGCAAAAAATTTATATATCCTGTTAATCGATATGGATATAGAAAATAATATATGTAAATGATTTTAAAAAGAAAAAGCATTGTTTTGCTGATATCGCTGGCACTTGGGTTTTGTTCATTTATAGCACTGAATGCATTTGCGGATACATTAGTACAAGATAAGATTCAGTATCATGCAAATCTGTGGGGTCGTATACAAAACGGTTTTGCCTTGGCGTTGCCACCCGATAGTAAAACAATTCGCAAAATAGGCGCCTCCTATACACAGAATCCAGAGTTATTTAATCGCATCATTGCCAATAGCGAGCGGTACCTGTTTCATATTGTGGAGGAAGTTGAGCGTCGTGGCATGCCGATGGAAGTCGCACTGATGCCGGTCATAGAAAGCGCTTACAATCCGCTGATAAAATCCAATAGCCAAACGGCGGGTTTGTGGCAATTTCAACCCGAAACGGCGAAAATCCTAGGGTTAGCACAAAATGTATGGCACGATGACCGCCGAGACGTTATAGCTTCTACCCGAGCTGCACTGGATTATTTGCAGTATCTCCATGCGAAATTTGATAACTGGAAACTGGCCATCGCGGCTTACAATTTAGGCGAAGGTGCAGTCAGCAAGGTATTATCCAGAAGTCTTCATAAGGGCAGGTCGAGTAATTTTTATGATTTGAATCTGCCCAGCGATACCAAGCACTATGTTTATAAGCTATTGGCCGTTAAAGATATCATCGTCAATAGTAAGAAATATGGCATACAAATCCGGCCGATAGCGAATCGACCGTATTTTGATGAAATCAAAATACATGAACACATCGACATCTCTCTCGTTACCCGTCTTGCCAATATTTCCGAAGCTGAATTCAATGCATTAAATCCTGCCTACAATCGTTATGTCATCAAGGTGACGGACGAACCTCGCACGTTGTTGTTGCCTAAAAGAAATAAAGATATTTTTCTGAAGAATCTTGAGACATATCAAGATCCTAGAATATCTTGGCAAATTTATCACGTGAAGAAAGGGGAGAGTATCAATGAAATCGCAGCGCGTCATCAGACTACCGTGAAGCAATTGCAGACAATTAACGGTATTGCGCGCAGCAAAAATCTTACCCTCGGACAAAAAATATTGGTACCGCAGATTGTGTCAGAGAATTATAGCGATGCTGCCGCACTGAAGAAGAAACAGCTGCAGAATTATCAATCGAATGTTTATGTGGTGAAAAAAGGCGATACCTTATATGAAATCGCCAAGCGTTACGGTACGACCGTCAATCAGATCAAGCTTTGGAATAACAGCGATGAAAACTTGTCCGTTGGCCAGAAGCTCGTGATTGCGAGAAGCTAGGCGCTATTCCTGATTGCAAATATCAATTTCAAACACTTTTTAGCAGCTCGATCGCCCAACTGACCCCAAATCCGGTAATGTCACTATCTACCGCGCCCAAACCGTCCTTATGGCTACTAGCCGATAAATCCATATGTAACCATGGTGTATCGCTGACAAAGCGTCGTAGAAAACAAGCAGCGAGAATATGATCGAATTCTCCCCCTAGCTCGCATTGCTTGATATCCGCAATGGCGCTTTCAAGGCTTTCTTCATAATCGGAATCCATCGGGAAAACACACACACGCTCACCACTTTCTTTGCCCGCGGCAATGGCGACTTGCAATAACTCATCGCGGTTGCTGAAAATTCCGCTGTAGCGGGATCCTAAGGCAGTCTTCATGCTGCCTGTTAACGTAGCGAAATCGATGATCAAATCGGGTTTTAATTGGTTGGCCAATGTCAAAGTGTCCGCCAATACCATTCGCCCTTCGGCGTCAGTATGCACGATTTCGATGGATAACCCGCTGAGTGCTGTGATGATGTCATTTTGTTTATATGCGCGAGGACTGATGTGGTTTTGCGCTATGGCTAGCCAGCAATCCATTTTAATCGGGATTTCAGCGCGCGTTGCGGCAAGCAAAATGCCCAATGCGACGGCCGATCCGTTCATATCCTCGTGCATTCCTTGCATATACCGGGCTGGTTTTAGATTATGGCCGCCGGTATCAAAGCAAATGCCTTTTCCAACAATTGCGATGGTCTTGTTGTCCGGATTTTGCTTGCCTTGATATTGCAGATGGACGATGGCGGCGTCTTCGGTATCACTGCCTTGCGCTACCGCCACGAAAGCGCCGGCGCCGATTTCTTTCAACTTATTGAAATCGTATTCCTGATATTTCCAGCCCTCATTCTCAGCCAGTTTCTTAATTTGCTGGCGATAAGTGGTGGGCGTTAATTCATTGGCCGGTAATGCCGTCAAACCGCGCGCAAGCAAATTTCCTTCCGCCCGAGCGCGTTGCAGTGTAAAGTTTCCGGCATCTTTGTAGCTATATAAAAAAATTTTCTCCAGCGGTTTTCTGACGGGTTTGTTTTTACGCACCGGGAGTACGGCGCCATTCACCCAGCTGGTAAAAACAGCCAGTTCGGAAAAGATTTTTCTTTGTTGCGTTGTGCCATGCACAGTAATATGCAATTCAACAGGATTTTCCCCAAGCAGCAATTTGACCGCTTTTCTCACGGTGGTCTGTTGCTCGAATACGGTCTGATTCGTGTCGATCATCGCCCAAGCGCATAGTTCGCCATCCGGAAGGTTGGCGCTGACTGGCGTAGTGATAAGATCCGTTAATTTTATCTCGCGGCGCAAAAGTAATTTATTCAGTGATTCTTCACCGGGAATATCATACTTTTTAGGGAGTTTTTCTAACTTCGGGAGGATTACGAGAGTATGCGATGCTTTAGTAGATGGATCGATCGATGATGTATTTTGGAAAAGGGATGCCAGCATTGAAAGCTTTCCTGTTGTATAGTTTTTTTTGAATGACAGAATTGTGCGTCATTGCATTAAGAATGATTGCTGTAATTAATATTGATATTATATACGTCTTATACCCATTATGGCTGGGATAGACTTACAACGTATGGATTTATTCTGATTCTACCGGGGAGTTTCAAATAGGGATGCATCAATATCTCGAATTAATGCAGCATGTCATTGATCACGGTCATCGTAAATCGGATCGGACGGGAACGGGGACACTATCGGTTTTTGGCTATCAAATGCGTTTTGATCTGGCGAATGGCTTTCCTTTGGTAACAACGAAGAAATGTCATTTGAAGTCGATCATTCATGAGCTATTGTGGTTTCTGCAAGGCAATACCAACATCGGCTATTTACAGCAGCATGGTGTATCGATATGGAATGAATGGGCAGATGCGAATGGCGATCTCGGTCCGATATACGGCCATCAATGGCGTTCCTGGACGACAGCGGAAGGCGGGCATATCGACCAGTTACAGCAGGTAATCCAGCAAATAAAAGATACCCCTGATTCCCGGCGTATGATTGTGTCGTCATGGAACGTGGGGGATTTGCAAAAAATGCGCTTGCCGCCATGCCATGCTTTTTTCCAGTTCTATGTGGCGAATGACCGGTTATCGTGCCAGCTTTATCAACGCAGCGCGGATATTTTTCTTGGCGTGCCTTTCAACATCGCATCGTATGCCTTGTTGACGCTGATGATCGCGCAAGTGTGCCGCCTCAAAGCTGGTGATTTTGTGCATACCTTGGGTGATGCGCATCTTTATCTCAATCATTTGGAACAGGCCCGTGAACAACTGTCGCGCGAACCCAAACCTTTGCCAACCATGAAATTAAATCCCGATATCAGGGACATCCTGGGTTTTCACTATGAAGATTTCAGCTTGGAGAATTATGATCCTCATCCTGCTATCAAGGCGCCGGTAGCTGTATGACGCCACTACGTTTATCTATCCTGGTAGCCATGGCGAAAAATCGGGTTATTGGCCGGGATAATCGATTGCCTTGGCATTTACCAGCTGATTTGAAACATTTTAAGTTTCTAACGATGGGGCAAACCATTGTGATGGGACGTAAGACCTATGAATCCATTGGCAAACCTTTGCCTGGCAGAGCTAATGTCGTGATTACCCGCCAAACGGATTATGAAATACCCGGGGCTGTCGTTGTCAATTCTCTGGAAGATGCATTGCTAGTCTGTGAAGAAACCAGCACGACTGACACTGAGAATTTCATTATCGGGGGTGAGAAGCTTTACCAGCAAACGATTAAAATATGCCAGCGCATGTATATCACAGAAATTCAGAGTGATTTTGATGGTGATGTTTTTTTCCCGCAATTTGATCCCGGCGACTGGGAAGAGACGCAGCGCGACAAACACGTTGATGGAAATTTAGAATATCACTTTGTCGTTCTCGATCGTAACTCAAGCACGACATAGCAATAATTCCGGTGATTTTTTAAGCTACTTGAAGCAGAAATGGTGAAGTCATGCAGCTCTTCACCATTTCTATTGACGATTCTTAATCAGGCTAACCCGATTCTGGGAGCTTAAATCACTTTCACATCGGGTAATGGAAAGCCATTAAAATTGCTGGCGTATGCCGTCGTATAGGCGCCTGCATTAGGAATATAGATGAAGTCGCCTTCTTGTATGTCGTTGGGCAACATCAAGTCATGCATCAGGATATCCACGGAGTCACAGGTTGGTCCGGCAACTGACCATGGAATATTGCTGCCTTTCCGGTCGGTGAGAATCTCATAGCGTAAACCCTCGGTCATTTCAATGACACCGCCAAACATGCCTGCATCCCAGTACATCCAACGCTTTCCATTGCGTGTTGCTGTTCCAACCACGCGGCAGACAAAATAAGCCGAATCCGATACCAGATAGCGGCCTGGTTCTGCCATGATACGGAAATTGTCCGGTAAATCAGAGATGGCTGTATTGATGACATCAGCAATGACTTCAATGGAAGGAATCGGTTTGATGTGGCGAACCGGGTAGCCACCACCGATATTGAGCAAGCGGGGGGTCAAACCAGCCAGTTGCATTTCAGCGAATACTTTTTTAGCCCGTTCGATACCGACACGCCAATTTTGAGGATTACGGCATTGCGAGCCGACATGAAATGTAACACCTGCCAGATCTGCTTTGAGTTTGGCGGCTTCTTGGATGATTTCATTGATATCGGCTAAGTGTGTACCGAATTTTCCGGCTAATGGCCAATCGCTGCCGATATTGGGGGTATCGATGCGCAAATACATTTTGGCATCGGGTTTGACGCTGAAGATTTTACGCATTTCTTCAATGCTATCAATTACGTACCACTCAACGCCTTTTTCTGCGGCGTATTCGAGATAAGCTCTGGATTTCATCGGGTTGCTGTAGAAAATTTCAGCACCTGGTACACCTAATTTGAGTAATACGTCTAACTCAGCGATGGAGGCAATTTCAAAACCAGCGCCTTCTTCGATCAGTGTTTTCAGTACACGCTCATCGGGATTGGCTTTCACTGCATAATGCGGATGCACTCGGGGCATTGCAGTCTTGAAGCGTCGGGTTTTTTGCCGGATTATATTGCTGTCAACCAGTAAAAAAGGTCGTCGGTAGCCTTCACTTAAAGCATTTCGAACATGCTCAAAATTCAGACTGATTTCAGGGTGCGTATCAAACAGAACTTCAGATTGGTCGGATTTTTGAAGTGTGGACGAGAGTATAGCCATGCATATGCTCCTTTATAAAACGCTACGTTTCAGGAATGTGAATATTTACTAAATCCGCGGGAGCAAAAAAGTTCTTGGTGCTTCTCATGATGACCTCCTTATCGGTGAGTTTCCTGGATTTAAATTTGCACGCATTATAGTCTGCATTCGGGGCAAATCAAGTTTTTTTTATCTATAATAATATTTAATAAAAAACAATAACTTATGCATATATAATTTATGCCCTATTAGACGGGCATTTAGCAAAAAAGTTTAGCGTATTTTTGAAGTTTGTTTCGTGTGGCTGTCTCGTTTTGACACACGCGGAAATATTGAACACACAATTTCCCGGATATTCATTAATTTTGGGTTGACTAATTCCAGTGTAACTTCAAATAACCATCTGTTTTTTCATTGAACTTTAAAAGAAATCGATTCTCTCCGCGGCGAATTGTCTGGGGTCGGGAAGCCAATTTGAACGGTCCGGCAGCAGAATGTGATTTTTCTATTTTTAATCGTCCAGCTCGGGGTGAGAAAATTTTCAATTCAAACCGGTCTGAACTCATTTCACGGAGTTGTGGCGCAAATGGTTTTGCCAAAGGTTCACCGATGAACACACCTTGGCCCGGCCACGCGACGCTTTTCCAATAAGCCTCAAGCGCACTGGCGCCCAATGCATAATGAAACATGGCGACTACCGGAGACGGGAATTTTTGCGGGAAACTGCAAGGCTCAATGACCGTGCCATAGCTTGCCGTGGCGCCTGCTTCCAGCCAGCGCAAGCTGCTCATTTGGGAAGAATCGGTCAGCATGCCGCCCACCGATGTCAGGTGATCCGCCAGTGCACCGGGGATAAACTCGAGCGTGTCCAACGAGGATACGTGGGTAAGTCCGGTAAAATAAAAAAGCACATCCTTGCGGTCTGAAATGAAATCGGCATCCAATACTTGCACTGGGAAAATGCCGGAAAATTCTTTTGCTGTCTCAGCGAAAATTACTGAACGCGTACTGCGTGCTTTATCCGAGGTGTTCAACAGATATGCTTGACCTTTGGGAAACGTATGATCGGATGCAATGCCCCGGTCAATCAAATCCTTGACCTGCGTAAACGAGGTGCCAGCCAGCATCATAGCCGGGCGCATCTTGTAATCATCGAATGGGTAAGAGCCGAGCGCATTGAAATAAGGACTCGGTGCTGTCGGTTCGCATTTATCGGCGCAGTATTTTTTGTCGAAGCCGAATGCCAAGGCGGAAGTCAGCGACATGCATTCCACCCGGTACGGCGCTGTCCAGGCGACTGCGAATGCTTGCACATGTTCAGGAGTAAGCCGATCGATTTTGGCTTTCAGCTGCTTGAACTCCGTTGCGGTCAGGGTGGTGCGGTCGGGTGGAAAACGCAAATGAATGACATTGACTTCCGGTATCTGCCGTGCGCGCTGATAGTAGCTGCCTACTTGCCGGGAGAGCGGGTCGCTGTCATTGATGATAATCGCGATATCTTCCGGCATTAAGCCGGTACGCGTCAGAGAAATATGTTTCAAAGCCTCTGCCGCAAGCGTCACGGGAAATGCGGAGAATAAAATCAACGCGAGAATAACTGGAAACCTTTTGATTCGTTTTGCGCATATTTGAGTCAGCATCAATGAGTCTCCACATGGTTTTATTCCTTTGACTTCAAATTTTCGGCAATGTTACACCTTGTTGTCCCTGATATTTGCCACCCCGGTCTTTATACGATGTTTCACACACCTCGTCCGATTCAAAGAAAATCACTTGCGCCACGCCTTCATTCGCATAGATTTTGGCGGGCAGGGGGGTGGTGTTGGAAAACTCCAGCGTGACATAACCTTCCCATTCCGGCTCGAATGGCGTGACGTTGACGATAATGCCGCAGCGTGCATAGGTCGATTTGCCCAAGCAGATGGTCAGCACGTTGCGCGGAATGCGGAAATATTCAACCGTGCGCGCCAGTGCGAAAGAATTAGGTGGGATGATGCAAACATCGCTTTTAACATCAATAAACGAGTTGGAGTCAAAATTTTTCGGATCGACAATCGTGGAATTGATGTTGGTGAATAACTTGAATTCATCCGAACAACGGATATCGTAACCATAGCTTGAAGTCCCGTACGAAACAATGCGCTGATCGTCTTTTTGCCGGATCTGGTCGGGCTCGAACGGTTCGATCATGCCGTGTTCGAGCGCCATGCGGCGTATCCATTTATCTGATTTAATCGTCATCCTTCAATTTTTCCTAGTCATTTTCCATTACGATTTTAGCGAACAATTCCGAGTGATCTTCGGCGGATTCAGCCACCTTAACGGCAACTCGCCGTGCAATTAAACGGTAAATTCCGGCAATTTTGCCATCCGGTTCCGCTACGACGCTGGGTTTACCCGTGTCGGTGTGCTCGCGGATCTTGATATCGAGCGGTAATGCGCCCAGGAATTCGACGTTGTAGTCCTGACACATTTTTTCGCCGCCGCCGGTACCGAAGATGGGTTCGGTATGTCCGCATTGCGAGCAGGTGTGCGTGCTCATATTTTCCACGATACCCAGAATCGGAATACCCACTTTCTCAAACATCTTTAGACCTTTGCGCGCATCGAGTAGGGCAATGTCCTGCGGTGTGGTGACAATAACGGCGCCGGTCACCGGGATTTTTTGCGCGAGTGTGAGTTGAATATCGCCGGTACCGGGCGGTAAATCCACCACCAGATAATCCAAATCCTTCCAATTGGTATCGTTGAGCAATTGCTGTAAGGCTTGTGTCACCATCGGGCCACGCCACACCATCGGCGTCTCGGCGTCGATCAGCAAACCGATCGACATGGCTTGTATGCCGTGCGCCAGCATCGGTTCCATGGTCTTGCCGTCGTGTGATTCCGGATGGCCGGTAATGCCGAGCATCTGCGGCTGCGACGGACCATAAATATCCGCGTCCAGAATGCCCACGGATGCGCCTTCTGCCGACAATGCCAGCGCCAGATTGACTGCCGTTGCCGATTTGCCGACACCGCCCTTGCCGGATGCTACGGCAATGATATTTTTAACGCCGGGAATCAGCTTGACACCGCGCTGCACACCGTGCGGAATGATTTTGCTGTTCACGCTCACCTGGATAGCGCCGATACCCGGCACCGTTTGCAATGCTGCGGTAATTTGCTGCTGTACCTGATTCTTGACGCTGTTGGCGGGGTAGCCAAGCTCAATGCCGACCGTTACATTATTTCCCGCAATTTGAATCGCGCCGACGGATTTCGCAGTCACGTAATCTTTATGGGTGGTTGGATCAATGGTTTGTTGCAATATAGATTGTATTTGTTGTTCGGAAATGGTCACTACGAAACTCCTTTTAACGCTCGCTGAGCGGCTCACAATTTAATCGGGAAATGGTAACAAATATCGGGAATGCACACACAGTTTGTTACAATTGACACTTATTTAATCTGATTCGTTTAATAATTAATGAACAAGCGAAAAATTCTGGTCACTTCCGCGCTTCCTTACGCCAATGGCAGTATCCATTTAGGTCACTTGGTGGAATATATTCAAACGGATATCTGGGTGCGTTTTCAGAAAATGCGCGGACATACGGTTTATTATGTGTGCGCGGATGATACGCACGGTACGCCGATTATGCTGCGCGCGGAAAAAGAAGGCATCACACCGGAAGCTTTGATCGCGCGCGTTCACTTGGAACACTTCGGCGATTTTACCGGTTTTCATATTCAATTTGATAACTATTACAGCACGCATTCAGCGGAAACGCGGCATTTTTCCGAGGATATCTACGGCAAGCTCAAAACCGCCGGATTGATCGCCGTGCGTGGCATCGAACAACTGTATGATCCGGTGAAGAATATGTTTTTGCCGGACCGTTTTGTCAAAGGCGAATGCCCGAAATGCGGCGCCAAGGATCAATACGGCGACTCTTGCGAAGCGTGCGGCGCGGCGTATGCGCCGACCGAACTGAAGAATCCCTATTCCGCCGTATCCGGCGCGAAACCGGTCAACAAATCATCCGAACATTATTTTTTCAGTTTATCCGATGCGCGTTGTGCCGATTTTCTGCGCCAATGGGCCTGCAATGGCGACCATCTGCAACCGGAAGCGGCTAACAAAATGCGCGAATGGGTCGGCGAAGCCGGTGAAAACAAGCTCTCCGATTGGGATATTTCGCGCGATGCGCCATATTTCGGCTTCGAGATTCCCGGTGCACCCGGCAAGTATTTTTACGTCTGGCTCGACGCGCCGATCGGTTACATGGGTAGCTTTCAAAACTTGTGCGCGCGTGAACAAATCGATTTTGACGAATTCTGGCAACCACAATCCGATACCGAGCTGTATCACTTCATCGGTAAGGATATTTTGTACTTCCACGCGCTATTCTGGCCCGCGATGCTGAAAAACGCCGGTTACCGCACGCCCACCAAGATTTTTGCGCATGGCTTTCTGACCGTGAATGGTGAAAAAATGAGCAAGTCGCGCGGCACGTTCATCACCGCCGAGAGCTATCTGAAGCAAGGCTTGAACCCGGAATGGTTGCGCTATTACTATGCCGCCAAGCTCAACAGCACACTGGAAGACATCGACCTGAACCTGGACGATTTTGTCGCGCGCGTTAATTCCGATCTGGTCGGAAAATTCATCAACATCGCCAGCCGCTGCGCCGGTTTCATCACCAAGCGCTTTGACGGTAAATTGGTTTCCGGCGAGCAATATCAAGCATTGCAAGCCATCGTGGACAAGCATTTTTCCAGTTGGCGCCCCGAAGTCATCGAACAAGCCTTTGAGGAACGTGAATTTTCCGCAGCCATCCGTCAAATCATGAAATTTGCCGACGAAGCCAACGAAATGATTCACAATTTAGCGCCGTGGGAAATTGCTAAGCATGCGGATCGCGCTGACGATTTACACCGCGCTTGCAGTCTCGGTATTCAGTTGTTCTATTTGCTATCGCGTTACTTGAAGCCAATCCTGCCTGGTACCGTGCAGCAGATCGAAGCATTTCTCAATGGCGAACCGCTGACTTGGCCGCAATTGCGGGCTGATCAACCGGTTTCCGATCTGTTACTGCCTGCAGGACATACCATCAACACTTATCAGCACTTGATGACGCGCATCGACACCAAACAGATCGACGCACTGATCGCCGCCAACACGCAAAGCCTGACCGCTTTACCGCCGCAATCGCCGGCAAGGCACGCGGAAAAACAGCAACACGCCATTTCCCCGATTGCCGAAACAATTTCGATTGACGATTTCAGCAAAATCGATTTGCGCATCGCCATGATTGTCAACGCTGAGCATGTGCAAGGCGCGGAGAAACTGTTAAAACTGACGCTCGACATCGGCAGCGAACAACGCACGGTATTCGCTGGTATCAAATCTGCATACGATCCGCAGCAGCTGAAAGGGCGCTTGACCGTGATGGTCGCCAACCTCGCGTCGCGGCAAATGAAATTCGGTTTGTCGGAAGGCATGGTGCTGGCTGCGGGCGGCGGCAATCCGGGTGAATTGTTCATTCTGTCGCCGGATTCCGGCGCGCAGCCGGGCATGCGGGTTAAGTAATTCCGGCGCATGGGAGCGAGCACCATTGCCGGGCAGATCCAAAACCTGGAACTTAGCTTGCTGCAAACCGATCTGAACGCACATCCTGAACGAACCGACGAATTATTGGCGGAAAATTTCGAGGAAATCGATCAGCGCGGGCAAATTCATAGCAGAGATGACGTGATCAATTGGTTGAAACATAAAGATCCGAGTCTGCGCTGGGCTTTTAAAGATTTTCGCGTCAAAGTACTAACCAGTGATTTTGTGTTGGCGACCTATTCGCTACAAAAACCGGATCAACCGGACACCGATACAGCCGGATCGATTAGAACCTCGCTATGGCAACGCCATGGTAATCAATGGAAAATGGTTTTCCATCAAGCATCCAGAAAAAATTAACTTCTCGCACAACAGGAGCAGGCCGTGGAACTCAACGAAGAGCAACAACAGCAATTTAACGATATCAAGAATAATCTCGCCACCGTCAAACAGCGCATCATCGATGCCTGCAAAAAAGCCGGACGGGACCCCGCCAGCGTGCGGCTGCTGCCCGTGACCAAAACCGTATCCGCGGAGCGGCTGCGCATTGCCTTTGCTGCCGGTGTCGATGAGATGGGCGAAAACAAAATCCAGGAAGCGCGTGAAAAATCCGAAGTTATGGCCGATTTAGGCATCAAATGGGCGATCATCGGCCACCTGCAAACCAACAAAGCCAAATACCTGGCGCGTTTCGCCAACGAATTCCAAGCCTTGGACAGCCTCAAAGTCGCCGAAGAACTCGACAAACGTCTGCAAAATGAAGGCCGCGCCATCGACGTCTACGTGCAAGTCAACAGCTCCGGCGAAGAAAGCAAGTTCGGCCTGCCGCCCGAAGCCGTGCGCGATTTCGTGCAACACCTGCCGCAGTTTTCATCATTACGTATCAAAGGCTTGATGACGCTTGCAATCTTCTCAACCGACCACGACCGCGTACGCGAATGCTTCGTCAAAATGCGTAACATACAAGCCATGCTGCGCCAGGAAGCCCCCGCCGGATTATCGTTCGACGAACTGTCGATGGGCATGTCGGGCGACTACGAACTGGCCATCGAAGAGGGCGCCACCGTCGTGCGCGTCGGACAAGCGATCTTCGGCAAACGGCCGCTGCCGGATAGTCATTATTGGCCCGGGTTGGGGTAATAGATAATAAGGTGCTATAAGTGATGCACCTTGTACTTGCTAAATTACCAAACTTGGATAATGTAATACGCTAAATTTTGAGGTGAGATAAAAATAGACCAATTTACATACAATAATTTGATTATTAGTAGCAAATATATCAACTGACAAGTTTATGCAGATATTTTGCTTTTTTGCTATCTGTCTAATTTTAGTTTGACAGCAGGAGAAACTGTGTCGTACATCGACTCAATCACAGAAACTCTGGTTCGTGAGTGGGTAAAGCTCTACAAGGAACACCCCAAGCTTACAGTGACGATCACAATCGTTCTGGGTATTGTCGGCGGAACGGTTGCGTACTTTACAGAGCAGCACAACCAAGAAGTTCGAGAAGCGAGGCGTCTCGAGAATCTGGACTACGCAAATCAAGTGCGATCGCTAGATGAGACGCGCAAGAACCTGAACGCACTGATTGAGTTTGTAGATAGTCAGAAGCAGCAATTAGAGACATCACATCAAGCTCTTCAGGCAATCAAGTCTGAGCATGAACGAATGAAGCCGCTTCTTGAATCTGATCGCGAAGTCATTGACGCAATCTTTGCCGCGCAAGAGACTAGAAATCAATCGGCCCAGAGCACAGAAAGATGGATCGGTTTTGGTCTTGGTGTTGTCGCATCGCTAATAGCATCATTCCTGTGGGCAGCCATCACGTATGCATTGCGCAGAAATCAATCTTCATCGTCTGTCTAACATGGCGTTCAACCTCGCGCTGGACGCTGTGCGAAGCGCGGTAGGTTGGGCTGCCGAAGAAAGCCCAACACTAACCAGTAATCATCGGGATTAGTTGGATGACAAATCAATTCATCCATTATTCTCTGCGCGGGCGAAGTGGAAAAATGCGCCGACCGTCAGGGAATTGATCGCGATGGCGATGATGTTCCAGATAATGATCGGCATGGAATCGATCAAAACGCCGTAATAAAGCCAGGCAATCTGGAATACGCCCATAATGCCGGCCATGGTTGGATTCATACCTTGAGCGCTTTTCCGTTTGAGCATTGCATACAAATCCGGAGCGGCGGCGAAAGTGGTGCCGAAGCCAGCGACGAATCCGATGATTTCATGCCCTTCCATTCAGATCCCCCGTTGTTTTTTGTTTGTATCCCACGAATCTCAATTCATTCCGTCGTTCGCTATAACCCTTCCAAACCACTGAGATGAAGTAACACTGATGAAGGAACCCATTCATAAGAATTTCTAGCGTTTCTTATTTTTGCGCTGATTAATTTGTGCAACATGGGGTGATTGCCGTCTTGACCACATCAGCGCCGCGATACCTGCCAAAATCATCGGGATCGATAGCCATTGGCCCATGGTAACGCCGAGTGTCAGAATGCCCATGAAGCCATCTTCTGGTTCGCGGAAGAATTCGGCAAATGAGCGTAAAACACCGTAACCGATCAAGAACATGCCGGTGACCGCGCCGGTTGCGCGCGGTTTCGATGAGTAAGTCCAGATGACGATAAACAACAGCACGCCTTCGAGTGCGAATTGATACAGTTGGGATGGGTGGCGGGGGAATTCGTCGACATAAGGGAAAACCATGCCCCAAGGCACATCGGTGTGGCGTCCCCACAGTTCGCCATTGATGAAATTGCCGATGCGTCCTGCGGCTAATCCCAGCGGAATCAGCGGAATGACGAAATCCGTGACGGTTAGCCAGGACAATTTGTGTTTGCGCGCCAGTAATACCATGGCGACGAAAACACCGAGAAATCCGCCATGAAACGACATGCCGCCTTCCCAAATGGCAAAAATGTGCAGCGGGTGGTCCAGGTAGTAACCGAATTGATAGAACAGCACGTGCCCCAAGCGTCCGCCCAGAATCACACCCAGCATGCCGTAAAACAAGGCGTCGTCGAGCATTTCATAGGTGAAAGCCGAATGCGGATTGTGTTTGATGCGATACCGTCCGAGCAGAATGAAGAGCGCGAAACCGAGCAAATACATCAAACCATACCAATGAATGGAAAGCGGTCCCACGGAGATGGCAACGGGATCAATTTGCGGATGAACTAGCATAGTTTCGGCCTTATTTACGGTAAAATAGCGGCCATTATACCAAGTGCGCTTGTGTGCGCCTTGTCATAAATTGTATTTTTATCTCATTCAGGAGCAAGCATGCCAGACAATAAACGTAGCCAGATTATTACCCAAGGAGCACAACACGCACCCAGCCGCGCCATGTTGCGCGCGGTCGGTTTCAGTGATGGGGATTTTAACAAGCCGATTGTCGGCGTGGCTAACGGTTATTCGACGATTACGCCGTGCAATAAGGGTTTGAACGAACTGTCGCTAAAAGCCGAATCAGCGCTGAGGAAAGCTGGTGCGATGCCGCAGATGTTCGGCACCATTACGGTATCGGACGGTATTTCGATGGGTACCGAAGGCATGAAGTATTCGCTGGTGTCGCGTGAAGTAATCGCCGACTCGATCGAGACCTGTGTGCAGGGGGGGAGCATGGATGGCATCATTGCCATCGGCGGTTGCGATAAGAATATGCCGGGTGCGATGATTGCGATTGCGCGTATGAATGTGCCGGCGATTTTTGTCTACGGCGGCACGATCAAGCCGGGGCACTACAAGAATCAGGATCTGACGGTGGTCAGCGTATTTGAAGCAGTAGGGCAGCACAGTGCGCATAAAATCGACGCTGAAGAGTTATTGCAGATCGAACGGCACGCTTGTCCCGGCGCTGGTTCGTGCGGCGGTATGTTTACCGCCAACACCATGTCGTCCGCTTTTGAAGCGATGGGCATGAGCTTACCGTATTCTTCCACGATGTCTGCCGAAGACGGCGAAAAGATGACCAGCGCCGGGCAATCGGCGGAGGTGCTGGTGAATGCCATTAAACAGCAAATTCTGCCGCGCGATATCATCACGCGTAAATCCATAGAAAATGCGGTTGCCGTGATCATGGCGGTAGGCGGTTCGACCAATGCCATCCTGCATTTCCTGGCGATTGCGCATGCCGCCGAGGTTGAATGGCGCATAGACGATTTCGAACGGATGCGCGGCAAAGTACCAGTATTATGCGATTTGAAACCATCCGGGCGTTACGTCACGGCGGATTTGCACCAAGCGGGCGGTGTGCCGCAAGTGATGAAAATGCTACTGAATCATGGCTTGTTGCATGGGGATTGCATCACCATCAGCGGACAAACGATCGCCGAAGTGTTGAAGGATATTCCCAATACGCCACGCGCAGACCAAAATGTGATCCGGCAGTGGGAAAATCCAATGTACGCACAAGGACACTTGGCAATCTTGAAAGGCAATTTATCGACCGAAGGCTGCGTAGCGAAAATTTCCGGCATTAAAAATCCGAAAATTACCGGACCCGCACGCGTATTTGAATCGGAAGAAACCTGCATGGCAGCGATTCTGGAACGTAAGATTCAACCGGGTGATGTCGTGGTGATCCGCTACGAAGGCCCGAAAGGCGGTCCTGGCATGCGGGAAATGTTGTCGCCGACTGCCGCGTTGATCGGTGAAGGGCTGGGCGATTCCGTCGGTTTGATCACCGATGGACGTTTTTCCGGCGGTACTTACGGCATGGTGGTTGGTCACGTTGCGCCGGAAGCTTTTGTTGGCGGCACGATTGCATTAGTACAGGAAGGCGATTCGATCACCATTGACGCCGAGCAGCGGCTGCTGCAATTGAATGTGTCCGATGATGTGCTGGCAAAGCGCCGTGCAGCCTGGCAACCGCCGCAACCGCGTTATTCACGCGGGGTATTGGCCAAATATGCGAAACTGGTTTCCAGCGCCAGCGCGGGAGCGATAACGGATTAAACCGATAGCGCTGACATGAAGAACGATCTGATCCGGTTTCTTCATGCTCTGCTGGAACTAAATAATTTAACCTTAAGTCTTAGCAAGGCAGTATCATCGGAGTTTGCAGCAGCGCCGGTAATCACAAACTTACAGGAATTGCTGCAAGTCTGTAAAGTTCGGGTTAGAATATCAACCCTTTTATAATTTTAATAAGGAAGAGATATGAAAAAAGTTTTAATTGGAGCAGTTGCTGCATCTGCCATTTTATTAGCTGGTGTTGCTCAAGCTAATGCTGATTTGGCAAAAAACAGTGGATGTTTGAATTGCCACAATGTTGACGCTAAACTGGTCGGCCCAGGCTTAAAAGATGTTGCAGCTAAATATGCAGGTCAAGCGGATGCTTCTGCATACCTGGCAGATAAAATATTGAAAGGAAGTAGCGGTGTTTGGGGTCCAATCCCAATGCCACCAAATGCTAACGTTAGCCCAGAAAATGCTAAAGTATTAGCTGACTTTATTCTGTCACTGAAGTAAGTCGTTCTGAATTCAGGAAAGCCGACGCATAACAACGTCGGCTTTTTATTTGCCCGGATATTTTGCAAGAATGCTTTGTAGTGATGGAGGGAACAATGAAAACTCGTATCAAATGGAAAGGGAATGTCAGTTTTGAAGCTGAAGCTGGCAGCGGTCATTCGGTATTGATGGATGGTGCGCCGGAGGCTGGCGGACAAAACCTCGGACCGCGTCCGATGGAAATGCTGTTAATGGGGCTGGGCGGTTGTACCACGTTCGATGTGGTATTGATTCTGAAAAAAAGCCGTCAGGACATCACCGATTGTGTGGTTGAAATCGAAGCTGAACGCGCGCCGGTCGATCCGAAAGTATTCACCCATATCCATTTGCATTTCATTATCACCGGACACAATTTGAATCCGCAGACGATTGAACGTGCGATTGATTTATCTGCGGAAAAGTATTGCTCGGCTTCCATCATGCTGAAACAAACGGTAAAAATCACGCATGATTATGAAATTATTAATGCTTGATGATAATTTCCTGCATCGCATTGTTGAACCGGTAATAGCTGGAGTTGCGCAGGAGTTTTAAACGAGCAATTCAACGGGTGCCTGTTTTATGTTTTCTATACACACAGCGCTTCTGTTAACGACTTCACTTCCGCTTCCGAGTCCTTCAGCACAGCACTCAATGTTTCCTCGTCGGTTAATAAATCGATATTGGCAATGCTGTAACCCATTTGGTTTGAGGGCAGAATAAACGGGGATTTGACGGGAGCCAGCTGATCGGCGAACAGCAGCGTATCGCCGAGGGTGGAAGGAGGAAATGTCAAATATCCGCGCCATAAATAGACGATGCTGTCGATCACAGGCTCTGGAACCCATAAGGCTTTGAGAATGGCGGTGCCGATTTTAATTTCACACTCCAGTTCCGTCTCGTCTTCCAAATCTTCGTCACTGTTCCAGGAACTGGCGATGCTCTCATCGGTCAATCCAGGATAATGCTTTTCTCGCGCTAACAGATAGAACCAGCTGATTTCGTGAATGATTCCAGCGAACATTGCCGTATCCGGATCTTGTTTCGTAATCCGGCGGGCGATAACCTGCGCCAGCGCTGCTACATGGGCGGAATGCTGCCATAATTGCGTAACCATTTCGTTCCGCACTTGCGGCCCGGTAAGCTGCTGCACCACGACAGCTGTTGCTAGGTTGCGTACGGTACGCAGACCAATCAAGGTAACCGCCGAACGCACATCGGTAATTTTTTTCCCCGAACGGTTGAATACCACTGAATTGGCTATAGCCACGACTTTGGCCGACAGCAACGGTTCCAATTGAATGAACTTGATCACCATCTCAAGATTGCAATCGGGATCATTTAACGCTTTATTGATTTTGATTGCCGTATGAGTTGAGGTGGGAAAAATTAATCTTCCTTGTTCGACTTCAGCAGCCAACGCACTTAAAATTGCGCTTTTTTCCATACAAATCCCTTTTCACGAGTGAGCCAAGGCATGGGCTATCATCCATACTTCTCAGCTTACGCTAGGATCGTGAATAATGATCTGATAAAAAGCGCAATGAATTGAAGCTATTTCCAATTCTGTTGGCTTGTACTGCAAATAAGCAAGTAATGCGCAGCAAGTGTGTTCCGGTTTAAAGCAGGCCGGATTCGTGCGCCTGTTGATCGGCATGGTAGCTGGAGCGCACCATCGGGCCGCAGGCGGCATGGCTGAAACCCATTTCCAGCGCGGCTTGTTCAAAAATTTTGAAACCCTCAGGCGTAACGTAACGCATGACCGGCAGATGGCCGATGCTGGGTTGCAAATATTGACCGATAGTGAGCATTTCCACATCATGTTCACGCAGGTCACGTAGTACTTGCATGATTTCTTCGTCGGTTTCGCCTAACCCGAGCATTAAGCCGGACTTGGTGGGGATGTGCGGAAATTGTGCTTTGAAGTCCTTGAGCAGTTTCAGCGAGTTTGCATAATCAGCGCCGGGACGGCATTGTTTGTACAAGCGGGGTACGGTTTCGAGATTGTGGTTTAAAACATCCGGCGGGCAGGCGGCAAGTTTTTCCAGCGCCACTTCGAGGCGGCCGCGGAAATCCGGCACCAAGGTTTCGATTTTGGTATGTGGCGAATGCGTACGGATTTCACGGATGCAATCGGCAAAATGCTGTGCGCCGCCGTCGCGTAAGTCGTCACGATCCACGCTGGTGATGACCACATAGCGTAATTTCATGGCACCGATCGATTGCGCCAGATGCAACGGCTCATCCGCATCCGGCGGTTTGGGGCGGCCATGCGCGACATCGCAGAAGGGGCAGCGGCGGGTGCATAAATCACCCAGAATCATAAAAGTGGCGGTGCCTTTACCGAAGCATTCGCCGATATTCGGGCAGGATGCTTCTTCGCACACGGTATGCAGCTTATGTTCGCGCAGCAGCCGTTTGACTTCGTAATAATTTTCGCTGTTCGACGAGCGTACGCGAATCCACGAGGGTTTGCGCAGTAATTCGTCGCGCGATTGTGGTGCTATTTTGACGGGGTTGCGTGCTGTTTTATCAGCGCCTTTTTGGCGGGTATCAGTGGTCATGTTGTTCCGTTAATCGTTTTGTGAGAAGTTTTTCTTGTAATTGATCGGCCAGTTTAGTGCTTAAAATGTCCGTGCCATCGGGAATACCCAGGTTTTTGGTTTGCGTGACTTGTAATCCTTGATAACCGCAGGGATTGATGTACGAGAACGGCGTCAAGTCCATATCCACATTCAGCGCAATGCCGTGGTAGCAGAAGTTTTTTCTGATTTTGAGTCCCAACGAAGCGATTTTGGCATTTCCTACGTAAACGCCGGGAGCTTCAACTCGCCCGGCAGCGTTAATGCGATAGTCTTGGAGTAAGCCGATCACGGCGCTTTCCATCAATCTGACCAATTCACGTACGCCGAGTTTCAGGCGGCGGATATCCAGCAGCAGGTAAGCGATGATTTGCCCCGGCCCATGGTATGTGATTTGACCGCCGCGATCCGTTTTGACTACCGCAATTCCATGATCGTGGAGCAAATGCTCGGGTTTGCCTGCAATGCCTTGGGTAAAAACCGGCGGGTGCTGCAATAACCAGATTTCATCGCGCGTTTGTTCGTTCCGGCTGTCCGTAAAATCCTTCATGGCCTGCCAGGTGGCCTGGTAATCCGATAATCCCAGGGTTCTGACGATGAAATGCTGCGGTGTGCAAACAGGTGTGGAAAGATTTTGCATCGGGAATGATCACAATACCACAGCAACCAAGGGATGACTCGACAGTGCTTGGTACAGGGCATCCAATTGTGCTCGGGAAGTGGCGCGAATAGTGCACGTCAGGCTTAAATACGTGCCATTTTTACTGGCCCTGACCGCCATCGTCTCGGTATCGAAATCGGGAGCATGATATTTAACGATCGCCAGCGCAATCTGTGTGAAATCCTGTTGCGCTTTACCCATGATTTTGATGGGAAAATCGCAAGGATATTCGATCAGTGAAGGCTGTTCTGACATCGGAAAATTCAAGCCACCGGTTATGAATTCGAGCAACCGCAGGAATGGCCGCGCATATTGGTGGCTTTATAGTCCTGGTACAGCGCGTGCAAGCGGGCAAACAGCGGCCCCGGTTTTCCTTGTCCTACCGGTTGATTGTCCAGCGACGCGATCGGCATGATTTCTTTGGTCGATGATGTCAACAGAATCTCATCGGCCGTACGGACTTCTGCTTCCGTGATTTCACGGATTTCGTGCGGTATTTTATTCGCTGCTGCCAATTCAAGCACCACATCATAGGTAATGCCGGGCAGCATCAGATTACTTTTCGGCGGAGCCAGCAGTACGCCGTTCTTAACGACAAAAATATTACTGGCGGCACCTTCGGTGAGGAAGCCATCCCGGATCAGAATAGTTTCAAGCGCGTGCACATCCACCGCCAATTGCCGCAGCAGCACATTCGGTAGTAATGAAATCGCTTTGACATCGCAGCGTATCCAGCGGTTATCAATCGCGGTAATGGCCGAAGCACCGCTGGCCAGCAGTTCCGCGGGCGGTGGCAGCAGCGGGTTGCTCATGATGAAAACAGTAGGCGGCACATTGACCGGAAACGCATGATCCCGTTTGGCGACACCGCGCGTGATGTGCAGATAGAGATATTGATCCTCTGCGTCGCTTTTGGCGATGACTTGCTCTAGCAGATTCTTCCATTCGTCGTTACTGAACGGATTTTTCAAGCGGATGCCATCCAGGCTGTGCTGTAGCCGGTTGAGATGCTTGGGGAGGCGGAAGGGTTTGCGCGAATAAGCCGGGATGACTTCATAGATGCCATCGCCAAAGATAAAGCCGCGATCCAGCACCGGAATGCATGCTTCTTCAATGGGCATAAACTTACCGTTCAGATATATCATGCGAACCTTCTATGATGTGTTAAGACTGGATTAATTAAAGAGTAATTTTACACTATCCCAAGCACGGCCGATGAAGTTCGCGGTATCGACTTTCTCCAGAGCGACCAATGGATAGGTTTCAACGGTTTTGTCATCCAGCGTGAATTTTACCGTGCCGACTTCCTGTCCCAATTGCACCGGTGCGATCAGCGGTTGTTTGTATTCCATGGTGGCTTTGAGTTTATCGCCTTGACCTTTAGGAAGGGTGAAATAAACATCCCGGTCGAATCCGGCTTTCAACTCGTTTTGCGTGCCTTTCCATAAATGGATGGTGGTCAGTGAATCGTTCTTTTTATATAAATGCAGTGTGTCATAGAACTGGAAACCGTAATTGAGCAGACGCTGGCTTTCGATGCTGCGCGCATTGGCCGATTTCGCGCCGATCACCACCGATATAAGCCGCCGTTTGTCGCGGATTGCGGAAGTAATCAAGCAATAGCCGGCGGTTTTAGTCCATCCGGTTTTCATGCCGTCGACATGCGGATCGATCCATAACAACCGGTTTCTGTTGGGTTGTGTAATGTTGTTGTAGGTATATTCTTTTTGTGAATAGTGCGGATAGAATTCAGGAAAATCACGGATGATGGCCGTTGCCAGCAGTGTCAGATCATGCGCCGTGGTGTAGTGCTCCGGATCGGGCAAACCGGTCGAATTGGTAAAATGCGTGTTTTTCATACCCAATCGGCCTGCTTCTTTATTCATCAGATTGGCGAAGCTGGCTTCTGATCCTGCAACTATTTCCGCCAATGCGATACAAGCGTCGTTGCCGGATTGCACGATCATGCCGCGGATCAATTCTTCCACGGTAACCTGTTTGTTGGGTTGAATAAACATGCGCGAGCCGATCATACGCCAGGCGCTTTCTGATACCGGAACCGGTTGATCCAAGGCAATCTGCTTTTGTTTGATGGCGGAAAACACCACATACGCGGTCATGAGTTTTGTTAACGATGCGGGTTCGATGCGTTCATCCGCGTTCTGACCGGCCAATACCTGGCCGGTTTGGAAATCTGACAGTAAATAAGCTTTGGCTGCGATGGAAATATCTTGTGATTGGGCAGGTACTGACGAGACAGCGAGGCATACTAGCAATAGAACGAATAAATGCTTCATAAGAGTCTGGAGTCTGCAAAAAATAAACATTATAGCTTGCTGTCAGGGAATCTAAAACCTTCGATTTTTTGAGCGAAGAAACAACGACCTTGCTCAAGAGCTACTGGATGGTTTGTCGATGACACCCATGTGAAATCCCAATTTTCCTTGGCTGCGCTCCTTGAAATACTGTTTCAAAGGATCGTGGATGACGCGAAATGCCATCTCTTCCCAAGGAATTTCGTGCTCGGAAACCAGTTTGACTTCCAGGCTTTCAATGCCGGGCTTGAAATCGAGATCGAGCAATCGCGCGCGGAATAAGATATAAACCTGGCTGATATGCGGCAGGCTGTAAACAGCATACAAATCGCCGATTTCCACCCGTGCATTGGCTTCTTCCAGCGTTTCGCGTGCGGCGGCTTGTTCCAGCGTTTCATTATTTTCCATAAAACCGGCCGGTAGAGTCCACCAGCCCAAGCGCGGTTCAATGGCGCGGCGGCACAACAAAATTTTATCTTCCCATTCCGGAATGCACCCGACCACCATTTTGGGGTTCTGATAGTGAATGACCTTGCACGTCGTGCACACATAGCGCAGCAGGGAATCTCCTTCGGGTATGATCAACTCAACGGTGGCACTACAATGACTACAATATTTCATGGGTAAATCCTTCAGTGCATACGGTAGGATATGAACGCGTTTTACTGTTCGGTGACGGTAAATTTCCGGCTTGCCAATTGGTTTCCGGATTCATCGATTAATTCAACGCGCCATTCGCCCAGCCGCCGTTGATCCAGTTGCTTGCTGGCATGCGTGCGCCAATTGTTGTTGTGCACCTGCAGGTTTAACTTTGAATCCAGTTTGTCATTGTAATACCAGTCGATACGGATTTTCTTTCCCCGCATATTTTTTAAATGCAGGTAAAAATGAATCGGTTTGGATTCACCCGGTTGCAGCTGCACGGTGTCAATCGAATCGACCGGTTCACGTGCGTCTATCGCATGACTTAATTGTGCGCGGATAACTTCAGCATGATCGGATGTTTGCTGCGGTTTTACTTGTACAGCCGTTTTTGGCACCGCTTTTCCAGCGTTATCGGACAAGATCCGCTGCGGTTTTTTTGCGGGTATTGGAACTGGTTTGGGGGCAACAGGTTTTGTATTGGGTTCGGCTGGTTTTGCAGGAGGTTTCTGCACGCTGATCGATTCACCCGGTTGCGTTCCGGTCGTATTGCCGGTTGTGCCGGGTTCCGCCTCGGTTTTTTCCGGGGAAACGGCTTGTCCGGAAACTGCAGCAGCGGTATGGCCGGATACAATCGTCTCATCGGCGGTTGTCTCAGTGCCACTGCTGGAAAAGAGCAAATAACCAGTCAAAACGAGAATGGCTAGCAGCAATGCTGCTGCAATGGCGATTTTGTTCCAATCCAGTGTTTCTTCGTAAGTGACTTCCGGTTCGGGATAAATCTCTTCGATGGCTTGTGGCGGTTGCTGAATCTGAATACGGATTTTTAATTTATTGTTGCTCATGTCGCGTGTCGTTTCTTGAGACATTGGGATTTCGTAAAGGAATTTTTCGATGGAGTGTGCAGTATAAAGGATTTTTTGCCAATAACTGAAACCGTGTCTTGCTGCTATTCGCTATACTTCCGGTATGAAAGAGAGCATTCATGACATAAGCCATCGTGCGCAGGTGTTGCGAGCTGAGATCGAGCTGCATAATTACCGTTATTATGTGCTCGATAATCCTTCTATTCCTGATGCGGAATATGATCGATTGCTGCGCGAATTGCAGCACATCGAACAGGATTTTCCGCAACTGATTACCACCGATTCGCCGACGCAGCGGGTGGGCGCGGCACCGCTCAAAGCCTTCGCGCAAATCACACATGCTATTCCGATGTTGTCATTGAGTAATGCGTTTGACGATAGCGAAGTCGAGGCCTTCGACCGGCGTGTGGGTGCTGGCTTAGCCCTTGAAGCTGAGCCAGTTGCTTGGACAGTTCTCGACTCCGTGGAATATACCGCAGAACCCAAATTCGACGGGTTGGCGGTCAGTTTGCGTTATGAAAATGGTGATTTTAAAACCGGCGCAACGCGTGGCGATGGCTATGCTGGTGAGGATATTACGCTGAACCTGAGGACGATCCGGTCAATTCCCTTACGATTGCCGCTGGTTCATCCGCCTGCTTTGCTGGAAGTGCGCGGGGAAGTGTTGATGTTGAAAAAAGATTTTCAGCGATTGAATCAGCAGCAATTGGCCAAAGGCGAGAAGGAATTCGCCAATCCCCGCAATGCCGCCGCGGGTTCGCTGCGTCAACTTGATCCCGGCATCACGGCAACCCGGCACCTTACTTTTTTCGCGTATGGCATCGGGCAATGCGACGATGCAGATTTGCCGCAGGATACGCATTATCGGATGTTGCAATATCTCTCCGCTTTGCATTTTCCGGTATCTCAGGAATGCAGGGTAGTGTCGGGGTTAGCCGGATTGCTGGATTACTATCAAGCGATTGGCGCTAAACGTGATGCTTTACCGTACGCCATTGATGGCGTCGTGTATAAAGTCAATTCATTGGCATTCCAAGAAAAGCTTGGTTTTGTGTCACGCGCGCCGCGTTTCGCCATCGCGCACAAATTCCCGGCGCAGGAAGCCATCACGCAATTGCTCGATATCGATGTGCAAGTCGGTAGAACTGGCGCCTTAACACCGGTTGCGCGGCTGCACCCGGTATTTGTCGGTGGCGTCACCGTGACCAATGCAACCTTGCATAATGCCGGCGAGATCGAACGCAAGGATGTGCGTATCGGTGATACCGTCATTGTGCGCCGCGCCGGTGATGTGATTCCGGAAGTAGTGGCAGTAGTGGCGGAAAAGCGTCCGCCCGGTGCTTTGGTATTTACCATGCCGGAACATTGTCCGGTGTGCGGTGCGAAGGTGGTACGCTTGTCGGACGAAGCGATCGCGCGCTGCACCGGCGGTTTATTTTGTCCGGCGCAGCGCAAACAGGCAATTTTGCATTTCGCGTCGCGCCGCGCGCTGGATATTGAAGGATTAGGGGACAAACTGATCGATCAGATGGTGGATCATGCCATTATCCGCACACCGGCGGATCTGTATAAATTGGGATTGGCCGCACTGGCCAGTCTGGAACGCATGGCGGAGAAATCCGCTGGGAATATTTTGCGCGCGATTGAAAAAAGCAAGCACACCACGCTGGCCAGATTTATCTATGCGCTCGGGATCCGCAATGTCGGCGAGGCGACGGCGAAAGATCTGGCCGCGTATTTGGGCAGTCTGGACCAGTTGATAGCGGCGGACAGCGAACGTTTGCAGCAAATTCTTCGCTTGCAGCAAATTCCCGATATCGGTCCGGTGGTGGCGCAGAGTATTGTAGATTTTTTTGCCGAGGCGCATAACCGCGAAGTCATTGAACAACTGCGCGCCTGCGGCGTGCATTGGGATGAACACGAAGGTAAATCCGTGCAAAATGGTCAGACTGCGCCGCTAAGCGGAAAAACTTTCGTGTTGACGGGTACCTTGCCGGCGATGAGCCGCGAAGAAGCCAAGGAAAAAATCGAAGCGCTGGGCGGCAAAGTCAGCGGCAGCGTTTCCGAGAAAACCGATTATGTCGTCGCTGGCGCCGATCCGGGCAGTAAATACGACAAAGCGGTGAGCATCGGGGTTACCATTCTTGATCAAGCAGGATTAGAAGCGTTGCTGAAATAATCCGTCACTGCCGCCACGAGAATAAAATGACAACAAAGTTGTCATTTTATTCTTTGATCTACAGCGTGTTATCTTTGGTTAACGTGAATGTTCCGGCAGGAACGCCATTGACACTATACCCATAAGTTCCAGCCGGAAGTCCGTAGACTTCGAGGGGGATGATTTTTTCGTACGGCACAAGCGCCATTGTGCAGGCTATCCCTTCAGGGAATGGATTAGGCCCGGCATGAAGAATAATTTCAAAAGTATTGTCCTTGAGCACCTGATTGATTTGCTGAAAGTACCCGCAACCATTTGAAAATTGTCCGGTGATTTTGAGAAAAACCTGGACCGGTGACGAATCTACAATGATGGCTTCAACTTTTTCATCATAGGTTGCAGGACCGGGAATAATTTTAGTTTCGACAAACTGATTGAGTTTCCAGCTGTTTGTGGAGGCTTCAAACTGAAATTCCGCGTTCTGAAAGCTACCCGGTTGCGCATCGGTATCAACACGAGGGATGATTAATTTACCATCGCGAAAGATTGGGTAATCGGAGGCATGGGCATTGCGTTGTGAAAAAACAAGGCTTGCCAGTAAAACAGTAATTCCGACCGCCAGGTATTTTGTTGTGAAGATTTGCATTTTATTGATCATCGGGGTTAAGCATATTAAAAACAACGGCCGCCAATGCGCCACCGGCGAAGTCGGCAGAAATATGAATCCAGATATTGTTCCAATCCATTAAACCCATTAATGGCGCGGCAATCGCAACCGCTGGGTTAAACGCGCCACCGGAAATTCCGCCCACGGAAAATGCGCCCGCCATGACCACAAAGCCAATAGCTAATCCGTAAAAGGAATTGCCGCTGGTTCCTTTTGCCGTGGCGACATTAAGTACCACATACGCTAATGCAAACGTGAACAAAAATTCGGCAATCAGCGATTTGGTTACATCGATAGTTCCGGCGGCAGTGCCTGAGCCTACCAGGAATTGTGCAGTCAATGCGCCTGCGGCCGCACCTAGAATTTGTGCAGTGAGGTACACCGGTACGTCAGCCATGGTACATTTCCCGCGGATGAGCACGGCCAAAGTGACGGCCGGATTATAGTGCGCACCGGAAATATGTCCACCGGCGTACACCAAAACCATTAACACGGAACCAATGGCGAGAGGAGCGATGACACCGGCGCTGCCCGGTATTACCGTTAAGCCTATGGTGAGAACCAAAAAGAAAGTTCCAATACATTCAACGATAAATTTATTCATGGTGAGTTACTCCTTTAAATGAAGTACTTCCATTTAAGCATAAAAAAATTTTGTGTGTAAGAATTTTTACCTGCATGGGCTGAATTGGAAGTATTCGAAGCTTTCAGTACGGCGCTATAATATCTCATTAAAAAACGCGATATTATTCGAACCAGAGTCCTAAATCTTTCATGCAAACTTACCAGCAACTGGAACAAATTCTGAACACGGCGGAATTAATTCATTCCGAGCAAACCGTCACGCAAACGGTGCAGCGCATGGCAGCGGATATCACGCGTGTGTTGTCGCATCAACAGCCGCTGGTTTTGTGCATGCTGGGCGGAGCGGTGATATTTACTGGACAACTGCTACCGCAACTGCGGTTTCCGCTGGATTTCGATTATGCGCATCTGACACGCTACGACAAGAAAATGCAAGGTGGAGAAATTTACTGGCGGGTGGAGCCCAGGGAAAGTGTCAAGGATCGCGTCATTCTAGTGCTGGACGATATTCTCGATGAGGGCATTACACTGGCCGCTATCCGCGCCAAAGTGCTGGAGAACGGCGCGAAAGCGTTTTACAGTGCGGTGTTTGCCGAGAAAGAAACGGGCAGACCTAAACCGCTGAAAGCCGATTTTGTCGGATTGACGGTGCCGGACCGGTATGTGTTCGGTTTTGGCATGGATATCCGCGGCGCATGGCGGAATTTGCCGGCGATTTATGCAGTAAAAAACTGAAAGGGAAAACTATGCTTGCAATCATTGGCGGCAGCGGATTGACGCAATTATCGTGTCTTGAGATATCCCATCGGCAAATCATACGCACTCCGTATGGCGAGCCTTCCGGGCCGCTGACATTCGGTAAACTGCATGGCGAGGATATCGTTTTTCTGGCACGGCATGGCCACGGCCACACGATACCGCCGCATGCGATCAATTACCGGGCGAATTTATGGGCGCTGCATTCCCTGAAACCGGCGCATGTGATTTCGGTAGCGTCGGTGGGGGGTATCCGTGCCGACCTGACGCCAGGCAAGCTGGTGGTGCCCAATCAAATTATCGATTATACCTATGGACGCAATTTCACTTTTTTTGAAGGAAAGGATCAACCGGTGACACATATTGATTTTACGCAACCGTACAGCCAGCAAACACGCGCCTTACTGCTGCAAGCGGCCAGCAATGCTTATGAAGCCATCTTCGATGGTGGTGTTTATGCCGCAACGCAAGGGCCGCGGCTCGAAACCGCCGCGGAAATCAACCGGCTGGAACGCGACGGCGCGGATATCGTCGGCATGACCGGCATGCCGGAAACGGCGCTGGCCAGGGAGCTGGGCCTAAGTTACGCCACATTGGCCGTGGTCGCTAATCAAGCCGCCGGAAGGGGCGTCAATGTAAACGCCATACCGCTGAAGGAAATTCATACCGTGTTGGAACAAGCGATGGTGCGTGTCAGAAACATTCTCGAACATGTGGTGAACTGCCATGGCCATTAGATCCGTACTGAAAATGGGCGATCCGGTATTGCTGCAAGTCGCCAAACCCGTCGAACAATTCGATACTGCCAAGTTGCATGAATTGATACGGGATATGCAAGACACCATGGCTTACCTCAACGGTGCAGGCTTAGCCGCGCCGCAGATTGGCGTGAGTTCGCAGGTGGTGATTTTCGGTTTTGACCAAAATCCCCGCTACCCGCGCGCGGAAGAAGTGCCTTTCACGGTTCTGATCAATCCTCAACTGATACCGTTATCCGACGACAAGGAAGACGATTGGGAAGGCTGCCTCAGCGTACCCGGCATGCGTGGCATGGTGCCTCGCTACTCGCGCTTGCGCTATCACGGCGTGGATCAATACGGCACAGCAATTGACCGTAGCGTCAGTGGTTTTCACGCGCGCGTGGTGCAGCATGAATGCGATCATCTGCAAGGAATTCTCTACCCGATGCGCATCAAGGATTTCCGGCAGTTCGGGTTTACCGATGTGCTGTTTCCGGGGCAGGGTGTTGTGGATGATTAGAACTTTATTGCTTATTTTTATCGAGTAAATCCTGCCGGAGTAGAGATCCGTTGAAGAATGAGTGGCACTTCCTACGTAAATGGTGACTTACTACATAGTATGGGCAATGGTGCAATAGCACTTACCGCACATCATTGAATCCTGCCACATGAAAAGAATCAGCTTGCTTTTGTTCGCTTCACTAATCGTTTGCGCCACTTTTTTACGGAGAAAGCCAGACTGGACAGAGAAGTTAAGCAGTTTTGTGCGGTTGATGGCGGGATTAAGAGGTATGAAAAAATGACATTGTCAGCTGACAAATTTGAGAAGGATGGCTCTTATATGTTTCATCCAAGCAAATTGCAAAACCGGATCATAATTATTACTACGAATCATTTCAGCAATTTCTGGTTGAGGGAAATCTATGCCCTTGACGAGCACAAACTCATTAAAATTGTCTCTGTAAGTCTAGAGCCTATATTTCTATCAATGAATCAAGAGGAATAGTGAGTGAATCAATTTATCGATTATTTCAAGTAAGCCGGATTAGCTTCAATTGCTGATGCATAGAATCTGGAAATCAGTCGCCCGGCTACTGAATTATGAGGAAGGAATCGACCAGGCTGAGTAGCTTGATGTAATGGGGTAGTGCCACGCCGTGCTGAAATCGCGCCGGGTGATTCGGATGCCGGGCGGGGATTGGCGTCTTTTGTATTCATTCAGATGAATCAGACGGATAATTTTGGTGACGTCCGCTTCGCTGAAGTTCATGGCAATGATTTCCTGCGGTGAGCAGTTCTTTTCCACGTAAGCTTCCATGATGGCGTCCAGAATATCGTACGGCGGCAAGCTGTCTTGATCGGTTTGGTTGGCGCGAAGCTCGGCGGATGGTGCGCGCGTGATGATGCGCTCAGGGATCACGTGGCTAATGCGGTTGCGGTATTCGCACAATTGATACACCAGGGTTTTGCTGACGTCCTTCAAAACCGCGAAACCACCCGCCATATCGCCATACAGCGTGCAGTAACCGACCGCCATTTCGGATTTGTTGCCGGTGGTTAACACCAATGAGCCGGTTTGGTTGGATAGCGCCATCAGCAAGGTGCCGCGGATGCGTGCTTGCAGATTTTCCGGCATGGCTGTTGTTTCCGCAGCGTCAGGTGCAATCCCAAAATCACTTTCGACAGCTGATAAATAATGCTCGAACAAAGATTGAATGCTGCATTCGTAGTGCTCAACGCTCAGTAATTCAACCATTTCGTTGGCGTCTTCCCGGCTGATATTGGCAGTGTACTGCGATGGCATCATGACGGTTTTCACCTTGTCCGCGCCCAGTGCATCGACCGCGATCGCCAGCGTCAATGCCGAATCGACACCGCCGGAAAGCCCCAGAATCACACCGAGAAAGCCATTTTTGCGCACATAATCGCTCACGCCCATGCATAAGGCCTGATACACGCTGGCGGCCGTTACCGGTGAAACGGGCAAGTTGCTTTGCAGCGGTTGTTTATCGTGAATGTCGACGATTGCGATGGTTTCAACAAATTCATCCAGTTGATGCGTCAGTTCGCCTTGTCCGTTCATCGCGAACGAAGCGCCGTCAAAAACCAATTCATCCTGCCCGCCGACCAGATTGACATGAATCACCGGAATACCGGTTTGCTTGCTAAAGCGGTGTGTCGTTTGGCAGCGCGAAACTTGCTTGTTGATATAAAAAGCCGATGCATTGAGCACCAATAAGATATCGCAGGTGGAGCGATCCATCGTATCGATCAAATTACCGAGCCAGAAATCGGCGCAGATCACCAGGCCGAATTGAATGCCGGCCAGTTCAAATACACAAGGCTTGGCGCCGGTATCGAAATAGACTGTTTCGTTGAAAGGCTTTGTGCTGAGAATTCGCTTGTAATAAGTGTGCAGGATTTCGCCATCGCGAATCACTGAAGCGGCGTTGTACAGCTTGCCTTCCTGAATGTGTGGATGGCCTACGATTAGGGTGATGCCATTAATCGCCTTGACCAGACCAGCCAAGGCAGCGGTACATGATTGGCAAAAATTTTCGCGTAATAGACAATCGCCGGGAGGATAACCGGACAGCGCCAGTTCGGGTGTGATGATCAGTTCAGCGCCGGATTGCTTGGCGTGTTCCGCTGCGGCGAAAATTTTGGCGGCATTTCCGCTGATATCCCCAACCGTGCAGTTTATTTGTGCGATCGCAATGCGCATCGGTTGCGGGATGTTATTCCGGATTAAAACGGCAATTGCGCATCGGGCTTGGCTTGCAGAATATTGCGGCGGAAATCTTCCTGGATACGTTTCAAGGCTGCGTCATTATCGGCTTCAAAGCGCAAGACCACTACCGGTGTGGTGTTGGAAGCGCGCGCCAGTCCGAAACCGTCGGGGTATTCCACCCGTAGACCGTCGGTGGTGATGACTTGCTGCGGGTTATCGAACACGGCGTTTTTCTGCAATTGCACAATCAGTGCGTGATTTTCGCCTTCTACCGTGCGTACTTGCAATTCCGGTGTGTTGAGGCTGTCGGGCAGGTTATTCAGCGTAGCGGTGATATCCCGTTCGCGGCTCAGCAGCTCCAGCAACCGCGCACCGGCGTATAAACCGTCGTCAAAGCCATACCAGCGTTCTTTAAAAAACAAATGACCGCTCATTTCCCCGGCTAACAAAGCTTTTTCCTCGATGAGCTTGGATTTGATGAACGAATGCCCGGTTTTCCACATGACCGGCATGCCGCCGTGCTGGCGGATCCATGGCGCCAGATTGCGCGTGCATTTCACGTCGAAAATGATTTTTCCACCGGGATTGCGCGACAACACATCAGCGGCAAACAGCATCAGTTGGCGATCAGCGTTGATGATATGGCCACCCTTGGTGACGATGCCGAGCCGGTCGCCGTCGCCATCAAATGCCAAGCCGATTTCCGCATCGGTCGTTTTTAACGCTTGAATGACATCGTTCAAATTCTCGGGCACCGACGGATCGGGGTGGTGATTGGGGAAAGTGCCGTCCACGTCGCAGAACAGCTCGCTCACTTGGCAACCCAATTCGCGATAGAGCGCCGGTGCATACGCACCCGCCACTCCGTTGCCGCAATCGACCACGATTTTGAGCGGACGGGCCAATTTGATATCGCCGGTGATTCGCGTGCGATACGCATCGGCGATCGCGTGTTCGGAATAGTTGCCCGCGCCGTGAGTCAGGTTGTTGTTTTCGATGCGTAAGCGCAGTGCTTGGATGGTGTCCGCCGCCAAGGTTTGTCCGCCGAGTACGATTTTGAAGCCATTGTATTCGGGCGGATTATGACTGCCGGTGACCATCACGCCGGAATATTGACACAATTCGTGCGCGGCGAAATACAACATCGGTGTCGCCACCATGCCGACATCGACGACATCGATGCCGCTTTTGCGGATGCCGCGCGCCAATGCTTGGGATAACTCGGTTCCGGATAACCGGCCATCGCGGCCGATGGCGATGGCGGTCAGATTCCTGGCGCGTGCTTCGGAGCCGATGGCGTGGCCGATTTTTTCTACGTTTTCCGCGGTGATCGTTTTGCCGACGATGCCGCGAATATCATAAGCCTTGAAAATTTCATGAGGAATGGCTTGCATAATCTAATCGATCCGGAAGAAAGGTTGTTGATAATACGTGACAAATCGTAACTGATCTAATGACAATTTATCATCGGAACGCAAGTTTCCGCAGAAATTAACCGGTTACATTAGTGATGCCCAGCAACCGCGCCGCCTTTCAGGGTGTAATGCGTGCCGCAGTATGGGCACAGCGCTTCGCCGGTAGCTTCGATGGGCAGGAATACGCGCGGATGGGAATTCCATAACAGCATTGCCGGGGTCGGACAGTGTAATGGCAGATCGTCGGCGGTAACTTCGATTTCCCGAGTTTTATTATTGCTTTGTTGATTCATAGAAAATAACTCCAAAATAGCGGTATTAAACTAAAGTGAGCCAATCGGTGTGATTTTTGGCCCGGCCTTTAACGCAATCAAAGAATAGGGTTTGCAGCTGCGCGGTAACCGGTCCGCGTTTGCCCGGCCCAATAATACGGTTATCCAATTCGCGGATCGGTGTGATTTCAGCTGCGGTGCCGGTGAAGAATGCCTCATCGGCACAATAAATTTCATCGCGCGTAATGCGTTTCTCAATCACGGGAATACCAAGTTCCGCTGCTAATTCGATAATCGAAGCGCGTGTGATGCCTTCCAGGCAGGAGGTTAAGTCCGGCGTGTACAGTTTGCCTTGTTTGACGATGAAAATATTTTCTCCCGAACCTTCGGCCACATAGCCTTCCACATCCAGCAGTAAGGCTTCGTCGTAACCGTTCAGCGCTACTTCCTGGTTGGCCAGAATCGAATTGGCGTAGGTCGTGACCGATTTGGCGCGGCACATGTTGATGTTGACATGATGCCGGGTAAAAGACGAAGTTTTTACGCGGATGCCGTTTTCCAGCGCTTCCGGTCCCAGATAAGTTCCCCATGACCAAGCGGCGATGGCGACATGCACCGATAGTGTTCGGGCGGAGAGTCCCATCGCTTCGGCGCCATAAAACGCGATTGGGCGGATATACGCGGACGACAGTTTGTTTTGTTTCACCACATCGCGCTGCGCTTGCATGATGGTGGCCTTGTCGTACGGTATTTTCATCATGAAAATATGCGCCGAATTGAATAAGCGATCGGTATGTTCCTGCAACCGGAAAATCGCCGCGCCCTGCGCAGTTTCATACGCGCGTAATCCTTCAAAAACACCCAAACCATAATGCAACGTGTGCGTTAGTACATGCGTATTGGCATCCCGCCAGGGAACCATTTTCCCGTCATACCAGATTACACCGTCACGGTCAGCCATTGACATTCAGGAACTCCCGATAAAATTCTGAAAAGCCGTATTCTAACTTATTTTTGATGCGACGTTGAAACATGCCCATCCCTGAGACAGCGAATATCTGGACTCAGGTGAGACAATTTGCCGCATTGCTAATGGCAAGGTTCCACCTGATAATCTTAAGCCATTGCATGGACGGTAATTTTTGAATCAATAGCGCATCGCCTCGGTTTTGCTTTAACTTCTCCAATTACTCGCAGATCTACTTCACCACGTCCGATCCAATCACTACTGTAGCGCATTGGAGGCGCTTATTACTATGTTACTAAAATCAGCGATTCATAGTGTATTACCCGTAATTATGCTGTTAGGGGTTATTCAACCCGATGCGTTCGCGCATACGGTGATCGATCCGCCGCAAGTTACGGAGGGCAAACAATCGAATAATCACACGGTGATTACTCACGGTTGCGGCGATGCGGCTGTCATCGGTCAGAGTGTTGTCATACCGGACGGGATCAGTTCTTCCATCGTGGCCAATGGCAATCCACATGCCGGTCCCCTCAGCGATTTCTTGCAGAATTGGGGAGGAATTATATTTGTGCAGGATCGCTCATTATTTAGTGAGCAGGATCGAAAAACCGATGCGAATGGAAATACGATCGGATTCTGGTTTGGCGGTGGCCAAACGGTGGCATCGTATGCTTGGGGACGCATTCCATTCGTGTCGAAAGCAGTGTTGTTTGTGCCGGAATCCTGCGCCAAGACGGTGCGGTTTGCTATCGCAGTGGCTGACATTTGCAAGATAACCAATATCAGTGATATGAACGGAGCGGATACGGTTAATTTCTGGACTCCCGCTGTCGGATCGAAGTACGACGGCACACCGGGAGATCACGCCTATGATTTTCCAGTGTATTTCACGATCAACCGGGATTTGGAAACAAATCCACTGCCAGAATCCTGTGGAGCAGGCCTGCAGGTGACGATAAAACCGTCCGCCGCCCAGATCGATCGTGATATGCCCATCATTTTTAACGGTACACAAGTGTGGCCGCAGCCTTGATCCATCATCATCGCATCGTATAAATTTAAGGAATTAACACTATGGCGCTACCCGTTCAACAAGAAACTGTAATTCTTCAATTGACACAGGCTATGTTCAATGCAGCTCCAGGCGCGATTTATCTGGAAGCACTCGTCACTCAGGTAGAGGCCGGTCAATCATTAGCCGATCTAGCCCAATCTTTGATGGGCAGTACATTATTTTTTGGCAAGAATTATGCAACGGATCTGACCCCGGAAGCGTTCGCAGAGGCCTTTATTCAGGATTTGATCGGCGATAACGCCACTCCAGAGAGCAAAGCCCTAGCCATTGATTACGTTACCGGAAAAATGGCTGCCGGAGCAACGCAAGGCGAAGTCATCGCCGATGTAACCGGCATACTGTCAGCCTTTCCGGCAACCGACCCGGTTTGGGGAGCAGCCGCATTAGCGTACAACACAGGGAATGCGGCAAAAATTATCGATCATCTGGTGGGAAACACGGTGTCAGCCAGTGACAAAACCATCGCGATCGATTATATCCATGCACAAATGGGTGCCGGGCAGACTTTCGGCGCAACGGTCGCGGATCTCTTAAGCGTGCTGGATGTTATGGATCATGCTGATCCTGTCTGGGGTAATGCAGCAGCGCAATTTGATAACCGCATTGAAGTATCGCGTTATTACTCGATCGAAAAAGCTGGTGCTGCGACAGACTTAGCAACGCTTCAGCAAGTTCTCACAGGGATAACTCCGGATGTGGCCACAGTTGCGACGGCCAAGGCCGCGGTAGACAATCTGCTCGACAATCCGGTCATCGATCTGGCGCTGCTTGATGGCGCAAATGGTTTCAAGTTGAATGGCGTGATCGGCAGTGATGACACAGGCGAGTCGGTAGGCAGTGCGGGTGATATCAATGGCGATGGTTTTGATGACCTGATCGTTGGCGCACCGCATAATTTTGACGATTTCTACTCTGGCGCCAGCTTTGTGGTATTTGGTAAAGCTTCGGGTTTTGACCCAGCGATCTCTTTATCCAGCCTGAATGGCACGAACGGATTCCGCCTCAACGGCGTCGCAGGCGGGGATGCCGCAGGTAATGCGGTGAGTAGTGCCGGCGACATCAATGGGGACGGCTTTGATGATCTGTTGATCGGCGCGCCGATCTCCGATGTGCCAAAAAATGATACGGGATACACCTACGTCGTATTCGGTAAATCTTCAGGTTTCAGCGCGACGATGGAATTATCGAGTCTGAATGGCAGTGACGGTTTCCGTATGCATCTTGATAAAGCCGACCAGCTTTTAGGCTGGTCTGTCAGCGGTGCGGGAGATGTCAATGGTGATCATATCGACGACTTGATTATTGGCGCACCGATTGGCGAACGCGGCTACGTTGTTTTTGGCAAGACTTCCGGTTTCGATTCGCAATTGGATTTAGCCAGCTTGGATGGCAGTAACGGTTTCCAAATGAATGGCTTGGAAGCTGGCGCGCAGTTTGGCAATGGCGTGAGTGCCGGGGACATCAACGGTGATGGTATTAACGACTTGATCGTCGGTTCCTACTACGGAGGAAGCGGCACCAGTTATGTGATTTTTGGAAAATCATCGGGTTTTGACGCCATACTGGATTTATCCGCCTTGGATGGCAGTAACGGTTTCAGTGTGGAAGGCGCAGCGGAAGGGGATGAGGCGGGCTACTCGATCGACAATGCGGGGGATGTCAACGGTGATGGATTTGACGATGTGATCATCGGCGCCCGGTCCGCGGGCATCGATGGTAAAGCATCTGGTGCTGCTTACGTTGTGTTTGGCAAGGCTGATGGCTTTGAAGCCACATTGAGTTTATCCAGCTTGGATGGCAGCAATGGCTTCCGTCTTGAAGGCGTGGCGGAAGGCGACAAAGCCGGTAGATCGGTGAGCACTGCTGGAGATTTTAATGGCGATGGATTTGCTGATGTGCTGGTCGGTGCTGTCGGTTCTGATGCGAACGGTGTGGATTCGGGCGCCGCGTATGTTGTATTCGGTAAAGCTTCGGGGTTTAGCGCTTCGCTGAACTTATCCAATTTAAGCAATACCGACGGCTTTGCCTTGCGTGGATTGGCGGCTGGTAATTCATTGGGCAAATCGGTCAGTAGCGCGGGAGACCTCAACAACGATGGTTTTGATGATTTGATCATTGGCGCTTCTTCGGCTAACGGCGATGCTTTCAATTCTGGCGCGGCTTATGTGATATTCGGTCATAGTTTCGCCAGTGCGGCAGCTGCTAAAACTGTTGCAACCGATAGTCATGATGCGACTGGTCAGGACGCGGCGCTACTGTTAACCGGGGTTAATGCGGCGATGGATTTGATATGAACGCGTGTTTCACAGCATACCCATGATTTGCACCAATTCAATGAAGCATTGCGTTTTTTATGACCACTAACGAAATTCCGGTCACGGCAACGCTGGAAATCACAACCTCACGCCAACTGCTGTCGTGGTTGGCGGAGCAAAAGATTTCTATCGCGCTGACGACATACCAGATTGGCAAACTGTATTTTATCGGCTTGAAACCCGACAATGCGCTTTCAGTGTTTGAACGCAGTTTTAACCGCTGCATGGGACTGTGCACGACAGCGAATGGTTTGTATATGAGCAGTCTGTATCAGATCTGGCGCTTTGAAAATGTCTTCGAACCTGGACAGCAGCAGGATGGTTACGACCGGCTGTACGTACCGCAAGTGGGTTACACCACCGGCGATCTGGATATTCACGACATAGCCGTGGATAGTCATGGCCGGTTGGTGTTCGTCAACACGTTGTTTGGTTGCTTGGCGGCATTGAGTGAAGCGCATAGCTTTAAACCGCTGTGGCAACCCGCGTTCATCAGCAAGCTGGCGGCGGAAGATCGCTGCCACCTGAATGGTTTGGCGATGCGGGATGGTGAACCGGCGTATGTCACCGCGGTTGGCCGTTCCGATGTCGCCGATGGCTGGCGTGAGCATCGTGCCGATGGCGGTGTGGTCATCAGTGTAAATACTAACGAGATCGTGTGTTCCGGGTTGTCGATGCCACATTCCCCGCGTTGGCATAACGGCAAGTTATGGCTGCTTAATTCCGGTACCGGGGATTTTGGCTATGTCGATCCGCAAACGGGACAGTTTGAACCGGTTTGTTTTTGTCCCGGCTATATGCGCGGACTCAGCTTTCACGGTGATTTCGCCTTAATTGGAATCTCCAAACCACGTCACAATAAAACTTTCAGCGGCTTAGCGCTGGATGCGAATCTTAAATCACGCAATGCCGAAGCGCGCTGCGGCGTTCAGATCGTGGATTTGCGCACGGGTGATGTAGTGCATTGGCTGCGCATGGAAGGCGTAGTTGAAGAACTGTACGATGTTGTTGTACTGCCGGGTGTGCGGCGTCCGATGGCGTTGGGCTTCAAAACCGATGAAATTCGCCGGATATTGAGTATTGAAGTTTAGTTCTGCGGCGGGTGTTGAAAAGCTTGTTTGAAATAATCATCAAATTTTGACCGGACATTGCGCGGATTTTGCACGATTTCCCCGATCAGTTGAAAAAGCCGGTAATTTTCTGTATTCAGCAGCCGGTGCTGTTTGATCATCTTGAGGGTGTGCGGTCCTTCGCCTGAAATACCATCCGTTTCTTCTCGTGCCAGTTTGCGTCCCAATTCATGATGATGCGAACTTTCGCTGGTAGCGGTGGTGATCAAATCCCCCAATCCCGCCAAGTGATACGAGCTGTCGGCTTGACCGCCCATGACCTGCGTGATTTGATTTAATTCTTGCAGAACCGCCGTTGCCAGATAGCCGCGCACGTTATCACCAAGTTGGAGTTCATCAGCCATGCCGAACGCCATCGCGTACACATTTTTTAATATCACCGGCCAGCTGATACCAGCGATGTCAAACGTGTGCTCGATATACAGCCTGGTGTGATTAAAACACCCTTGGATGGCATGAAATGCGGCAAGATCGTGGCAGCCCAATTGCGCAAATGCGTACCGGCCTGCGCGGATTTCCTCGGAAATCATCGGGCCATACAGAAGCGCGTACGGTTGATGCGCAGGCAGGTTTTCCGCAAAAATTTGCGCTGCGGTTTTGCCGGATTCATCGAGTCCCTTGGCGATGCTGACGCATGAGCCGTTTCTTTTCAGTAACGGTGCGATGCGTTGAGTTACTTCGCGGTGCGGATTGACAGGCAGACAGAACAATACGATGTCTGCAAGCGGCGCGCTTTGTTCCAACATAGTGTATGGGTAGTTACGCTGCGGAAATTGCTCCCAAATCGCGAATGTGTGCCGGTCCTTGAGCAGATATTCCATCGCATGACCCATTTCACCGTGACCGAGGATGAGAATATGTAATGATGATGTCATAAATTAAATTGATACTTTTGGGTAGTTTTTGCTGCTATTGCTCGAGTGCGGCAATTTACCGCATTGCTAACGATTACATTTTCATGAACAATGAATTGAGTAAGCCAAGTGAATAGTTGATATTTCTGTCCGTTTTTGATGAATCTTTATTAAGTAAAACACAAACTGCCTTACCCCTATGATCGCACAAAAAATTAACGCAACCCATGCATTGAAAAATCAACGCATGGCGCTTACCCTTCAACAACAAACTTCCATTCTTCAACTCATGCTGGCTATGTTTAAGACTGCGCCAGGTGCGTCGAATCTGATGTCTCTAGGCTCGCTGCTGCAGGGCGGCCAATCCTTGGCAAGTCTGGCGCAATCGCTGACGGAAAGCTCTCTATTCTTTGATCGGCAGTATGCAGCGTACTTGAAGCCGGATGAATTTGCAGTCAAGTTTGTTCACGATTTGGTTGGCGACCGCGTGTCGATTAGCGATAAAAGCCTAGTCGTTGATTACTTGACGCACCGGATGATCGCCGGCGCTACGCAAGGAGAGCTGATCGCAGAACTCATGAGTACTTTATCGCCCATCCCGGCTTCGAATCTGAATTGGGGTAAAGCCGCCTCGCATCACAATACCCGGAATGCAACCAAAGTCGTAACGCATCTGCTCGGAAGCACCTTTACACCAGCCAATATTGCGGTAGTGGTCGATTATCTGTTGGCGCAAATGGCGGCCGGTAAAACGTTCGGTGAAATGATCGTGTGGGCTATCGATACCGTGATTGGCGTTGATCATGACAATGTCGTATGGGGAAAAGCGGCCGTGCTTTTCAACAATCGCATTGAAGTTTCAAAATATTATTCGGTCGATAAAGCCGGTACTGCGATCGATAGGGTAGCTATGCGGCAGATTTTGGCGAAAGTGACGGTTGATACCGAAACGGTTACCGCTGCCAAAATGACCATCGACCACTTACTGTGTAATGACAGCGGTTTTTCCAATGATGCTGTTGATGACTTTCAACTCGATAAGATACTGGTTATTAAGAAGAATAACGTATTGCCCATACCGCAGGGAACAGCAAAACGGATCGAACTGATGGTTTAATCAAGTTTACTGCGGGAAACTTCCAACACGAATTAATCCGGAATTAACTTACTTTTCCAGCGAAGAAAAGAATTTTTCGGTTCAAACTTTGGTACTATTTGCACACAGCATTCCGCTCGAAAGAGTGCTGTCTGATCGGTTGCTATAAGGTAAATAGTCCATGCCGCGTATCCAAGCAGTATTTCAAAATGCGCAAGGCGAATCGTTATCCGGTTTGCTGGAAATGCCATCTGGCGCGATTAAATCGTACGCGCTCTTTGCTCACTGTTTTACCTGCTCCAAAGATAATCCCGCAGCTGCGCGGATTGCGCTCGCATTGGCGGATCGCGGCATTGCGGTATTGCGTTTCGATTTTACCGGCCTTGGTAATAGCCAAGGCGATTTCTCAAATACCAATTTCTCTTCCAATCTACAGGATTTGTTAGCCGCTGCGCGCTACCTGGAGCAACATTACGCTGCGCCCGCGCTTTTAATCGGACACAGCCTAGGCGGCGCTGCTGTACTCGCGGTAGCGCAAGACTTGCCGCAGGTCAATGCGGTGATCACCATCGGCGCACCGGCAACAGCGGCGCATGTCAAACATTTGTTTGCCGATTCGTATCGGGAATTGCAGAATCAACCATCCGTACAGGTCGAGTTAGCTGGAAGAAGCTTTAAGATCCAGCGTCAATTTATTGATGACTTGGAGAAATATAATTCAGTTGCGCATATCGGTGCGTTAAAAAAGGCATTGTTGATATTTCATTCGCCGGTTGACAAAGTCGTTTCTATTGATGAAGCGGGGCGCATTTTTGCCGCGGCCAAACATCCGAAAAGTTTCGTCTCTCTTGATCATGCCGATCATTTGCTGTCCGATCCGGAAGATTCTCATTATGTCGCGGAAGTTTTGTCGGCTTGGGCCAGCCGTTACTTGAAAACGGATCCAGTTCCGGTTAAAACAGACGATGCGCTCCGGCCAACCGTTGAGCCGGGTAGTGTGATCGTGCGGGAATGCGATAAAAAATTTACGCGTGAGATTTTGACACCGCACCACCGGCTGATCAGCGATGAGCCAATCGCACTGGGTGGCGCGGATCTTGGATTCAATCCCTACGAGTTATTACTCGCTGCGCTGGGTAGCTGCACTTCGATGACGCTGCGCATGTATGCGAACCACAAACAAATAGACTTGCAAGACATTACTGTGGAACTGCATCACAGCCGGGTTCACGCCGAAGACTGTAGCGGTTGTGAGAAGCAAAAAACACAAATTGATGTCATTACGCGCACAATTCAATTACACGGTAATCTGAGCGATCAACAGCGAGCGCGATTGCTGGAAATTGCCAATCAATGTCCGGTACATAAAACTTTGCAAAACAAGATTCGGATAGATACTAACCTGATAGATTAACTTCACTATGCAATCAGATGATACTATAGAGAAATATCGTGTTGATAAATGGCTGTTTGCGGCGCGGTTTTTTAAGACGCGCTCGTTGGCGGCCGAAGCGATTGATCGCGGCCGGGTTACGGTGAATGGCCAGCGGATAAAGCCTGCCAAAATACTCGTAGTAGGGGATATGCTGACAATTCGCATTGATAATTATCAATATGATATTGAAGTATTGGGATTATCGAATAAAAGAGGATCTGCCACAGTGGCGCAGCAGCTGTACCGGGAAACCGAAGAAAGCAAGCAACAGCGAGAATTGCTGGCAGCTCGCTTAAAAGCACAACCACCGCCATTGCATATCAAAGGACGGCCAACCAAACGTGACCGCCGCGTCATTGAGCGCTTCATTTCCAACCACGACGAATTTTAAGAATCCAGCGAAAAATCATGAGTAACGACACATTCAATTTAGGCAAAGAACAACTGATGCAACAATCCTTTGTGCAAATGGACAAGCATTTGCAAGGCGCGAGTTACACACCGGCACAAAAGCTGGCATTAACTTGCCGGATTTTGTTCGATAATGGCCACGATTCCGGCTTGGCCGGACAAATTACCACGCGCGGCGAGCAGCCGGGCACTTACTTGACGCAACGGCTGGGCTTCGGGTTTGACGAAACCTGCGCGAGCAATTTGTTACTCGTCAATGAAGATCTGGAAGTTTTGCAAGGCGATGGCATGGCTAATCCGGCCAATCGTTTTCATTCCTGGCTGTATCGCGCCCGGCCCGATGTGCAATGCATCATCCATACGCATGCCGTACATACCGCCGCGCTCAGCATGCTCGAAGCACCGCTGGAAATTTCGCACATGGATAATTGCGTGTTGTACGACGACGTGGCTTTCCTGCCAAAGTGGCCGGGCGTACCGGTGGGTAACGAAGAGGGTGAATTGATTGCTCAATCCATCGGCAATAAACATGCTTTACTGCTGGCACACCACGGCTTGTTGATCGCCAGTTCCAGCATTGAAGAAGGTTGTATTTTGGCGCTTGCTTTTGAACGGGCGGCACGCATGCAGTTGCTGGCGGCACCCGCCGGAAAAATCCAACCGATAGATCCCGCTTTAGGCAGGGAAGCGCGAGACTGGATTCTGCGCGGCCAACGCAGCGCAGTCACCTTTGCTTATTACGCACGGCGCACTTTGAGAAAAGGCGCGGATTGTTTGCAATAGATTGCATGTTATTGGTGTGCCGCTTCACTTTGGCGCTATGATGGATTGAATACCTCTATAAAAGCCCTGCAATCCTACCGTTAACCGTCTCACTAAAAAGTGCACAATATGCAAAATCCATTCTGTAGCTTGATTTCTTAATCTGTGGAACCGGAGCATTCAGAAGTAATCAAAATGATTATTGGTGATTGATTTGTATCATGAATATTAGTGGGATAGGTTTCTTTTCTACTTTTTATATTGAGCCCTATGATAAAAAAAGTGCAAGCAAGTGAAGTCCGGCTGGGAATGTATATCCATGAACTCCGCGGTAATTGGCTGGAACATCCTTTCTGGAGAAAATCGTTTAAGCTGGCGCAGCAGAAAGACTTGGATAAGCTTGTCAACTGCGATTTGGATGAAATATGGATCGATACCGCTAAGGGGCTTGATGTGGCTCCCGATGAAACCGGTCTGGTGAAAAACCTAAAGTCTGCCAATAATGTTACTCCTGTAAATAAAATCGCTACGGATGGATCACCCCCACCACCATCACCACCGGTAAAGAAACAGGTTGCACGCGTTTCAGTCGAAGAAGAACTGGATAATGCTAAAAAAATTCAGAAAAAAACCAAAGATGCAGTCACTTCAATGTTCAGCGATGTGCGTATGGGTAAAGCGCTTGAAATCGAAGGTGCGGAATCCCTGGTAGAGGAGATCAATCAATCGATGGAGCGCAATCCGAACGCGTTGCTCACATTGATCCGGCTGAAGAATGTCAACGAATATACCTATATGCATTCGGTTGCAGTTTGCATGTTGATGGTAGCGCTGGGAAAGCAGATGGGGCTGGATGAAGCGCAAATCAAACAAGCGGGCACAGCCGGATTGTTGCACGACATCGGGAAAATGTTGATTCCGGATGAAGTGCTGAATAAGCCGGGAAAATTGACGGATGAAGAATTTGCCGTCATGAAAAGTCATCCGGAGCGCGGCTGGGAAATTTTAAAGTCTTGTTATCAAGTCCATGAGACGACTTTGGATGTGTGCTTACATCATCACGAGCGTGTCGATGGCAAGGGTTATCCGGAAAAATTATCTAGTGATGCGCTGACATTGTTTGCACGCATGGGCGCGGTTTGTGACGTTTACGACGCCATCTCGTCGGATCGTTGTTACAAGCCGGCTTGGTCTCCGGCCGAGTCGATCCGCAAAATGGCTTCCTGGAAAGACGGTCATTTTGACGAAACTATTTTTCAAGCTTTTGTGAAAACCATTGGTATTTACCCAAGCGGTACCTTGCTAAAACTGAAATCCGGGCGCTTATGTGTGGTGATGGAACAATCCACAAAAAAATTAACCACGCCGATCGTCAAGACTTTCTTTTCGACACGTGCCAATGCGCATATTCCAGTTGAAATTCTGGATCTGTCGAAAGGCACGGATGTTATCGAAAGTATTGAAGAACCAACGAAATGGGGTTTCGATATTAATAAACTCCAAGGAATTTGAAATCAACTCGTGTGTTTTAATTTGTGAGTACGACAAGTATTTTTTATAATACCTAATGATTAACAATAGCTTAAGAAGAAAAGATAAAGTCAATAATGAATAAATGTCAGAGTATAAGTACTGCAATATTGTTTTTAATTATGCTGGCATCGCCCCATGTCATCGCGGATGCGGTGACTGATTGGAATCAACGCGCCGGCGATATCGTTGTCAATGCGAACATCGGACCACTTCCTGCCGAACGAGCGTTAGCGATTGTACAAACATCCGTATACGAAGCTGTTAATGCAATTACCCAACGCTATTCAATCAGCGATGTAAAACTGCAAGCTGGGCCAGGCGCATCCATAGAAGCGGCGGTAGCAGCAGCTAACCGCACAGCATTGATAAAGCTCGTGCCATCCCGGCAAACAGAGATTGATAGCGTTTACCATGCGGCACTGACAGCCATCGCCGATGAAGCAGCAAAAATGCGTGGTATTGCGGTCGGTGAGGACGCGGCGGCAGCGGTTTTGGCGCTACGCATCGACGATGGCGCAACCGCCAATGAATCTTACCGTCCTTACACACAGGCCGGGGTATATGTACCGACAGTGCTACCCGAAGCGCCGCAATGGATGTACCGCAAACCTTGGTTAATGACTCAGCCATCGCAATTTCGCCCAGGACCGCCGCCGGGATTGGAGAGCGAATTATGGGCGCGCGATTTCAACGAAGTAAAAGCGCTGGGCAGTAAAAACAGTCAGCAACGAAGTGCTGAGCAAACTGAAATTGCCCGGTTTTGGGAAGAGGTCATGCCACCGATTTATCATGGCATCGTACGCTCGGTCGCCAACATGCCCGGAAGAGAAATTACACAAAATGCGCGCTTGTTTGCCGCAGTGACACAGGCTTCTGACGATGCGCTGATTGCCGTATTCGATGCCAAATATCACTACGGTTTTTGGCGGCCGGTAACCGCAATCCGTAATGCGGATATCGACGGCAATGATGCGACTGAACGAGACCCATCGTGGATACCGTTTATCGATACACCGATGCATCCGGAATATCCTTGCGCGCATTGTATTGTTTCCGGCGCAGTGGGTACGGTACTGCAAGCAGAAATCGGCGATGGCCAGACTCCGCTGTTAACAACCACCAGCAAAGCAGCGGGTGGCGTGGCGCGTAGCTGGACGAAGTTAGATGATTTTATGCAGGAAGTCGCCAGTGCGCGTATTTACGATGGTGTACATTACCGCAATTCTGGTAAAGTTGGCTCTGAAATGGGCAAACAGATTGCCCAATTGTCCGTGAAGAAATATTTTTTGCGGAACAAATAGGTAAAAAAATTAAATTCTCCGGAAAATCAAATCCCATACGCCATGCCCAAGTTTGATTCCCCGTTGCTCAAACTTGGTCAATGGCCGATAATCCGGCCGTGGCGCATAGTCTGTTGCGGTATTGCCGAGCTGTGTTTCCTGGCTCAGTACATGCAATATTTGCTCAGCATAATCTTCCCAGTCGGTCGCTGCATGAATATACCCTCCCGGTTTCAGATGGTTGCATAAACGAGCGACTAAATCTGATTGGATTAATCTGCGTTTATGGTGTCTGGCTTTGGGCCAGGGGTCGGGGAAAAAAATATGAACACCATCCAGGCAGGCGGCCGGTAGCATGTGCTGCAAGACTTCTACGGCGTCATGCTGAATGATGCGTAAATTAGTCAATTCCAGTTGCTCGATTTGATTGAGCAAACTGCCTACGCCGGGCGTATGGACTTCAATACCCAGATAATCATTCTCCGGGTGCGATTGTGCGATAGTTGCAGTGCTTTCGCCCATACCGAATCCGATTTCCAGAATTTTAGGCGCTTCACGGCCAAAGATCTGATTGAGATCAAGCAGGTTTTCGCTAAATGGAATACCGTATTGCGGCAACAAGGTTTCACAGGCGCGGCGTTGCGCATTGGAAACACGCCCTTGACGAAGGACAAAGCTGCGGATGGTCTGCGGCATGGGTTAATGACGTGGCAATATAAAGCGGAATGGTTATTCGGATTTGCCGCCTGCCGGTTTTCCGGGAATTTTCTCAGTGCTGGCAATGACGCCTTCTGTCGGAGAGCTGGGACTGGCGCTATAGAGCTTTTTCGCCATGCGTCCGGCTAAATAGGCTTCGCGCCCGGCTTCGACAGCTTTGCGCATTGCCGACGCCATTAACACCGGATGTTGCGCTGCGGCAATCGCGGTGTTCATCAGAACACCGTCACAACCAAGTTCCATCGCGATGGTAGCATCAGATGCAGTGCCAACACCGGCATCAACCAGCACCGGGATTTTGGCATTGTCGATAATGATTTGCAGATTCCACGGATTCAAAATGCCCATGCCGGAACCGATCAACGAAGCCAGCGGCATCACGGCAACACAGCCCATGTCTTCCAGTTGCTTGGCGATGATCGGATCATCCGAGGTATAGACCATCACTTGAAAGTCCTCTTTGATGAGAATTTCCACAGCTTTCAGTGTTTCCACCATATTCGGATACAGCGTTTTAGGATCACCCAATACTTCCAGTTTGACCAGGCTATGACCGTCGAGTAATTCACGGGCCAGCCGCAACGTGCGCACTGCATCGTCGAGGGTGTAACAGCCTGCAGTATTGGGTAGCAGAGTATATTCGGAAGGCGGTAGCACATCCAGCAGATTGGGCTCACCGGCATTTTGCCCGATATTCGTGCGCCGGATCGCCACGGTAATGATTTCAGCGCCGCTCGCTTCAACCGCCGCGCGTGTTTCATTGAAATCCTTGTATTTACCTGTGCCGACCAGTAACCGGGATGAATAGGTTTTACCGGCAATAACTAAATTATCCATGAGATTCTTTTTATATCGATGTGTAGTGATTGAATAGCAGAACTTAACCGCCACCGACGGCGACGACAACTTCCAGCTGATCCCCATGAACCAGCATTTGTTGCGGAAACTGGCTACGCGGCACGATCTCGCCATTGCGTTCGATGGCAATCCGCTTGCCGTGCAAAGCCAGATGGTCGATCAGTTGTGCAACGTTAATCGGCGCTTCAAACTGCTGCGGTTGTCCATTAATAGTGAGTTGTATCATGGAAGAAAAAACTAGAATTGATATTTCAGATTAGCTGGATGAACAATCAAGAATCCGCTTGGATTTTATCATGTGGGGCGTGCAGTTTTGGAATAATTTATTCGAGCGATTAATCAAAATTCAAGATAAAAAAACTATGCAAGTCCGTTTGATTATGCATATCGAAAGAGTGAAATGAGGCATAAAAGTAGCTCAGCTCCTGAACGAATATCCATGAATTTGCAAGGTTTTCCGCCGATAATAAAACCCTATCGGCAAAAAAACATTTATTCGAACCGGTGTCATTTTGATCACTGGATTGAAACGAGAAATGTGTCTACAAAATAAAGCCATTCACGTAGAAATAATTTTAGGAGATTCTTATGTTGAAAGATATGACAGTGAAAACGGAGCTGATCATTGTGATCGGCCTTCTGTCAGTAATACTGATTGGTATCGGCGTGCTAGGCTTACATGGGATAAAACAATCGAACGAAGGATTGAGAACGGTTTATCAGGATCGCACGGTGACGGCTGTTGATCTGGCGACGATTAATGATATTTGGGAAGCTGTGCGTAAGAACGTTACCATTGCGACCAGCACAAAAAGCACGGAATTTGCGAAAGAAAAATCGGAAGAAACAGCAAAAACGATTAAAAGCGCCGAGGAAATCTGGGCAAGATTCATGGCGACTGAATTGACCACAGTGGAAGAGCAGCTCGCGCAAGAAAAACTGCGATTGCATGCAGCCTATGTAGCGGCAGTCAATAAAATATTCGCAATGACCATTGCCGGTGATTTCGATGGTGCGGCAAAGAACCTTAAAGACGAAGCGGAACCGCTGTTTTACCGCTTGCACGAAACCATTTACAGCATGATTACTTTGCAGGGCAAGGTTGCGGCCGAAGAGTATGAAAGCGCGGTAAGCGATTACAGCTCCATTTTCATGATTATGATTGCTACGATCAGCTCGAGCGTATTGCTTGCGTGTGCTCTGGGATACATTCTGCTGCGCGGTATTGTAAAACCGTTGAACGAAGCGATCACGATTGCCAATGCCGTTGCTGCAGGGGATTTATCCACCAGAATCGAACCCCGCTCTACGGTTAATGGATTTGGCCGCTTGATCAACGCGTTGAAAGCCATGAATGATAATCTGATCGATTTGGTAGGAAAAGTGCGAGTGGACGCCAATCTGATCCAAACATCCGCTGGTGAGATCGCATCGGGCAATTCGGACTTAAGCCAACGAACTGAAGAGCAGGCATCCAGTCTTGAGGAAACTGCATCTTCAATGGAAGAACTGACTTCGACCGTCAAGCAAAATGCGGATAATGCGCGCCAAGCTAATCAACTGGCTGCAGGCGCTTCCGAAGTCGCGGTGAGGGGAGGCGCGGTAGTGGGTCAGGTGGTGCAGACCATGAGTTCGATCAACGAAAGCTCGAAAAAAATTGTCGATATCATCAGTGTCATCGACGGTATCGCTTTCCAAACCAATATATTGGCACTCAATGCCGCAGTTGAAGCAGCGCGTGCCGGTGAGCAAGGCCGCGGATTTGCGGTGGTGGCTACTGAAGTTCGTACACTGGCACAGCGTTCCGCAACAGCAGCAAAAGAAATTAAGGAGCTGATCAATGATTCGGTAGCGAAAGTGGAAGTCGGCACGCGCCTGGTTGATGAAGCGGGCGACACGATGGATAAAGTCGTTACCGCAGTCAAACGCGTAACGGACATCATGAACGAGATTTCCGCCGCATCGCAGGAACAACATTCCGGAATTGAGCAGGTCAATCAAGCGGTCACCCAAATGGATGAAGTCACGCAGCAGAATGCAGCCTTGGTTGAACAAGCGGCATCCGCAGCTGAAACCATGCATGATCAGGCGCAAGCGCTCGCGCAAGCGGTCAGCGTATTCAAACTATCTGAAAGTAGCGGCGGTTCCAGCACTGCCAAGCCAGTCAAAAGAAGCAACCGGCCGGTTACAAAATTGCCAAATCGCGTTAAGGTGATAGCATCCGAGTCATCTGAACCACCTCGGAAGATAGCGGCCAACGGCGGTAATGACTGGGAAGAGTTCTAAGCGTGATTACTAGACAACCAGAAGTAGCAGGGTGGGTGGCGCAAAAAGAAGTATCTGGCAAACTCAAACGGTTACTGTAGGAAGTCGCATTCAAATGAAAACGCCTGTGCAATGCACCGGCGTTTTATCGAGCAAATTTGTAAAAAATAGAAACTATGTAGATTTCTCAGTACTTAAGTTTTTTAAAAAATCTTTAAGATGCTGAATTCTCTCTTTGGTTCTTGATTCTAAACAATATAGAGGATTAACACCAAGGTTTAAACAGTCTGAGTTTTTGAACCTGTTCCAATGCCTTTGAGAAGTTATAAAGTTTTCCTTATCTTCATCAGTAAGCTTCTCCACTAATTGTTTTTGAGTGTTTTTCAACTCTATCAATGCAGCTTGATACCGTTCCATTTCGGGATTTTGCGCATATGTTAAACTCGAAAGCGATAATCCAATACTGCCAAACAGAAAAACCAGTAGATATTTATAAGCAGTTCTTTGCATCTTTATTTCCTCCATTTTTGTGTCGCAAGTAAATTGCTTCGGAACCTGAATACTTTTTTTGTAAATATAACATAAGCAAAGCTCAATACAAAAGATGGATTGCTTCACGAAAAGTTCACAAATTGAGTTGTCGCTACGTTGGATCAACTCCCAAGGATCGGGTCACCAGCTAGCATGAGGCACATTCAAGGCAAAATCTGAAACGCTTTTCCAACCTTACCGTTGTACGAACTTTTCTTCGGTTTTTTCTTATTGCTGAGCTGGTTTATATTTTTGCTTGGAGTTGTCCCATTTTGACGGACATTTTTTCATGGAATCGAGAAGGTCTCGACCGGTAAAAGCGGATTAAAGTTTATCGCGATTTGATTATTCTCATTCAGTTTTCTCTCAAAATTGTTCGGTGATAAGTATCCCAGTCCGGAATGTCTGCGAGTGGGGTTGTACCAGACCTCAATCCAGGTGAATATGGCCAGCCTTGCTTCAGTTTTGTTTTTCCAGGAGCGCCTGTCGATCAGCTCACATTCCAGGGAAGCAAAAAAGCGCTCTGCCATTGCGTTATCATAGGCATCACCCCACTGCCCATGGAAAGGCGATCCCCCATCTCTTTGCATCGCTTGCCGAACTCAACGCTGGTATATTGACTGCCTTGATCGCTGTGGTGAATCACTTTGCCCGGTTTACGGGTGATTAATGCCATGTTCAA
>NZ_FNOE01000052.1 GCF_900106555.1 Nitrosomonas oligotropha | reverse complement strand
AATCCATCCGGTCCCCTCTGCCCATACAGCTTCCCAAAACACAGGCAGGTAGCCTCCTCTAGACTACTTAGTCACCTCACCACTGTCAAGGGGACTGTAGAGGATCGAGTATTAAATTTCTATTTTCTAGACTGTGCTATCGATTGAAATGCTTGATTCCAAACCTAACTCGGATATTCTTCCTTGATTCTTGCGTTTGCTGTGAAAAGACAATCCCGTCCCTGCTGGAACTAGTCTTCCTACGATCACATTTTCCTTCAGACCACGCAAATCATCTTTTTTACCCATGATGGCAGCTTCGGTCAACACGCGCGTTGTTTCTTGGAAAGATGCCGCTGAAATGAATGAGTCGGTAGACAATGATGCTTTTGTAATACCAAGCAGCTGGAACTCATACGTAGCAGGCATTTTTTTCTCTGCGATCAACCGCTCATTCTCTATCAACAGATCGGCACGCTCGACTTGCTCACCGGTAATAAACGTGGAATCACCGGCATTAGTAATTTGCACTCGTCTTAACATCTGACGCACAATGACTTCAATATGCTTGTCATTAATCCTAACGCCTTGCAACCGGTATACGTCCTGAACTTCATCTGTAATATAACGCGCCAGTGCTTCAACACCCTGTAAACGTAATATGTCACGAGGATCAGCTGGACCGTCAACGATAATTTCGCCTTTGTTAACAACTTGTCCGTCATGCGCCATCACATGCTTATCTTTTGGAATTAGATATTCATGAACGGTGCCTTCTAGATCGGTAATGACAAGCCGCTGTTTGCCCTTGGTATCTTTCCCGAACGATACGATGCCTGTTACTTCAGCTAACATGCCCGCATCTTTTGGTGACCGTGCTTCAAATAGCTCAGCCACACGCGGCAAACCACCGGTAATATCACGCGTTTTCGATGTTTCCTGAGGAATTCTTGCCAGTACTTCGCCAACACTCACCTGCTGTCCGTCACGCACGGTAATAATACAACCGATCTGGAAAGTAATGCTCACAGACTGATTGCTGCCAACCATCTTGATCTCATTACCGTCATCATCGAGGAATTTAACCAATGGACGCAAGCCTTTTGATTGCGAAACCCCGCGGCGTTTCGGATCAATGACCACTAATGTCGACAATCCGGTCACTTCATCGATCTGTTTGGCGACCGTTACCCCCTCTTCGACATTCTCAAATCGTACTTTACCGGTATATTCAGTGATAATTGGCCGTGTATGCGGATCCCATGTGGTCAATATTTGACCGGCTTTTACCGCTTCACCATTCCGTACCATCAATGTCGCACCATACGATGCTTTATGCCTTTCACGCTCGCGACCATTTTCATCTTGAATGATGATTTCACCACTGCGCGAGATGGCGATTAATTCATTTTGCGCATTCGTTACGTAACGCATTGTAGAAGAATAATGCACTACACCACTTGATTTACTCTCAACCTGACTGACAACGGCTGTTCTGGATGCTGCGCCGCCGATATGGAACGTACGCATTGTCAATTGCGTGCCTGGTTCGCCAATCGATTGCGCGGCGATGACACCCACAGCTTCACCCACGTTGACCGGCGTGCCACGCCCCAGATCCCGGCCGTAACATTTGGCGCATAGCCCGTACCGAGTCTCACAAGTCAATGGCGTGCGTACTTTAACTTCATCAATACCCAAGGACTCGATTAAATCAACAGCGTCTTCATCCAATAGTGCGCCCGAGGCAAACACGACTTCCTGATTTTCGGGATTAATTAAATCGTTTGCCACCACTCTTCCAAGAATCCGTTCGCGGAGCGCCTCAATAATTTCGCCACCTTCCACCAGAGCCTTCACCACCACACCGTTACCGGTACCGCAATCTTCTTCTGTAACTACGAGATCTTGCGTCACATCAACCAAACGCCGCGTCAAATAACCCGAGTTTGCAGTTTTTAACGCAGTATCCGCCAGGCCTTTACGAGCACCATGCGTCGAAATGAAGTACTGCAAAACGTTCAGCCCTTCACGGAAATTGGCGGTAATTGGAGTTTCAATAATCGATCCATCCGGTTTCGCCATCAGTCCACGCATACCCGAGAGCTGCCGTATTTGTGCTGCCGAACCACGCGCACCGGAATCCGCCATCATATAGATCGAATTGAACGATTCTTGCACCAATGACTTACCATCTTCACCCAATTTGTCCTTACCCGTAGTCGGATCTTGTACTGCTTCCACGCCGAGTTGATTCATCATCGCCTTGGCGACCTGATCACCCGCACGTCCCCAGATATCGACCACTTTGTTATAGCGTTCGCCTTGCGTCACAAGACCTGAAGTATATTGACCTTCAATTTCTTTCACTTCTTTTTCCGCTGCAGCAATGATATCGCCCTTCTGCGTTGGGATCAGCATATCATCCGCACAAATTGATATCCCTGCGCGTGTCGCATACGTGAAGCCCGAATACATCAGTTTATCTGCAAAGATAACCGTCTCACGTAACCCACAACGTCTGAAGCTCGCATTAATAAGCTTCGAGATCTCTTTCTTTTTAAGAGTTTTGTTCAGTAGTGAGAAAGGTAAGCTCGGTGGGAAAATCTCAAATAATAAGGTTCTTCCAACAGTTGTTTCATACCGAGTAATCTTTTCACAGCGCTCTCCATCAGCGTTTGTCTCATACTCTTTGATTCTCACTGTGATTTTGGCATTCAACTCGACATTGCGGGTTTCATAAGCGCGCGAAACCTCGCCCACATTCTGAAATATCATGCCTTCGCCTCGCGCCCCAACCTTTTCCCGCGTTGTATAGTAAAGTCCGAGCACTATATCCTGCGACGGCACGATAATCGGCTCGCCATTGGCAGGTGACAACACATTATTGGTTGACATCATCAAAGTGCGGCATTCCATTTGCGCTTCTAAAGAAAGCGGCACGTGAACAGCCATTTGGTCACCGTCAAAGTCAGCATTAAAAGCTGCACATACCAGCGGATGCAATTGAATTGCCTTGCCTTCAACCAGTACCGGTTCAAACGCCTGAATACCCAATCGATGCAGCGTTGGCGCCCGGTTCAGCATGACCGGGTGCTCGCGAATGACATCTTCCAATATATCCCAGACTACCGGGCTTTCATTTTCGACCTCACGCTTAGCGGCTTTTATAGTGCTAGCAATTCCCATTATCTCCAGTTTATTGAAAATAAATGGTTTAAACAGCTCGAGCGCCATCTTCTTCGGTAGTCCGCATTGATGCAGCTTAAGCTGTGGTCCAACCACAATGACTGAACGTCCGGAATAGTCCACACGTTTGCCCAGCAAATTCTGACGAAATCGACCGCCTTTACCCTTGATCATATCGGCCAAGGATTTGAGCGCACGTTTATTCGCACCCGTCATCGCCTTACCGCGGCGGCCATTATCCAATAATGAATCAACCGCTTCTTGCAGCATCCGCTTTTCATTACGAACGATAATCTCTGGCGCTTTCAGTTCCAGCAGGCGCTTTAGACGATTATTACGATTGATGACACGCCGATACAGATCATTCAAATCAGAGGTAGCAAAACGTCCGCCATCCAAGGGTACCAATGGACGAAGATCCGGCGGCAATACCGGCAGCACAGTTAATATCATCCACTGTGGCTTTATACCGGACTTATTGAATGCCTCGAGTAGTTTGAGGCGCTTAGAGATTTTCTTGATTTTTGTCTCGGACCCTGTGCTTTCCATCTCACGCCGGAGGATTTCAATCTCTGCAGTGATATCCAAGTTGCTCAATAAATCGCGAATGCCTTCAGCGCCCATGCTGGCACTGAAATCATCGCCATACTCTTCTGTTTTGATTAAATAGTCATCTTCCGTCAAAAGCTGGCAGCGCGTTAACGGCGTCATCCCCGGATCGGTAACTACGTAAGCTTCAAAATAAAGCACCCGTTCAATATCGCGTAAGGTCATGTCCAGCACCATGCCGAGACGAGACGGTAACGATTTGAGAAACCAGATATGCGAAACCGGGGAAGCAAGTTCGATATGCCCCATCCGCTCGCGACGTACCTTGGATAAAGTAACTTCAACACCGCACTTCTCACAAATAACACCACGATGCTTCAGACGTTTGTACTTGCCACACAAGCACTCATAATCCTTCACTGGGCCAAAAATTTTGGCGCAGAACAAACCGTCTCTTTCCGGTTTGAAAGTACGGTAATTAATCGTTTCCGGTTTTTTTACCTCACCATACGACCATGAGCGTATTTTCTCAGGAGATGCAAGGCCAATTTTGATGGCATCGAACTCTTCTTTGTGAGTAACTTGTTTAAATAAATCTAGCAGTGCTTTCATTTGTCACTCCTGTCAATCAGGGGGCAATAAAAATTGTATAAATCAAAGTATGAATGGCAGAATAGAATCGCATTCGATCATTCATGGTTATGAATAATCAATACTGTTCTAAATCGATATCCATTCCCAATGAACGTATTTCTTTTACCAGTACATTAAATGATTCCGGCATGCCGGCATCAATCTTATGATCACCCTTCACAATACTTTCATATACTTTGGTACGCCCGGTCACATCATCGGATTTCACAGTCAACATTTCCTGTAAGGTATAAGCTGCGCCATAGGCCTCCAGCGCCCAAACCTCCATCTCACCGAAACGTTGCCCGCCAAATTGCGCTTTACCGCCCAATGGTTGCTGTGTCACCAAACTATAAGGACCGGTTGAGCGCGCATGCATCTTATCATCCACCAAGTGATGCAGTTTCAGAACATGCATATAACCAACCGTGACTGATCGGTCGAAAGCTTCTCCCGTCCGGCCATCGTATAAGGTGATCTGGCCTGATTGCGGTAAACCAGCAAGTTCTAGCATATCTTTAATCTCATGCTCGGTTGCTCCGTCAAATACTGGCGTTGCAAACGGAACGCCTTCGGTCAGATTTTCGGCTAACGATAAGATTTCACTATCCGATAATGAAGCAATATCTTCTTTTTTACCGCTCCCGTTATAAATCTTATTCAGAAATTCTCTGATCTCATTCACATTCTGTTGAGCTTGCAGCATCTCATCGATTTTTCTGCCCAATCCTTTTGCTGCCCAACCCAAATGAACTTCAAGAATCTGCCCCACGTTCATCCGGGAAGGCACACCCAGCGGATTCAATACGACATCGACTGGCGTTCCATCCGCCATATAAGGCATGTCTTCCAATGGTACGATCTTCGAGATCACACCCTTGTTACCATGCCGTCCCGCCATCTTATCGCCCGGCTGCAATCGCCGTTTAATCGCAATATAAATCTTAACCATTTTTTGCACACCGGGAGCCAGTTCATCTCCCTGTGTGAGTTTTTTCTTTTTCTCATCAAATGCCGCATCGAATGCTTTGCGCTTTTGCGCCATACTTTCGCGCACCTGCTCCAATTGTATGCTCGCATCTTCATCGGCCAGACGGATATCAAACCAATAATGTGGATCAAAGCTATGCAAATATTCAGCCGTAATCTCTTTACCTTTGACTAGCTTATGAGGACCGCCAGTTGCGATCTTACCAATCAGCAAGCGCTCAATACGTTGAAATGCATCTTCTTCCACAATACGCAACTGATCGGCCAGATCCTTTTTATAACGATCAAGTTCATCATCGATAATTTTTTGCGCGCGTTTGTCACGTTCGATTCCTTCTCGCGTAAACACTTGCACGTCGATGACGGTTCCAGATATGCCCGATGGTACCCGTAGCGAAGTATCTTTTACATCCGATGCTTTTTCGCCAAAAATTGCCCGCAATAATTTTTCTTCCGGTGTCAGCTGCGTTTCACCTTTAGGTGTAACTTTCCCAACCAATACGTCACCGGCTTCTACTTCCGCGCCGATATAAACAATGCCCGATTCATCAAGACGGCCCAATTGATGTTCCGATAAATTGGGAATATCAGCCGTTATCTCTTCCGTACCCAGCTTGGTGTCCCGGCTCACAACGGAAAGCTCTTCAATGTGTATCGAGGTGAAGCGATCTTCCGCAACGATCCGTTCGGATATCAGAATCGAGTCTTCAAAGTTATAGCCATTCCAGGGCATAAATGCCACCAGCATATTTTGTCCAAGTGCAAGTTCCCCCATGTCGGTAGAAGCGCCATCGGCTATCACGTCGTCTTTACTGATATTGTCTCCAACTTTAACCAGAGGCCTCTGATTAATATTGGTATTCTGGTTCGAGCGGGTGTATTTGATCAGATTATAAATATCCACACCCACTTCACCCATACGCGTTTCTGCGTCATGCACCCGCACAACTATCCGGCTCGCATCGATATAATCCACAATACCGCCACGCTTGGCTCGCACAGTAGTTCCTGAATGCACTGCCACGACGCGCTCTATCCCCGTACCGACAAATGGCTTTTCAGCACGCAAACAGGGAACGGCTTGACGCTGCATGTTCGATCCCATCAGCGCACGGTTCGCATCATCATGCTCTAAAAATGGTATGAGCGAAGCAGCTACGGAGACAATCTGCGCCGGCGCCACATCCACGTATTCGATACGTTCCGGCGACGATAATTCAAACTCGTTTTTGTAGCGACAGGACACAATATCGCTGATTAGCTGATGATTTTCATCAAGCTCAGCGTTAGCCTGCGCAATCATATAATTACCCTCTTCAATCGCGGACAGGTAATCTATTTCTTCTGTCACCCGGCAATCTTTTACTTTGCTATAGGGCGTTTCAATAAAGCCATACTCATTGGTTCGCGCATACAATGCCAGCGAATTGATCAGACCGATATTAGGTCCTTCCGGTGTTTCAATCGGGCATACCCGGCCATAATGCGTGGGATGTACGTCACGCACTTCAAAACCGGCTCTTTCCCGTGTCAACCCACCCGGCCCCAAAGCTGAGATGCGTCGTTTATGCGTAATTTCAGATAGCGGATTCGTTTGATCCATGAATTGTGATAATTGGCTGGAACCAAAGAACTCTCGTGCCGCTGCTGAAACGGGTTTCGCATTAATCAAATCATGCGGCATCAGATTCTCTGATTCGGCCTGACTTAACCGTTCCTTCACTGCGCGTTCTACACGCACCAGTCCTGATCGGAATTGATTTTCCGCCAACTCACCGACCGCACGTACACGGCGATTACCAAGATGATCGATATCATCGATCTCGCCACGGCCATTGCGCAATTCGACCAGAATTTTGATAACCGCGATAATATCGTCATTCGATAGTGTCTGAGCACCCGTCAATTCAGTTCTGCCCACTCTGCGATTAAATTTCATTCGACCGACAACGGATAAATCATAGCGTTCGGGCGAATAGAATAAACCGGCGAACAATGCTTTAACAGCTTCCTCGGTCGGTGGCTCACCCGGGCGCATCATGCGGTAGATCGCAACCTGCGCATTCATTTCATCGGTCGTTTCATCGATCTTCAGCGTTTGTGAGATATAAGCGCCATAATTAAGATCGTTTACATACAGTGTATGAATTTTTTTGATGTTGGCTTTACGGATTTTAGCCAACGTATCTTCGGTAATCTCATCGTTGGCAAGCGCGACAACTTCACCTGTTTCCTTATCAACAATATTCTGCGCCAGTATCCGTCCTAATAAGAAGTCTTCCGGCACATCCAATTGATCGATCTTGGCTTCTTGCATTTCGCGTATGTGTTTGGCGGTAATGCGCTTATCCTTCTGAACTATTACTTTCTTGCCTTTAGCCGTAATATCAAAACTGGCTACCTCGCCACGCAAGCGTTCCGGCACAAGTTCAAACTGGATACCTTTGTCTGAGAAATGGAAACAATCAAAAATGAAAAACTCTTGTAGTATCTGTTCGGAAGTGCAACCGATCGCCTTTAACAGAGTTGTCACAGGCATTTTGCGGCGGCGATCAATCCTGAAAAACAAACAATCCTTCGGATCAAACTCAAAATCCAGCCACGATCCGCGATAAGGAATAATCCGTGCAGAAAATAGTAATTTTCCCGAAGAATGGGTTTTACCACGATCATGCTCAAAAAACACGCCAGGTGAGCGATGCAGTTGTGACACAATCACCCGCTCAGTGCCATTGATAACAAAAGAACCGGTATCGGTCATTAGAGGTATTTCACCCATATAGACTTCTTGTTCCTTCACCTCCTTGACAGTCGGCTTGGATATTTCCTTATCCATAATCGTCAGTCTTACTCTTGCACGTAATGGCGATGCATAGGTTAGCCCGCGTTGCTGACACTCCTTGACATCGAATACCGGTGCTCCGAGTTCATAGCTGATAAAATCAAGACGCGCATTTTTTGTATGACTCTCGATTGGGAATATTGAATTAAAGGCAGCTTGTAATCCCTGGTTTTGGCGCTTATTAGGCGCGACATTTTCCTGTAAAAAAGCTGCGTATGATTCGAGCTGAGTAGCAAGAAGAAACGGTATAGGCAATACGCTCGCACGTTTGGCAAAACTTTTGCGGATACGTTTTTTCTCTGTGAACGAATAGCTCATGAATTTTCTCCGAGAGAAGAAGACAGAGGATTGAAGGACTGAGGCCAGATAACTATCAATTGTTCAAATGCCCAAAATGACACATCAAATGGTCAAAATATCAAAGGCTGGCGGCTACAATAGCCTACCAGCCTGGAAAATTTATAATTTTTATTACTTAACTTCGCAAGTAGCGCCAGCTTCTACCAGCTGTTTCTGAATTGCAGCAGCATCTTCTTTGGATACACCTTCCTTAACTGGTTTCGGTGCACCATCAACCAAGTCTTTTGCTTCTTTCAAACCGAGTCCGGTTACTGCTCTTACCACTTTGATCACATTTACTTTACTTTCGCCAGCAGATGTGAGAATAACGTTAAACTCAGTTTGCTCCGCAGCAGCAGGAGCAGCGCCTCCACCACCCGGTGCGGCAACAGCAACAGCAGCTGTCGCAACTGCAGATACACCGAATTTATCTTCCATCTCTTTAATCAATTGCGATAATTCGAGTACGGTCATGCTGGCAATTGCTTCTAATATCTCATCTTTCGTTACAGCCATTATTTTCTCCTGGTTATTTTCTATTTACGTATTAAGGAAGCTTGAAGAACGCTATTTACTATCTCGTACCATGGCTAAGCCACGTACAAAACGAGCAGGTACTTCATTCAGTGTTTGTACAAACTTGGCGATAGGTGCCTGCATTGTTCCCAACAATCTTGCCAGCAATTCATCACGACTTGGCAATACTGCGAGTGCAGTAATCTCATCACGCGATATCACTTGTTCGCCGATCGCACCAACTTTGATTACGAATTTTTCATTGTCTCTAGAAAACTCATGCAACACTTTCGCTGCTGCTACCGGATCGGTACTGATGCCATAAGCAAGCGGACCAACCATATGCTTGGCTAACCCTGCATAAGGCGTATCTGCGACAGCACGACGAACCAATGAATTTTTTATGACATGAAAATAAACTCCTGACTCGCGAGTTTTCGCTCTCAGTTGCGTCATTTGACCAACTTCCATCCCTCGATACTCTGCAATAATAATCGCTTGAGCGTTAGCTACCTGAGCGCTCACTTCAGCTACTATTGCTTTTTTCTCATCAAGATTAAGACTCAAGGTTCACTCTCCATCAGTTAAAAATAGCATTCGATTCATGAATAAATTTTTCATCCTCGAATACTACACACTGGTGACCTTAAACCAGGAAAAACAAAACTCCTGTCTGGGTTCACCATCTACGCTGGGTTCTCAGGACATCGCAGAAAAAACTAAAAGTCTAATATTTTTCTCTGCATAGTTGAGAGTTTAAGTGTCATCCAGTTAAATCCAGAAAGTTTTTCATCCACCTTCAGTACACCCCAACGGTCTTTGATAATCCTCAAATACAAACTGTATTTGATGGCCCAAAGTTCTTTTGTTACGTTATGCTTGTTTGATCTACCCGTATACCAATTCCCATAGTACTTGAAACGGACACTTTTCTTAGATAAATGCCTTTTGACGAAGCCGGTTTGGATTTATTCAGTGCTTCAATCAATGCCTTCAAATTTTGTTTTAATGCATCCACACCAAACGACGCACGGCCAATTGTGCAGTGAATGATGCCGGTCTTGTCCGCTCTAAATTGTACCTGCCCAGCTTTCGCATTCTTAACTGCACCGGCAATATCCGCAGTCACGGTACCCACCTTTGGATTTGGCATTAAACTACGCGGCCCCAGAATTTGACCTAATTGACCCACGACCCGCATCGCATCTGGACTTGCGATAGCAACATCAAAGTTGATATTCCCAGCTTTAATTTCAGCAGCCAAGTCATCAAAACCAACAATGTCTGCTCCCGCTTCTTGGGCTTCTTTTGCTTTATCGCCTTGCGCAAATACCGCAACACGCACTGTTTTTCCTGTACCTGCGGGCAAAACTACCGAGCCGCGCACAGCTTGATCGGATTTCTTCGCATCAATACCCAAATTGACTGCAATATCAATAGATTCATCAAACTTTGCTGTTGCAGCCTCTTTAACGAATCCCAATGCCTCGTCAATTTGATACGCCTTATTTCGGTCCACTTTACTTGCAATAGCCTGATAGCGCTTCGATGAACGTGCCATTTTATATACCCTCCACTTCTATGCCCATACTTCTTGCACTTCCAGCAATCGTACGTACAGCAGCATCCAAATCTGCCGCCGTCAAATCCGGCATTTTTGTTTTGGCAATCTCTTCGGCTTGACTACGGCTTAATTTGCCTACTTTGTCTAAATGTGGCCTAGCGCTTCCCTTTCCAACACCTGCAGCCTTTTTAATTAAGACCGATGCCGGTGTTGTTTTCATTACAAACGTAAAACTTTTATCAGCATAAGCAGTAATGATAACGGGGACAGGTAAGCCTGGCTCCAATTTCTGGGTAGCCGCGTTAAACGCTTTACAGAACTCCATAATATTTAACTGCCGCTGACCTAGCGCCGGCCCAATAGGTGGACTTGGATTAGCTTTTCCGGCAGGTACTTGCAACTTAATATAGCCAATAATCTTCTTTGCCACTACATCCTCCTGATGGGTACAATCGAACGACTACGCGCTCTCCCCGGTGATAAACAATAAAAAAGCACCTAAAAAACTTTAATTCAATTTATTCTCAATTCTAAAAACAATAACTATCTACTAGGATTTCTCTACTTGATTGAAGTCCAACTCAACAGGTGTTGGGCGTCCGAATATGGAAACGGAGACTCTGAGTTTGCTTTTGTCGTAATTGACATCTTCCACGTTGCCATGAAAATCTGTAAACGGCCCTTCCTTAACCCGAACTGCTTCACCAATTTCAAATAGAATTTTCGGCTTTGGTTTCTCAACACCTTCTTGAATTTGATGGAGTATATTATCGACTTCCTTCTGACTTATCGGCGTAGGTTTCATAGCAGAACCACCAACAAAGCCTGTAACTTTCTCGGTATTCTTAACCAGATGCCATGAATCATCGGACATCTCCATTTCTACGAGCACATAACCCGGAAAGAACTTACGCTCACTAATATTTTTTTGGCCACTTTTCATTTCTATCACCTCTTCAACCGGTACTAGAATTTGACCAAACTTATCTTGCATGCCAGCTCGCTCAATACGATCCTTTAATGCACGCTGTACACTTTTCTCATAACCTGAATAAGCGTGAACCACATACCATTTCATACCCATTCTTTCCTCTGAGAGACGCGATCAAGCATCCGGATTCATCATAACTTTTACAAGTGACATCAACCCAGCATCAATCAACCATAAAAACAATGCCATGGCAATGACGAAAGCAAATACTACACCCGATGTTTGTAGTGTTTCCTTGCGGCTAGGCCAAACTACTTTTTTCGCTTCTTCAGAAGATTCTCTGCAAAATATATAAAATTCCTGACCTTGGGTTGTAAATTTTGCAGTAACTGCTGCCAACAAAAATCCTGCCAGAATAGACAATATGCGCACAACCGTGGCGCTCTCATTTAAATAAATGAAACCTGCTACACCAGCAATAATAAATACAAATACAAGCCCAAGCTTCAATTTATTCACGTCTATTGAATCCTTTTTTCCTTGCGATTGTGAAAAAACATTCGATTGCGCTACAGAGCTGAAAGCTCATTTTATTACCACAATCAGAACCGCCATCCACCAACTAACGTTCATTTAATTATTATCAAAGCAATATCAGTTATATGGCAGGCCAGGAGGGCATCGAACCCCCAACCTTCGGTTTTGGAGACCGACGCTCTGCCAATTGAGCTACTGGCCTTTTAACTGAGATGTATATGAAGCTAAAACCACAAAAAAACAATTACTATCGTGCTTTTATTATAACAAAAAACTTACTCAATAATTTTTGCGACGACACCGGCACCAACCGTGCGCCCACCTTCTCGTATCGCAAATCGCAATCCGTCTTCCATCGCAATCGGTGCTATCAGATTTACCGTCACCGATACGTTATCCCCAGGCATCACCATTTC